>NC_007498.2:1831666-2136944 GCF_000012885.1 Syntrophotalea carbinolica DSM 2380
CACAGATTTCCTTGTCAATCTATCCCAAAAATCCATCACCCAGGACATGTCACGCGACGTAGCTTCCATGATGCATATTGTCAACGACCTCGAACGGGTAGGCGATCACTGCGAATCATTGTGGAAACTTGCAGGCAGACTCCGTGATTTGCGTCAGGCTCTGTCCCCCGTGGCTGTCCAGGAAATCGAAGAGCTTTCTCAAAAAACCAGGGACTTTCTGGCTTTTGTTATCGATGCCTTCGATCGCGGAGATACCACCATAAAATCAAAATCGAGCTTTATGGTCGGGGTGGTGGACGATCTGGAAGACACCCTCAGGAACAATCACATTTCGCGACTGAATACAGGGGAATGTTCTGTCCAGCAGGGTCTCATTTATATCGATATGCTGCATGGTTTTTCCAAAATCGGCAGTCATGCCTTTAATGTCAGCAAAGCTGTCATCGGGGATAAATAACATGCTGGCGGGGGTCGATGTCGGATCAAATACGGTGCGTCTCCTTTTGGGAGAGGTCTGCCACGGTATCATCAAGCCGGTTCGGTATGTACGCCATATTACGCGCCTGGCCGGAAACTATGATCCCCGTGTCGGTCTAGCCAGGCAAAGCATGGATCATACTTTCAACGCTTTGCTGGATCTGCAGAATATCATTGCACAAGCCGGCGTAGAGCAGGTACGCGTTGTCGGTACCGAGGCGCTGCGCCGTGCTCCCAATGCCGATGAATTCGTTAGCCGGGTGCAGGACCATGCAGGCATCCGACTGGAGATTATCGACGGCGAGGAAGAGGCGCGATTGAGTTGCGCCGGTATGATTGCCGCTCTCGCTCCGCCACCGGAAAGCTGCCTGATGTTCGATATCGGCGGGGGCAGTACCGAATTGATTTTCAGCCATAAAGAGAAGGTTTTATTCAAAAAAAGCTATCCTCTTGGCGTTGTGGAACTGTGTGAAATGTATCCGGAGGACGTTGCACAGCAACGGTACATATCGAAAATTTTTTCACTTGCCGTTGCCGATCTGAAAAAATCCTCCCACTTTGAGCACGCCATGGCTTCCGATACTCTGCTGGTCGGCACCGCCGGTACCGTAACATCGCTGGCAGCCATGAAATTGCGTATGATCGACTACGATGGTCTGCGCATCAATAATCAGGTTCTATTTCATGCGGAACTGACCGCGATGCTGAAATCTCTTTCTCCCATGTCTGTCGAACAACGGGAACAGTTGGCAGGACTCGAAAAGGGGAGGGGAGATCTTATCGTTCCGGGCCTTCGCATTACTCTGGCGCTGCTTGATGTTTTCGGGAAAAATATGACGAAGGTCAGTGATTTCGGTTTACTGGAGGGGGTCCTGTTGCAGATGGCTTCCCGGCAATTCGTTTCATGAGGAATTGACAAGCCTAAGATGGTTCCCTATAGTCACTCTTGTTGTTCTAAAACATCATTTTGAATAAAAATCATAATATTGCAGACTGAAAAGGACCTAGCATGAAACGCACCATGTTATCTGGAAACGAGGCGATTGCTCGAGGAGCTTTCGAGGCCGGCGTTAAGGTTGCTTCTGCTTACCCCGGTACTCCGAGCACCGAGATCCTTGAAAACATTACCCGGTATCCGACCGTCGATGCATCCTGGGCACCCAATGAAAAGGTGGCGCTCGAGGTCGGTATCGGAGCTTCCTTTGGCGGGGGTCGTGCACTTGTCGCTATGAAGCATGTAGGTGTGAATGTCGCAGCCGATCCGCTTTTTACGTTGTCGTATACGGGGGTCCGTGGCGGGCTGGTGCTGGTGACGGCCGATGATCCGGAACTGCATTCTTCACAGAATGAACAGGACAACCGTAACTATGCCAAGTTTGCCAAAATGCCTATGTTCGAGCCGGCAGACAGCCAGGAAGCCCTTGATTTCACGCGTCTGGCACTGGAAGTCAGCGAGCAATTCGATACGCCTGTTTTTCTGCGTTCCACCACACGTATATCCCATTCCAAGTCGGTGGTTGAAATTGGCGAACCGGTAACCTCGCTGCCGGATACATCGATTAAAAAAGATCCCGCCAAATTCGTCATGCTACCCGGTAATGCCCGCAAACGACATGTGGTTATCGAAGATCGCCTGCACCGCATGGAGGAATGGGCCTGCCAGCAACCTTTTAACCGCATCGAGATCGGAGAGGGCAAAATCGGGGTTATAACCAGCGGCGTTTCTTATCTGTATGCCAAAGAGACTCTGCCGGAAGCGGATATTCTCAAACTCGGGATGGTGTACCCCTTGCCTAAACAGTTGATTCGGGATTTTGCCAGCCGTTACGATACCCTGTATGTGATCGAGGAACTGGATCCGTTTATCGAAGAACAGGTTCGTGCCATGGGTATTGCGGTACATGGCAAAGATATCCTGCCCATCTGTGGCGAGCTCACCCCCGGACGCTTGAAAAAGGCTTTAACCGGGAAAGAAGACGTACCGTTTCATGCTCCCCAGGAACCTTTGCCCAACCGGCCGCCTAACATGTGCCCCGGTTGTCCTCACCGCAGTGTGTTTTTGACTCTTAATCGCCTCAAGGCATTTGTAACAGGCGACATAGGTTGCTATACCCTCGGTTTTATGGAACCCCTGTCGGCCATGGATACCTGCATTTGCATGGGCGCCAGTATCGGTAACGCTACCGGCATGGCCAAGGTACTCAATGCCGAGGAGGCCCAGCGCATTGTGGCGGTTATCGGGGATTCGACGTTCCTTCACACCGGGATTAACGGTCTGATGGATATGGTCTATAACAATTCCAAAGCAACCGTTCTCATTCTGGACAATCGTACTACTGCCATGACCGGTCGTCAGGAAAACCCCGGCTCCGGTTATACTCTGGCAGGCGATCCATCCTACCGCATTGATATTGAAGCGCTCTGCCGTAGCGTCGGGGTAAAGAATGTCACCGTGGTAGATCCCTACGATATCGATCATACGCGTACCGTGATCAAGGCCGAAATGGAGCGCCCGGAGGTTTCCGTGGTCATCGCCCGCCGTGCCTGTATGCTGGTTAAACGCGATCCTGTGAAGAGACAGGCTGCGCTTAAAGTGGACGCTGAAAAGTGTACCGGGTGCAAGGCCTGCCTTCAACTTGGATGCCCTGCCATCGAATGGCAGCCTGACGCCGGGGACAAGGGGAAAGCCGTGATCAATCCCTTGTTATGCTGCGGCTGCGGTTTGTGCCCGCAGATGTGTCATTTTGATGCCATAGGAGGCCACAGTGAAGGATAAAGTAACCAACGTTCTTATCTCCGGAGTGGGCGGGCAGGGTATCCTGTTGGCCAGCGAAGTTCTTTCCGAGGTGCTTATGTTGGCCGGATACGATGTTAAAAAAAATGAAATTCATGGTATGGCACAGCGCGGTGGCAGTGTCGTGTCCCACATTCGTTTCGGCACCAAGGTATATTCCTCCATCATCCCCGAGGGGGAAGGGGATATTCTGTTAGGCTTCGAGTTGCTCGAAACCTATCGTTATTTGCCCCTGCTACGCAAAGGTGCCAAGATTATAGTCAATGATCTCAAGATCTTGCCGCCACCGGTTACTCTTGGAAAAGAGACTTACCCGGATAACGTTCAAGCAAAAATCCAACAGGCTTTCCCGGATACGTTGCTGGTAAAGGGCGCAGATCTGGCAAAGCAGGTCGGCAATCCGCGCACGGTCAATATGGCTTTACTGGGTGCCATGTCCGGTGCTTTGCCTATAGATAATCAACTTTGGACTGATACGCTACGTTGCATGGTGCCCGAACGGTTCCTGGAGGCGAACCTCGAGGCCTTCACGTTGGGCAGCCGTGCCGCGCTCGCTTGCAGTTAATAGGAGGCAGGTTATCATGCTCTGGAACGAGGAATTTGAAACCCTTCCGCGTGAAGCCATAGAGTCGCTGCAACTTAAACGATTGCAACATACTCTGGAACGCGTTTACGCTACGGTGCCCTTTTATCGCAATGCCTTCCAAAAGGCGGGGGTAACACCCGATAAAATAAAATCGCTTGCGGATCTGCAGCGCCTGCCGTTCACCTTGAAACAGGACATGCGCGACAATTATCCTTACGGGCTCTTTGCCGTACCCCTGGAACGCATCGTGCGGATTCACGCGTCCTCCGGGACAACCGGCAAACCGACCGTGGTCGGTTATACCCGGCGCGATATCGAAATCTGGTCCGAGTTGATGGCCCGGTCATTCGGGGCCGCGGGCGTCGGACGCGGGGATGTCATTCATAATGCCTATGGTTATGGTCTTTTTACCGGGGGATTGGGAGCGCATTACGGTGCCGAAAAACTTGGCGCGGCGGTTATCCCCATGTCGGGTGGCAACAGCAAGAAACAGATCATGATTATGCAGGATTTCGGTTCCACGGTTTTGACCTGCACCCCGTCCTACAGTCTGTATCTTGCCGAGATCGCAGCCGAACAAAATATCGACATCAAAAGTTTTCCCTTGCGAGTCGGTATCATGGGTGCGGAGCCCTGGAGTGAGTCGATCCGGAAGGAGATCGAGGAAAAGCTTAATATCAAGGCCATCGATATTTACGGATTGTCCGAAATTCTCGGCCCCGGCGTGGCCATCGAATGCATTGAAGCGCAGCATGGCTTGCACATCTGGGAAGATCATTTTATCGCCGAGATTATCAATCCCGATACCGGCGAGGTATTGCCACCGGGAGAGCAGGGCGAGTTGGTGATTACCACGATAACCAAGGAAGGCATCCCCATGATCCGCTATCGGACAAGGGATATCACCCGGTTAATTGTGGAGCCGTGCTGTTGCGGACGTACGCACCGTCGTCTGGAACGCATGAGTGGCCGCAGCGACGATATGCTCATCATTCGCGGGGTGAATGTTTTCCCCTCGCAGATTGAAAGCGTTCTGATGGGGATCGAAGGGGTTGAGCCTCATTATCAGCTGATCGTCAGTCGGGAGGAAAATCTCGATACGCTGGAAGTTCAGGTAGAAGTCAACGAGGGGACCTTTTCGGATGCCATCAAACCCCTTCAGGATCTGTCCAGCCGGATACGCAAGGAAATTAAAGAACTTCTTGGCATTACATGCAAAGTTCGCCTGGTTGAGCCCAAAACCCTGGCGCGGTCAGAGGGAAAAGCCAAGCGCGTTATTGATCAACGTCCCAAGTAATCACCTATATCTTGAAGCATAGGAGGTCGCATGAAGGTTCAGCAGATTTCCATTTTTATTGAAAATATCCCCGGTCGTCTTGCTGAGGTAACCACGGTGCTTGGGAAGTCGGGGGTCAATATCCGGGCCTTGTCCTTGGCAGATACTACCGATTTCGGCGTTTTGCGTCTCATCGTGGACAAAATTGATTTGGCGAAGAAGGTTCTCGCCGAACATGAATTTACAGTCACCAAAACCGATGTCGTGGCGGTAGAGGTTCCCGATCGGCCTTTGGGGCTGGCGGAAATACTTAATCAGCTCGATATAGCCCAGATAACCGTCGAATACCTCTATGCATTCGTGGAACGCAGAGGGGAAAATGCCGTCATCATTTTCCGCTTCGACAATGCTGACGATGCCATTAAGGTGTTGCAGGATAACGGCATCAGAATTCTGTCGGGAGAAAATGTCTACAACGTCTAGCCGCTTTTGGTTAACACCCTGAAGTTCTTTGATTTTTAAGGGTTTTTTTTTGGGGAAAAAGAAATAATTTTCCCTTGACAATTACTGTCGGATGCAGCATAATCCGACCTCGTTGATTGACGGGGCGTAGCGCAGCCTGGTAGCGCACCTGCATGGGGTGCAGGGGGTCGGAGGTTCAAATCCTCTCGCCCCGACCATTCAGCGACTTGCAAAAACAAGCACTTAGGCCACTCAGCAATGGGTGGCCTTTTTGCGTTCTGGGTGATTACGTTTTCTGGTTGTCGTTCAGTTGCCCTTTGCATTAAACTCGTTTAAAAAAATATCCACGTCCGGAAAAAACGCTCGCAGGTTATGATCTCGAATTACATGGGGGGGGATTTTTCATCCTAAAAAATTGACCTCCATCTAGCAAAAGTCCGGGATCTGCGCGTCACCCCCGGCTTAACGGTCAGGAAGGCCCCTTAAGAATTTTGTATGGATACCTGGATGCAAAGGTGAGAATAATTCTTTACTGTTTATTCCGTTCGAGGAGGATCCAATTGTTTTGCCTCAGTCGGAATTGGAATATCAGAGCTGTTGAGTTAGTGTGCTTGCGGCACGTAACGAGCATGAGCCCTGCCATAGTGGTGGGGCTTTTGTGTATCTGGGCAATTGGCTGTTCTTCCGGTTGGAGTTTCGTGAGTGGGCGGGCTTGGCGTTCTATGGTTGCGTTTGTGTTCCATTGGACACTTTTTCAGTAACAGTCGACGCTTCGATATACTGGTAGGCCGCTCGGTTCGCCATTCCCCACCGATTCCGGCAATAATCTTCAAACGTGCCTTGCCAAGCCGTATACATTATGGGAAAATTAAGCGGGTAACTCATTCGTTGCGATGGCCGACGCAGCGATCATGAAGGCCTCTGGCATGCCGCCGGAGGTTTTCGTGTTTTTACAGCATAAAGAAAGCCCCCTTGCCAACCATGACGCGGGGGCTTTTTCCTTTGTATTTTGACGTTTATCGATTAAGCCGCCAAGGTTCGGGCCGTTAGATCCGGTTCCCTGGCAGCGGTACAGAGCGGACACATGGCATCTCCGTCGCAGATGCGGGCGGCAGGATTCCTATTCAGCAAGCTGTCGACGATCAGCGGCAGCAGCACCACCAGGTCGGCACCGGGGATCTGGCAGTCTTCGACAATGTGAACCACGGCGGCGGAGAGATCAGAAACCATGCCGTCGATCTCATGGAGATAATCAGCTTCGCGACAGGCGATGCAGTCCCCAGTTCGCAGGTAACGGCAATTACAACGCTTTTCGGCCAAGGCAACGGCAGTGATCTGGAGAAGGTCAGCTGGGGAAATGTCGGCATAAGCAGCGGCGGTAAAAAGGATATTTACAGTGGTGTGCATTTTGGATGGTGTTTCCACGACAAGCTCCTTTTTGAAATGACAAGGGATACGAACCCTTCGCGATAAGGCTCGGAGTGGTATCCATAATCGCACCTCACTCCTCACACTATTTGTCTGTATAACAGGGCGTTTAATGTGGCTACGCAGGTAGCAAGCCTTGCCATTTTCATCATTTGATTTATATGTATAAAAGAGGATCGCGAATCCCGCCACGTAATCAGCGTTTTTAAGCAGGGAGGTATGTATGGGAAAGTGCAAAGTTATTCCTTTTCGTCAACCCCGCCAGCAACGCAAACTTGGCCTGATTGAACGTTTACTCCTGAAATGCGGTCTGAAAGGCAGTCGTGCCGGCAAGAATGAGAGGACCGTTGTTCACGGTTTCGGCCCAGGTGCCATGCGAAGTACCCGAGGTAACTGAGTGACACAAGATTGAATTCCGCTGGTGCTCTTTGTGCAAACGGTTTTCCCATTCTAAGAAATAGTTTTTGCATTCGGTTAATCTGTGGTTATAATAATGAGTCCCATTCAACCTGATTTCCTACGCTTGAAGAGGAGACTATGACCGCTGTTATCCTGTGCGATTGCTCTGAAGATGACTTGGGAGAATATATTCTGCTCAAGTGCCTATGCGATGAGATTTCAGTGTCTCATGAGATCCAATGGGTAGATGTGGCCGCATTGAATATTGCCACCTGCAAAAAGTGCCACAGGTGCCGTCCGCATGGAGACTGTGTTCTGCCTGAAGATGATGCACACCGGGTTGGTCGTATGGTCTTTGCGGCCGATGCGCTGGTGGTAGGATTAAGTACGACTCCGGATGCCCTGGGTGGGAGGTTCGTTCACTTGCTCGAGCGCATTTCCGCATCTCTTAATTTTAAAAATAACAAAGGGGAAACCTGCCCTTGGCATCATGGCAGGTCGGCTGTTGTGGTGTGCTCGGAGAAAAAAACGCCTCATGCTTCTATAAACCAGGTAAGCAATCGCCCTGCGGATTGCTATCTGTTAAAAACTTTAAGTGCTGGCGGGTTTGATTTGATCGGTCTGGTATCTTCTTATAATCATTATTCCACCTGCATTGACGATCTTCCTATAGAGAAAGCCCGTGCCTTGGGTCGAAGTTTGTCTAACGCTAAACCAATATAACCCATCCTTGTTCTTATCGATCGTACATCTCATTCAAATTTTCTATCAAATTATGATGTCGAAAAGCCTTGGAAATCTTAGGCGAATGATTTCAGCAGCGTTTTGCGGTATGGAAACTACCTGCGCGGGATCAAGCGACTATCGGTAGAAAATCTGCTTCTTGCTGTATTTGTCGGTATCGGTCTACTCTGGGGCTTTGGTATGGCGTGATGTAGACTTTCGAGCAACTATCCTGTTAGTTAGTACGAGCTCTAAAACACGAGACCCCCGCCCGTTTCAACAGGCGGGGGTCTCGTAGAGTAGAGGGGCAGAGAGCTTGCTTCTTTGTCTCTTGAATATACGATCTTATTGAAGGTCTTTAAAGCCTCACCGAGAAACCCTCCTTACAACTCAGAGAGAAACTGTTCCAGACGGTCGCAGCCACCAACCAGGCGCGGAAAGAGCCGTTCTGCCAGAACGTCGTTGATTTGCTCGAAACCGGGCCAGGCCTTCAGGGCGGCGGCTCCGTCGTAATCGACGCCGGCGACCCGTACTCCGAGCTCGGTTGCGCCCAGATAAAAATCGGATCCCGGCAATACTGCCACACGGGCCTGTTCGAGCAGTAGATCGCATAACTGGCGGCCAGTGAATATCCCCTGCTTGCGCAGAGCCTCGCGCTGATTCTGAAAATCGGGGAAGAGGTAAAACGCACCTTCCGGACGCGGGCAGTTAAGCCCCATGCCGGTAAAACGCCGATGCAGATATTCGCACGCCCAGCGATGAATTTCATTGGTGCGTTGCACAAACGGTCGCACTGTTTCGAAATTGCCGTAGGCTTCAAGGGCGGCGTATTGGATTGGTGCGGAAACGGCGCTGAAGGTTTCGCTGATCACCGATTTGAGGGCTTCAAGCACCAGTTGTAGCCCGTGTGGAACCAGCATCACTCCGAGTCGGTAACCGCCGGCAGCAAAGGACTTGGACAGGCCGCCTGTTACGATGGTCCCTTCTGGATAGTATTGGGCGATGCTGCAATGAGGCCGATCCGTGAAATTGAGCATGGCATAGATTTCATCGGAGATGACCACCACCTGATAGGCGCGGCAGATCGCGGCCATTTCTTCGATTTCGCTTTTACGATAGAAGGCGCCGGTAGGGTTGTTGGGGTTATTGAGTATAAGCAGCTTCTGGCACTGGCCGAGGCGGTTGCAGGCCCGATCGAGTTCTTCGGGTTGTAACCGGTAGCCGTTGTCGCGCCGGGTCGGGATGGGTACGATCTCTTTGCCTCGCAATGCCGCCTGAGGGCCGTAGCTGACCCAGCTTGGAGCCGGTACCAGGAGCGGTCCTTCCATGAGGTATATGGTCTGAAAAATCAGTTCTTTGCTACCGGGGCCGATGCAGACGTTTTCCGCCGCAAATTCATAACCGAACTCCTGTTGGTAAAAGCCGGCTACAGCCTGGCATAGCTCGGGCAAGCCTCGGGTCGGCAGGTAATCTTTTTTATCAACATTGGACCGCAGGGCCTGCTGCAGCGGTTCAGGTACCGGAAAAGGAGACTGACCGAAGCCGAAATGAAACACTTCCTTGCCCTGGCGGCGCATCTCGAGGGCCTTGAGATTGATGGCCAGGGTGGCGGATTCCTTGAGGCTAAGCACCAACGGATTGAGGGCCGGATACATATTGTTCCTCCTTCGTGAGTCAGGTTTTTAAGTCCCGTGCGCAGATGCTGCTCAACTGGATAGGGTTCGGATAGAGTTGCTCGGCCGGATAGGGCAGGCGGTATTTACGCACATAAGTAGTTCAGAAGTTTGATCTGCACGTTCAAGGGGATCATGCCGTGCCGGTACTGGCTGAAAAGTTTCTGCACCTCCTGCTTTTCATCGATAGAAAACGGCCTCTTAAAGTAACCGGAAGTATTAACGAGATTGGCAATTTGGGAAGGTAAAAATCGCTTCGGGGAATTTTTCTTGCAAGCCTCTCCCGGCACCTTTCCGTTAAGTCAAGATTCGCCAAATCTCATCGATTAGAGTCAATTGTAGCAAAACATTTTACCACCAAGAGCAAGTTTAAAAGATTGCTGCAGATTTCGTTTCGTCTGATTGGCGCTGAAAATCAACGAATCGATATGGTCTCATCCTTAAAGAAGCACAGTTAATCGTGGGAGTCGGTAATATTCCGACATTGACGTGCTTACCAGTCCGCGTGGAACTCGTTCGAGAGGGCGCCCGTCATTCGAAGTAGTGATGTCTTATTAAGGAAAATACGGATTCCTCGTATCGTGTTAAATGCCCCATAGTTTCCTGGGCATCCGCCGATTTTGCTGTCCCTTTTCCTATTTTTTGGTAAAGGTTCGAAACGACTTTTCAGATAGATGTTAGAGTTGAAACGAGGGGGGGGGGAGGGCCTCAGAAAAAAGGAGGCCATTGCGGTGTTTAGCAAGGATATTAAAGGGGAATGAAGTCAACTATTAAGGTTAAAGGTCTGACACGGAAGTTTGGCGACTTGGTCGCAGTGAACCGCGTAGAATTCGACGTTTATCAAGGCGAGATCTTCGGATTTCTGGGGCCAAACGGAGCCGGCAAAACGACAACTGTTCGCATGCTTACAGGCGTGATCGATCCCACGGAGGGTACCGCAACCATACAGGGCCACGACATCCGTAAAGAGGGGGTGCTGTCCCGAGCGCACATCGCCGTCGTTCCCGAGGAGGCGAATGTATACCGCGATCTTTCTGTCTGGGAGAATATCATGCTCATGGCAGAATTACACGGTGTTGCACGACATCAACGATTCCGGGAAGCTGCGCGTCTGCTTGACGAACTCGGACTGACGGAGCGAAAGAAACAGAAAGCCTGCGAACTCTCCAAAGGGCTTCGGCAAAGAGTAATGCTATGTGCCGCGTTGGTAACGAATCCGGATATATTGTTTCTCGATGAACCTACTAGCGGACTGGACGTCCAAAGTGCGGGACTGATACGCCGTGTAGTTAGCGATTTGAACCGGAAGGGTCTTACGGTATTCCTGACCACGCACAATATGAGTGAGGCCAGTGAGATGTGCACCCGTGTAGCGATTATCGACAAAGGAAACATTGTTGCCATAGACACACCGGAAAGACTGCGCAGTGCCATGAGCTCCCGTCAATTCGTTGAAGTGCGTTTTGGGGGGATCATGCCCGGGTATGAAGAGCTCGAATCGCTGCCGGGGGTCTCACAGATTGATGCGAACAATGGGGTTTTTCGGTTGTACACCGAGTCGCCTGGCCACGTGCTGACCGAGGTCATCCGGCTGGCAGACAGGAGGGGGCTGGAAATCCGGGATCTCTGCAACCGTAAGCCCAGTCTGGAGGATGTATTTCTACACTTTACGGGTGGGCAAAAGGAGAACCCTGTGCAATGACGGATCAAAGGGAGACGGTTCAGCGTTGGCCACACCAGTTGCATGGTTCGCTGGTCATCCTTAAGAAGAATGCGCGACTGTACTATCTGAAGCCGCCGGTGCTTATCTTCGGGGTTCTTTTTCCAGTTTTTTTCTTTCTTGCGTTCAAGATGGGCCGTCCTATCGCGACAGGAAATATTGTTCCAGGCATGGTTGCTATGGCACTTTGGTTTACTTCCAGCGCGGTCGGACCATTGGTAACTCCCTGGGAACGGAGCGGCAAGACTTATGAACGTCTGATATCAACGCCTGTTGCGCTGCCCGCGATACTGGCGGGAGACGTCATTAGCGGATTCATCTTCGGAGCCTGTTTTTCGGCAATTCCGGTTTTACTGGGGCTTGTTCTTACCGATGCCTCTGTCAGGAACATGTCGCTGCTTATTGCTGGAATCATCATATCTGCACTGAGCTTTGCTTCTTTAGGGGTGCTTCTGTCTTCATTCCCTGCAAGAACCCCCTCTAACACCATGCTGCTGTCGAACCTGGTGCGACTCCCGCTGCTTTTTGTGAGTGGAATATTTATACCGATTGCCAAGATGCCTGTTTGGGCCCGGTGGCTTGCACCGATTTCACCGTTATCCTATGCCAGTTCATTGATTCGCTCTGGTTTCGGGCAATCGGCGTATTTCCCCGTTTGGCTGAACTTCTTTATGCTGGTTTTGTTTACGGTGACAATGTTTCTGGCGGCCTGCAAATTTCACAATATTTGGCGGGGGAAAGGTTTGTGAAAGAATTCTTATGATTTCAAGTTTTACCGAAATGCACCTATCTGAAGTATCAGCAAGCGAGAGAAAATAAAAACTTCCGTGCGACAACGGATAATATGCGATTCGAGAACAAATGATGCCAAAACGCAGTAGATGCCAAGCAAAAACTTGGTCACGCCTCGTCTATGTAACTACTAGAAGAACTATTCAAAAGAAACCATAACCTGTTACCTGCATCTTGCTAGCATTGGATAAGGAGTCTGACATGAAACAGTTGCTAAACTGGCGTATATTACTTGGATTATTCCTTCTGCTTTTGTCGGTATTTTTCTATGCCTTGCATTACTTGATATTTCATGATGCCCACCACATTTTCATTTATTTGGTCGGAGATGTGGCTTTTGTTTTTATTGAAGTTTTGCTTGTTACAATGATCATCCATCACCTTCTTAACGAATGGGACAAACGGTCTAAACTTCAAAAATTGAACATGGTAATTGAAACATTCTTCAGTGAATTCGGTAAACCCTTAATAGCATATTTGTCAAGTGCCGATACAACGCTTCCCTCGATTCGCAACGCTGTTGTCATGGATTGCAACGAACAGGCCCCGGATTTTAAAGCAGCGAACGCTAAGATTTCGGGATATCGCGGCAACATAGATCTGGCGCAGGTGAATCTTGGCAACCTCGAGATGTTTCTACGCGACCGTCGGGGGTTCTTGGTCTCCCTTCTTCAAAATCCGAATCTTCTTGAACACGAGAGTTTTACGGAATCCCTTATGGCGGTGTTCCATATTACCGAAGAACTTGCCGCTCGAGACCTGACAGATCTCTCTGAAGAGGACCGGCAGCACACGAAGCAAGATCTCGAACGCGCTTACGGCCTGCTTACTCAGCAGTGGGTAGCGTATATGGATTACATCCACAAACACTATCCATACTTCTTTGTTTTCGCGATGAATACAAACCCATTTGATGCAGATGCTGCCTGGCTTGACCGATGGACCGGGAAAGTTCACGGCGAGAGTCCTGCCTAGGAGTCTGTCGGACTATCCACGATCCGGCTGCAAATTCGGCTGTTTGGCCTATATTTCAGCTCCTTTTCGACCCATAGTTACAACTAGGAACCTTCAAAGGAGCTGAAATCTGATATGGCTGACATTTACAAGAACAAAAAACTGTTCCTTGAAAACCGTGGTTATTAGGTCTGTCACGAAAAAGCGGGACCTGGCAGTTATGGTATCAAGCCGCCCGTTCAATGCATTTATCCCTCTGGGGCTAAACCGAAAATGCGGTCGGAAAATTTCACGTACCACGCTGCCGCCTGGACCTGAACGACATAGGCTAGGGCAATAATGATTGCGATTTCCGCTCCGTTTTCCCTGAATACTGTCATGGCGATAGCCAGGGCGATGGACAGATTGCGCATAACGGTACCATAAATTAACGCGATGCCCTCACCACGGGAAAAAAACAATTTTCCGACCAAAGTGCTCAGAGCAAAGTTGATGAAATATAAAAGGGCCAGGGGGAAAAGGTAAATCAGCAACGTTCCCGGCTGTTGGAGAATACTGTCAGCTTTAAGCGCCATGGCTACAAAGACGATACCGAGCACGCCCAGAGTCGAGACCATGGGGAATCGTTTTTTAAGATCCCGCTGATAAACTTCCCGACCGTATTTGCGAATCAATCCTTTTTGCGTCAAATAACCGAGTATCATTGGGACGAAAACGATCAGTGCTATCTGTTTGAAGACCTCCAATAGAGGAATTTCAATGACTGTACCCATCAGGGATTGGACGTATAAGGGCGTGGCAATGGAGCCAACCACCAAACCGATGACCGTCATCTTGATCGCAGCATTGATGTCCCCTTTGGCAAAACCGGTCCAGGTGATGGTCATACCGCTGGTAGGCAACAGAGCGGCCAATAGCAGACCAAGAGCGATCAGTGGCCTGTCGGCAAAGAACCACTGCCCCAGTCCGTAGGCGATAAAAGGGATCAGCGCGAAGTTGATGGCCTGGGTCACAATCTGGCAACGCAGGCCAGTCGCGGAAAAGACCTTGTCAATTTGTAAGTTGACCATCATTGGATAAACCATGAGAAAAGTCAGGGGCACGATAGTACTTCTCAGGCTCGCCACCGGGAATAGGTAACCGGTTGCCAAACCGGCCAGCATCATGGCGGGGATTGTCCAGATAAGATTTCTTTGCAAATAGCCTAGGATCTTCCACATAGGGCCTCCAGAGGATGGCGGGTCTTATTGATGGTTGCCCATACGAATTACCGTATGGGCAACCGTTGGAATCAGATCTTTTGACAATGGGATATAAATACGGGAAAGATGCCTCCCATGACACTTGTGCGGCATGACCGTAAATTTCAACGCTTACGGATTTTGAGAACTATTTCTCCCGACCGAAAGGCCACGCCATTACGCCACCTTCAAGCACCTTGACGTTTTTCCAACCGTGGGCTTCAAGGAGTCTCTGAGCTTCGTAACCGCGCAAGGAAATTTTGCAGTAGCAAACGATTTCCTGATCTTTGTCTTGCGGAAGGTCTTGCAGTCGATTGCGCAGGTCTGAAATAGGAATCAAGGTTTCGCCGATACCGATGCGCATCATGTTGTATTCGTCTGGTGTCCTGACATCGAGGATAAAGGGAGTAGACTCGCTGTCAAGCAGCTTTTTCATTTCCAGAGAAGAGATGCCGTTCAGCCTGCCTTTCATCTTATTCTCCAGCAAGTGGGCAGAGGCGATGAAGTGGTCGATGGGGAGACTGAAAGGTGGTGCATAAGGCAGATCGGCATTGACCAGGTCGTGCACAGTCAGGTTGCCGAGTATGGCCATAGCGGCGGTTGCGATCTGTTTACTGACATCGCCGGGACCAACGCACTGAACGCCGAGGATCTTTCCTGTGCGACCATCTGCTACCAGTTTGGAGATCAGCAGCTTGGCGCCCATGAACTCCGGCTTGTCAAGACTTGCGTTGATAACCGTGACGATGTTTTCGTATCCGGCCGCTTTTGCGTTAGCCTCGGACAGGCCCGTGGAGCCCGCGGAAAAATCGAAAACCTTGCAGATGCCGGTATGGATGGTTCCGGGGAATTGAGCCGTGTTGCCGAGCACCACGTTTTCTCCGGTTACGCGGCCCTGTAAATTTGCCAGATCGCCGAAAGGGGCGCGGGTTCGAGCGCCGGTGATGCGATGGTTGATTTCCACGCAGTCACCGACAGCGTAAATATTGGGATCGGTAGTTTGCATGAACGGATTGACCTCAATACCACCGGTAGGACCGATCTTGAGACCCGCCTCATCGGCCAATCGCGTGTTGGGTTGTACGCCAATGGCCATAACCGCCAGGTTGCAGGGTAATTCGGTACCGTTGGCCAGTTTTACGGCGGTTAGCTTTCCATCTTTGCCGATGAATTCGGCCACGCCGATATCCGTCAATACGTTGGCCGCCTTGCTCTTGACATGGTTTTCAAGAATTTTGGCCAGTTCCCAGTCAAGAAACATGAGAATCTGAGGTAACAGTTCCACAACCGTGATGTCTATCCCGGATAGCTGCAGGGCTTCACAGGTTTCTATACCGATCAGGCCGCCGCCGATGACCACTGCATTGGTGATGTCTTTATCGTCACGGATTTTACGCAAAAAGTCTGCATCCTTCATTGATTGCAGCGTCGTAACCCCCTCCAGATCGATTCCAGGCAATGGGGGTTTGCGTGCTGTGGCTCCGGTAGCGATGACCAGCTTGTCGTAAGGCACCTGGTCAATGTCATTCGTTTCAAGGTTGCGGCAGGTGACCAATCGCTTTTCCCGGTCAATAGCGGTAACTTCGGTGCTGGTGCGGGCCGTAATACCCTTTGTATTCCAAAAGAAATCCGGATCCCGTACCTCTCCATAAGGGGTGCTCAACAACTGATTGCGGTCATTGAACACGCCACCGACGAAATAGGGGTAACCGCAGGATGCCATCGACAGTTCCGGTGCCATCTGAATGATGGTTACCTCGGCATCCTGATCAAGGCGCTTGGCCCGGGCTGCTGTTTTGGGGCCCGCTGCGGAGCCACCGATTACTACAATGTGTTTCTTTTTATCCATGTTTAATCCTCCTATATGGAAAACGTTATATACGAAATAACAGATGCAAGATACACTTAGCAAGTTTTTTTTAGCCGCAAGATGTGTTCGCCTTATTGACTATGTTTGAATACCGTTGGTTGGATACGATTATTTTAATGTTGTTATATAGGTAGTTAGATCACATTCCATGAGGTGGGTGTTGAGCTTTGCAGGAGTGGAATTTTTTCGATCCGATACAGAGAATTGCATAGCAAAGCGATGAGATGCCTCATCTCTTGCCCTAAATTGACCGGTGTGGGATGATAATCGAAATGACCCTGAGTTTTTATTCTGTTACCCTTTTCATTAGAAATAAAGGCCAGTGTTTTTATTTTACGCGCATAAACCGGATCGGATTTTTGGGAGTACATCGGGATGAATAGTGAAAAGAAGCCTGGATACAAAATTCATACGATGACCGAAGCTATTCTGGAGAGCATATCGGACGGGGTGTTCACCGTGGATATGGATTGGCGCGTTACCTCGTTTAATCGAGCCGCCGAAGAGATCACAGGCGTTTCGCGGCAAGAGGCAATCGGTCGCCGCTGTTCGGAAGTATTTCGTTCCAGTTTGTGCGGGACCGCCTGTGCACTCAGGCAAACCATGGAAGCCGATGAACCCATTATCGGTAAATCCGGGTACATCATCAACGCGGATGGCGACCGTATTCCCATCAGTATTTCCACGGCTGTTTTGCGTGATGCCGCCGGTAATGTCATAGGTGGCGCGGAAACCTTTCGCGATCTTTCTGAAATCGAGGCACTGCGTCAGGAACTCGGAGGTAAATTCCGGGTTGGCGATTTGACCAGCCGAAGTCCTCTCATGCAGCGTGTTTTCGAGGTTTTGCCCGCTATTGCCGCCAGTCCCAGTACGGTGCTGATCCTTGGAGAGACCGGCACCGGCAAGGAGTTGATGGCACGGACAATTCATTCTCTCAGCCCTCGCCACAAGGGACCCTTTATCGCGGTCAATTGCGGTGCGCTGCCCGATACGCTTCTGGAGTCGGAGTTGTTTGGCTACAAAGCCGGAGCTTTCACTGGCGCCAACAAGGATAAACCGGGCCGTTTTGCTTTGGCCAGGGGAGGGACCCTGTTTCTCGATGAAATCGGAGAGATAAGCCCCGCCCTCCAGATCAGGTTGTTGCGCGTGCTACAGGAACGCACATACGAGCCTCTCGGAGGGATCCGCTCCGAAAACGCCGATGTCAGGATTATCGTAGCGACTAACAAAGATCTTTCCAGCCAGGTTCGGCAAGGAATTTTCCGTGAAGATCTCTATTACCGGGTAAATGTGGTGCGTATCGAACTGCCCCCGCTGCACCGGCGAAAAGAAGATATCCCCTTTCTCGTAGAGCAGTTTATCGTCCAGTTCAATCGATTGCAGCAAAGATCCGTGAAGGGAATCACCGCGGAGGCATTGTCTCTGCTTATGGCCCACGATTGGCCAGGCAACATTCGTGAACTGGAAAATATTGTCGAACGGGCTTTCATCCTTTGCAGCGACGGGGATATCGGCATTGAACATCTGCCCAAGGAGTTGACAGGGCATGGGGCTGCATCGGATGCGCATACCGATACCGATATTAGATCCGCCCATGATATTCTCGACGTCCAGGCTATTCGATCCGCACTCGAACGAAATTCTTTCAACCGACTGGCAGCAGCGAAGGAACTCGGCATCCACAAGACCACGCTTTTCCGTAAAATGAAGAAGCTGGGTATCCCACTTCCCGCGCAGGATGGCCGCGCCAACCGGAAGAAACCACAGTAGCCAACTTGCACCCCTTGCACTACCCCAGAGTAGCAAATTGTCTACTCCACTCCCTTCAGAACAGCTTCCGACCAGAACATATATTCTTTATTATCAATAGGTTATGCGTTAACAAGTCGTGGGCCATATTTGGCACTGCACTTGCTCTATATATGGGTGTAAACGATGACCAGCACCCAAGGGTTCTCATAATGAAGATAGCATTTGCACATTGGGATAATCGCATCGCACCGGTTTTCGACACCGCTCACCAGATATACGTTGCCGATATCGAATCCGGAAATGTTGTCCGAGAGGCACAGGAAGCTCTGGCAGAAGGTCTGCCCGTCCGGAAGGTTCTTCGACTGGTTGAATTGGGTATCGGTACGTTGGTTTGTGGTGCGATTTCCAGGTCGATGTATGAGTTGATCAACGCTTACGGGATTCAGGTGATCCCTTTTGTTGCCGGTGATCTCGACGAGGTTATACGGTGCTGGCGTAGTGGCGATTTGGATAGTTGTTCCTTTAACATGCCAGGTTGCAACGGACGAGGAGGACGGCGATTCAGAATGATGCACGAGGGACAAAAGGAGGACGATACCATGAAACAGAGTGGACGTGGCATGGGTGCAGGCAGCGGGCGAGGGCAAGGCGGCCAAACTCCCGGGCGAGCCGGTCGCATGGGCGGCCCGAAAGCTGCCGGCCCTACGGGTTATTGCATTTGTCCGCAATGCGGGCAAAAAGAGCCTCATCAACGCGGGGTGCCTTGCGTGGAGCGCAAATGCCCCAAGTGCGGAAGCAATATGGCAAGGCAATAGCCAACATCCTTCAAGAAAGGAGAAGTGGATATGCCGAGAGGAGATGGAACAGGACCGAGAGGAATGGGAGCAAGAACCGGACGAGCAGCGGGATTCTGCGCCGGATTTGAAATGCCGGGTTATGCCAATCCTGTTCAGGGATGGGGGTACGGCATGAGTTGCGGCAGGGGTCGCGGATGGCGCAACATGTTCCATGCTACCGGTCTGCCGGGTCGTGCGCGCTTCGCTGGTTATGGCGTCCCTTATGGCCCCACAGATCAACCCGATCAGGACATGCAAAAGCAACTACTCAAGAGACAGGCTGAGGACCTGCAGGCGGAACTGGCGTTGATCAAGAAGCGCCTGGCCGAGGTTGAAAAGGAAACGGTAGCTGAATAATTGCCGTTCAGAGCAAACAACGCCTGCTGCGCCGGTGTGAGCTCCAGCGCAGCAGTGGCGTTTGCGATCTTTCAAAAAGGCGATACCTGTTCAAGTGGCAACGGGTGAATACATCCAATTTTTTCCCAGTTTGGAGCACAATACAAAGGACCTAAATGAAAAAAATTGCCATCATTATCTGTGCCCGTTACCGAGATTGCGGTGGGGGCAAATGTTTCCGGGCTTTGCGTGAACGTCATGGCGGTTTTTCTATGTATGCCACCGACGAGGCGATTGAAATTGTCGGATATGCCAGTTGCGGGGGCTGTCCGGGTGGAAACGTGGAATATGTTCCTGCCGAGTTTTTGAAAAATGGGTGTGACGTTGTCCATCTGGCAACCGGGTTGGTGGTAGGGTATCCACCTTGTCCTCATATAAAACAGTTTAAGGAATTCATCGAAAAACATTACGAATTGCCGGTTGTTATCGGGACCCATCCGATTCCATTGAAGTATCTTGAAACCCACAACCGATTACCTTTCTGGGAACAGTCAGGCATGCAGGATCTCGCACCTCAGCTTATGGCGGAGACGTGCGACATCATGGAATCGTACAATTAAAGCAAACAGATAGGATAAAAAAATGAAAATTGCATTCACAACATCGGGAAACGAACTCACAGCACCTCTGGATCCCCGTTTCGGTCGAGCCAGTAAATTTCTCATCTATGATCTGGAAAATGAAACATTCGAGATGGTCGACAACCAGCAGAATTTAAACGCGGCACAGGGAGCCGGTATTCAATCAGCGGGAACAGTGACCAATTCCGGGGCCGAGGCTCTGGTCTCCGGTCACTGTGGTCCTAAAGCGTTTCGCGTTCTGATGGCGGCAGGGGTTAAGGTTTTTTATTCCGAAGCGGGTACCGTGGGCGAAGCGCTCGATGCATACAAACAGGGAAAACTCACAGAGTCCAATGCCGCAGATGTCGAAGGACATTGGGAATGAGATCTCTTGTGCCGACATTTCGCTTCCGGAATAGTTTCGGACTGCACCTTGCGGTTTCGGCTGGAATCCAGCAATGGGGCAAAGGAGGGGGCCGATGATTATCACTGTGGCTTCGGGTAAAGGGGGAACCGGTAAAACGACGGTGTCCGTCAATCTGGCTCATATGCTCGGATCCAAAGTACAGCTATTGGACTGCGATGTGGAGGAGCCGAATGCCCATCTTTTTTTGCAGTCTGAACCGAAAGAGCAGACCGTGGTTACGATCCCTGTTCCGCAAATCAATGAGGGACTTTGTGAATGCTGCGGCGAGTGCGCCAAATTTTGCGAGTATCATGCCATTGTTTCTTTCGGCACGACGCCTCTTATTTTTCCCGAGATGTGTCACGGATGCGGCGGCTGCTCCATTGTCTGCCCTAAAAAAGCCATTGGCGAAATCGACAAGCGTATCGGTACCGTCGAGACTTCAGAGGTGGAAAACATCCTCCTGGTCCAAGGTCGGCTTGATATAGGGATGGCCATGGCTCCGCCCTTGATCCGTGCCGTAAAGAACCGCTTGCAACAGGGCCTTCCGGCGATTCTCGATGCACCGCCCGGGACCTCATGTCCGGTGATCGCCACCTTGCAGGATACCGATTTCGCTATACTTGTTACGGAGCCAACGCCCTTCGGGCTCAACGATCTGAAGCTTGCCGTGGCTATGATGCAGGAAATCGACATTCCTTTCGGGGTGGTTGTCAATCGGTTCGGGGTTGGCGACAATCGGGTACATGAATTCTGCAAAGAACAACAGATTCCGGTACTTTTGGAAATTCCCGATGATAGACGGATTGCGGAAGCCTACTCCCGCGGAGAATTGATTGTTGATGCCTTGCCTGAATACCGGGAACTGTTTCAGGGACTGATCGAGAAAACCATGCATCAGTTCAATACTCAGACCGCCTGAAGGTTGTAATGAGCATTCGGAACAATCGTAGTGCGGTGAAATGATGACAGCCAGCGATACTCAATATGTCTATGGGCCTGTTCCGTCACGCCGACTGGGAATGAGCTTGGGGATCAACAATATACCGGCCAAGAGATGTACTTATTCCTGTGTTTACTGCCAAGTGGGTCGCATGACAAAGATGCAGAATGCCCGGCAGGCCTTCTATAAACCTGAAAAGCTGTTGCAGGGGGTTCACAACCGCCTGGAAAACACTCGAGTGGCTTCAGGATGCGTCGATTATCTCACCTTCGTGCCTGATGGAGAGCCCACCCTGGACAAGAACCTGGGCGAAGAAATTCACCTTTTGGAAAATCTGGATATCCCGATTGGTGTCATCACGAACAGTTCTCTTCTGTGGCGTGAAGATGTGCGCAACGAGTTGGCGAAGGCCGATTGGGTTTCGGTAAAAATTGATACAGTTGATGAACTTATCTGGCGGAAGATAAACCGCCCACACAAGGCGCTCTGCTTGTCCCGAATATTGGATGGTATTCTTACTTTCAGCAGAAAGTTTACCGGCAAACTGGTCACCGAAACAATGCTTGTCAGGGGAGTCAATGATAATCCCGGATGTGTGCAAGGGGTCGCTGAATTTCTCCATAAGTTGCAGCCTTCTCTAAGCTATATAAGCGTTCCCACCCGTCCTCCGGCAGAGAAAGGGGTAGGTATCCCGAACGACCAGACCATTAACTGGACATATCAACTGTTTGCGGACAGATTGAAACAGGTGGAGATTCTGATCGATTATGAAGGCGATGATTTTGCCTTTACCAGTGAGGTGGAAAAAGATCTTTTGGGCATAACCGCTGTGCATCCGATGAGATCATCCGCTGTACGGATGCTCGTTTCCAGGGCTGGAGCTTCATGGGCTGTTGTAGACCGGTTGCTGGCCACAGGGAAACTCACGAAAACAACATACGATGGTCACACCTTTTATCTGAGAAAGTTTCCAAAGAAGGTGAGGGAATCTCATGACCGATAACGGAAATAGTGGCAAACGCTATCTTGAAACCTGTCGAAGTGAATTCTGGCAAAAGGTCTTCCGGTTGGAACTCGCTTACCTCGTCAAGCATCTCGAAGGATGCGGCGAAATCCTCAGTGTGGGATGTGGCCCGGCGATTCTTGAAGGAGAATTGACCAAGCTTGGTTTCAGTGTCACGGGGCTGGACATATCCCAAGAAGCATTGAGCTGCGCACCGGATAAAATCAGAACAGTGGTGGCACGGGCAGAGGATATGCCTTTCCCTGCCAATTCTTTTGATGCGGTAATTTATGTGGCCTCTTTGCAGTTTGTCGACAACTACCGAGAAGCGATTAAGAAAACAGCCGCCGTGTTGCGACCCAACGGCAAATTTATCGCCATGTTGCTGAACCCGGCGTCCATGTTTTTCAGGAAAAAAATGCAAGATCCCAGTTCTTATATGACCAAAATCAAACATACGGATCTAAAAGCTGTGGAGGAAACGATTACAGCATTTTTCACAGTGCATACCGAATATTTTCTTCGCATTGATAACAACGAGGTTTCAACTGTCGCCAAAGAAGCCGACGCAGCCTTGTACATCATTTCAGGCACCAGGAACGCGCAGATATAGGGAGCGAAAGAAATGCAGGAGTTGGTAATTATCAGCGGTAAAGGTGGTACAGGAAAGACCAGTATAACAGCATCCTTCGCCATGCTTGCCGAACGCCCGGTCATCGCCGATTGTGATGTGGATGCTGCTGATCTGCACCTGATTCTATCACCCTCGGTCAAATCAAGCCACGCATTCAGGGCCGGACATGAGGCTGTTATTCGCGCGGAAAAATGTAACGGTTGCGGCGCCTGCCTGGTCCATTGCCGTTTTTGCGCGGTTAAAAAAAGCGCCGAACAGACAGGGAAACCGATTTTTTCCATCGATCCCGTTGCCTGCGAGGGGTGTGGCGTCTGTGTGTACGTTTGTCCGGAACAGGCCATCGATTTTCCCGAGAGACTTTGTGGCGAATGGATGGTGTCAGATACCCGCTGCGGCCCCATGGTTCATGCCAGGCTGGGTATAGCCGCGGAAAATTCCGGCAAACTTGTTTCTACGGTTCGCCAGGAAGCCCGCCGACTTGCAAAAGAGAAGGATCACCCTTTAGTCATTGTTGACGGCCCACCGGGGATTGGATGCCCGGTTATCGCGTCGGTGACTGGAGCGACTATGGTGCTGGCGGTTACGGAACCTACGGTATCCGGGGAACACGATTTGGAGCGGGTTCTTTCCCTGACGCGGCATTTTCAGATTCCCACCGCGATCTGTGTGAATAAATGGGACATAAACCCTGAGATGACGGCCCGCATTGAGGATACTGCACGGCAGGCAGGCGCAAAGATTGCCGGCCGAATCCGTTACGACGGTTCGATCACCCAAGCCCAGATGGGCGAAAAGGCGGTAGTGGAAACGGATGCTCCCTGTGTCGAGGATATCAAAGCCATCTGGAACAACCTTGGCTTTACATGATTCTAAAGTTCTTGACCAACTGACTGTTTTGGGATCAATGTCACCGGTTCTCCCTCATGTTGACTTGAAACGAATGCCGTTGTTGATATGGAGATGATGGACTGAGAGGAGCTAAATTTATGAAAGGTCGGAAACTTCAATGCAAACCGCTGATGTAAAAATCACGATCCTTGTCGACAACCTGGTTGGTGAAGGTCTTATTGTCGAGCACGGCTTGTCGTTTTGGATAGAGACAAATGACCAGCGTATTTTATTTGACACAGGGCAGGGTGGTGCCCTCAAGAACAACGCATATGCTCTTGGTGTCGATTTGAGCAAAACGGATATGCTGGTTTTAAGCCATGGACACTACGATCATACCGGCGGTCTGCCTTATGTTTTGCAACGGGCTCATAATGTTCACATTTATGGTCATCCCGGTATGGTTCAGCCGCGCTACAGCATGAGCAATGGAACCTCCAAATCCATTCAAATGCCACGTAAATCCATGATGGCTATTGATAAATTACCTTCTAAACAACTTCACTGGGTTCAACAACCGATTTTTCTGTCGGATAAAATCGGCCTGACCGGTCCGATACCCCGCGAGACAAGTTTTGAGGACCCGGGAGGTCCGTTTTACCTTAATCCCGAGGCGAAAATCGCCGACCCTATTGATGATGATCTCGCGCTCTGGATTCGTAAGGACGATGAACTCATCGTTTGTGTTGGCTGTGCCCATGCAGGGTTGGTAAATACGCTGAACTACATCAGATCCCTGAATCATGGCCTGAGGATTCGGACTGTTATCGGCGGGTTTCATCTGCACAACGCCAATCGTCAACGTTTGGATGAAACCATAGCAGCTTTGCGGCAGCTGGATACGGATACGGTGGTTGCTTGTCACTGCACAGGTGAAACGGCTGTCGACTTGCTTCGTGAAAAGCTAGGTGATCGGGTGTCGACTGGGGTCGCGGGGATGACTTATCAGTTCTAGGACAGGGGGAGAAATCCAACGACATCAGGAGGTTAACAACAAGGGCGGATTGGATGGATTCAAACCTGAAGGGAGGCTCGATATGGCTGACAAACAAAGCATTCTTGAAGCTATCAAGGTCGTTCAGGATCCGGAACTGAATAAGAGTCTTATCGATCTCGGCATGATTCGAGACATTTTCGTAGAAAAAGGCTTGGTCAGACTATCCCTGGCGCTCACCACTTCCAAATGTCCCAAAAAAGAGGCCATCGTAGCGGAGATCAGGCAAGTACTGCAGAATCTGCCCGACGTTTCCAAAGTTGAGGTAAAACTGACGACTTTGACGAAGGAAGAACTTCGGAAACTTTTTCCAGAACATCCATTGGTCGGTCTGAACAGAGTACGTCATGTTTTGGCCGTGGCCAGCGGCAAGGGTGGGGTGGGCAAAACCACGGCAGCGGTGAACGTCGCCCTTGGTCTGGCAGCAAAGGGCAACCGGGTTGGCCTTCTCGATGCAGATGTCTACGGACCGAGTGTACCGGTCATGCTGGGACTCAATGATTCGCCGGACTGGGAAAATGGCATGATGATTCCCGTGGAGAAATTCGGACTCAGGATCATGTCGTTAGGTATGATTACCGATAAGGGCAAGCCCGTTGTTTGGCGAGGACCGCTTGTATCCAAGGCGATCAGGCAATTGCTGGGGCAGGTTCTGTGGGGCGATCTGGACTATCTGGTGGTGGATCTTCCACCCGGCACCGGAGATCCCTCCATTACGGTGGCGCAAGCCATACCCGGTGCGACTGTCCTGATGGTTACCACGCCACAGGAAGTGGCTCTGGCCGATGTTCGCAGGTCTATAGACTTATTTAATAAATTCAACATTGGTATCCTTGGGTTGCTTGAAAATATGTCCTATTTCTTCTGCGGTCATAGCGAAAAACCGATTGAGATTTTTGGGCAGGGTGGGGGTGAAAAATTAAGTAAAGAGTTCGGACTACCGTTGTTAGGAAAGATTCCCATCGATTTGGAAATAGGAAAGGGCGGCGACTCTGGAGTGCCGCTGATGATATTGGCGCCTGATTCTGAAACCGGCAGGATATTTCAGAATATTGCAGAAAAAATCATGGGGGTTGTCAGGAACTGAAGCGGGAATATGGGCACCATGCGAGTTCAAAATGAAAAAATGAGACAATGGCCGCAGGGACCGGAACCGAACTAACCTCTTAAAATTCCGCTTTTTCTTGTTAAATAACGAGTGTGCCCCAAAACCCTTTTATCGATAGTGTCCTTTCTTCCAAAATAAACTTGAGAAGGACTGCGTAAATGATAAATTTAAAGAGTACGTGGGTAGAGAGGGGGTGACCAGAGGATGAAAGTAAACGTAAAATGCTTCGCCAATCTGTCAAAAGAAGGAACGTGTGATTATCATGGCAGTACTCCTTGTGAGATTCCTGACAAGGGTACCGTAATGGATGTGGTTAAAAAACTCGATCTTAATGGGGATGATATTAAGATCATTTTTGTGAACCACAAGGAGGTCACCTTGGATAGCGTCTTAAAAGAGGGGGACCAAGTGGCGCTGTCACCTAAAACGGGTGGTATGTAATCCTATCTTTGCTTGTCGTTAAATTGTCGTCGATCATAGGATCTGCTTGTTGGGAAAGGCACTCCAGTTTGAGTGTCTTTTTTTGCACCCTGATTTTCAGTGAGTAGATAAAAAGCCTGGAAATAATAAAAAGGCGTAAGAAAATTACCCTCCAGGAGACAATATGATCGCGCTTTTTCGTGAAAGCCTAACTCACGCCATAATGATTACTGGCTTTGTCTTTGTCATGATGCTGGTGATCGAATATCTTAATGTGCTTACACAGGGAACATGGCAACAAGGGTTGCGTGGCAGTCGCTGGCAACAATATCTGCTGGCTTCCTTGCTGGGGGCCATTCCTGGTTGTCTAGGGGCGTTCACTGTTGTCTCTCTTTTTTCTCATCGGGTTGTTTCGTTAGGGGCGGTGGTTGCTGCAATGATTGCCACTAGCGGTGACGAGTCATTTGTTATGTTGTCCATGATACCCGGCACGGCCCTTCTGATCTTTTTCGTCCTGTTTATAATAGGAATTGCCGCTGGGGTATTGACCGACTTCCTGTTCGGTAAAAAAGCAGCAAAATGGGCAGGAGCATGCCATGAACTTGACCTTCATGAGGAAGAGATCTGTCATTGCTTCCCCCGCGGCCACATCGCAGAACAATGGAGGCATTGTAGCCTTGCTCGGGGCGCGATGTCACTTGGCTTGTGTCTGTTCATATTTGGCCTGCTGAGCGGACAGTTAGGTCCCCGGGATTGGAACTGGATTAAAGGTAGTCTGTTTTTGACTTCTGGGATGGGCCTGTTCATTGTGTCCACAGTACCGGATCATTTCCTGGAGGAGCATCTTTGGGAACACCTGGCAAAGGTACACGTTCAACGCGTGTTTCTCTGGACTTTTGGGGCCCTGTTTCTCATGCATGTACTCGTGGATTACTTTCATTTTACGGGGTGGATGAGAGAGAACCAGTTGCTGTTATTGGCCATTGCTTGCCTTATCGGGTTGGTGCCGGAATCAGGCCCACATCTTGTGTTTCTTACACTGTTTACCCAAGGAGCTGTTCCTCTCAGTATTCTCATGGCTAGTTCCATTGTTCAAGACGGACACGGCATGCTGCCTTTATTGGCCGATTCGCGTATGAACTTTCTCAGGATCAAAGCCATAAACTTTTCCGTAGGCCTTTTAATCGGCATTGTGGGTTATATTATCGGATGGTGATTTTGATAAAACAGGTAAATTACAGGATTTCGCAAAAGTAAGGTTAATGGGAACAACCCAGTTATTCAGGTCTCTAAGAGGGAAACTGAAGACGGCGGCCGTAAGCAACAGATGTATTTGCATGACAGTAAGAATTACTCAGAATGATGTGGGTTGCTAAAAATCTCTGTCCCGTTGATTCATTTTTACCGTCAATTCGGCCAGCCCCGGGGTGAAGTTTTCTTTTTGAACAACGACATCGTCAGGAACAAGAAGATTTGCAGGGGTGAAATTCCAGATCCCTTTGATACCGGAAGCAACGAGAAAATCCGTTGTTTTTTGAGCCTTTTCGAACGGAACGGAAAGGATGGCCATGCGAACCTGAGTTCTTTGGAGCAGTTCACCCAAACGTGTGGTCGGAAAAACAGGTACTCCGTGGAATACTTCTCCGAAAGGTTTCGGATTGTCGTCAAAGGCGGCCAAAATCTTAATCTCGGTTTCCAGAAATGCCCGGTTTTTAAGGAGGAAGGCCCCAATGTTTTCGATGCCAACCAGAAAGACATTAAAATCTTTCCCCCATCCCAAAAAATCCTCTATGCCCTTAATGAGCTCCGTTACGGGGTAACCGATTCGCGGCACTCCACTGACCTGTGTCAACTCGAGATCTTTACGTACCAAGATCGGCTGAGCTTGGGTTTTTTCTGCAAGATAGACAGACGAAACATATTCTTCGCCACTTTCCGACAACTCACGGAGAATTTGAAGATAAGTGGGAAGACGCCTTACAGATGGCAGTTTTTCGACCTTAAAAGGGGCTTTTTTCATAAGGGTCTCTGACCTGCCTCCGGCTAATAGGTTATTGTAGGAGAGAACTCTGTCTGGGACTGTTCAAAAGGGAAATATTCGAAAATTGATTAAATATCAGGCAGTAAATTAGATTTAAATAGTTATTTGAGACAAACAATGCATTGAATATTGAACATTCATTTTATTTTGAGGCTATTGTACAATAATTTTTCATCGAGATAAAGGTCATGTTAGAGCTATTATCGCCGTTGCAGATTTCCAAAAACGGTTGCCGGTCATAAAACTCCTTCCTCCCTAATGTTTTCAAATCCCTCAAAAAGAAAAAGCCCGACCAATGGCCGGGCTTTTCATTTTCCTGTAGGAAGTCGCTTAATTACATAGCGGCCTTATAGATGTCGATGACCTGGTCCAGCGTAGCAGTACGCGGATTGGTCAGCATACAGGCATCTTTCTGTGCATTTTCTGCCATGGTCTTAAGGTCTTCTTCTTTGACATTCAGCTCGGTCAGGCCGGCCGGGATGCCGATGGAAGCGGACAGTTCGCGAATGGCTTCGATGCCGGCGGCAGCAGCTTCGGTGACACTCAGACCCTCGGTGGGTACGCCCATGAAGTCGGCGATGTCAGCGAAGCGATCCGGGCAGGCGATCATGTTGTAGTCGCAAACGGCCGGCAACAGGATGGCGTTGCAGACACCGTGAGGCAGGTTGTAGAAACCGCCGAGCTGGTGAGCCATGGCGTGTACGTAGCCGAGAGAGGCGTTGTTGAACGCCATGCCGGCCAGGTACTGTGCGTAACACATGGCATCGCGAGCGGCGATGTTGGCGCCCAGGGCAACGGCAGGACGCAACCACTCGGCGATCAGACGGATGGCTTTTTCGGCGCAAGCGTCGGTGATCGGAGTAGCGATGGTGGAAACATAGGCTTCCACGGCGTGGGTCAGGGCGTCCATGCCGGTGGCTGCGGTCAGTGCGGGGGGCTTGCCCAGCATCAGAACGGGGTCGTCAACAGCGATCAGCGGAGTGCAGCGCCAGTCGACGATAGCCATTTTAACATGGGTTTCGAGGTTGGTGATGATGCAGAAGCGGGTCATTTCGGAAGCGGTACCCGCGGTGGTGTTGATCGCGATCAGGGGGGTCATGGGAACGGTGGATTTGTTCACACCCTCATAGTCGCGGATGTTGCCGCCGCCGGCAGTAACCAGGCCAATACCTTTGGCGCAGTCATGGGAAGAACCGCCGCCCAGGGAAACGATGAAGTCACAGCCTTCGTCTTCGTAGACTTTTACGCCGTCGTGAACGTTTTTGTCGGTGGGGTTAGGCTCAGCACCGGGGTAAATGACAACCTCAACACCAGCATCTTTGATGTAGCCGGCGATAGTGTCGGCTACACCCATCTTCATCAGGCCGGCATCGGTAACGAGGAGAGCTTTTTTAGCGCCGAGTTCATTGGCTTTAGGGCCAACTTCCTTGGCGCAACCAGGACCCATCAGGGTAACGCTGGGGATGAAAAAGCCGTAGGTAGTTTCTGCGAGATTTACCACTGCCATTTTGAATCCTCCTAATCGA
Organism: Syntrophotalea carbinolica DSM 2380; assembly: GCF_000012885.1. Classification (NCBI taxonomy): domain Bacteria; kingdom Pseudomonadati; phylum Thermodesulfobacteriota; class Desulfuromonadia; order Desulfuromonadales; family Syntrophotaleaceae; genus Syntrophotalea; species Syntrophotalea carbinolica. The sequence goes on from NC_007498.2 coordinate 1,861,569, forward strand.
GCGTTGAGGATGAAGGAACCCTATTTATCTTCTGCGAGGTAGACCGTGGCCCTTCATCCAAAAGAGTGAATTCTCCTAGTGGATCATTAAAAAGATAAAATACTTGTGCCGTTTCTCCGGACAACTCAAAGCTCACAGGCGTTATGTAGCCCAGGGAACGTCGGCGCAAAGTGGATCGGTTCGTATCGTTTGTTGGCATGAACTGATCCATCTTCTATCATTGGCAACTTTACATGTCAAGCCTTTAGATAAAAAAATATTCTTTTAAAATCTGCCACCTTTTTACGCGTATCACGAATCCCGTTTAGTGCGGTGGTTGTGAAAAATCGGTGATCTGATGCTGCTTAAAATGTGCGGAAGAGATCTATCGATGACTCATGGAATTGACTATAAGGCTTTGTTTTTAGGTGGATAACAAGTAATAGCTAAAGTGGCTTGTAAAGAGTTACTTATTAGTTCTGATGCTTTATCCAAATAAGGACGAATCCCAACATATGCGGAGACGTTGGGGGCAGGTATGAATTGGGATGTTTGGTAAATCATGCAATCTTGGCTCTGTACCTTTAAATGGGTACCACAGGGAAAAGACGGCGGCTTCACTATCAAAAGTCTGTCTGTCCTATGTCCCCCTCTTTCAAGTCACCAAAAGCCCCTGGCCAGATGAAAGGGGGCTTTTGGTGACTGATGGATGGTGATATTGGGGGATACGAGAAGTCCGCCTTTTTGACCGAATCTGCCTACTCAGCTTTTGTTCTCTGCCAGGTCGTCGAGGATCGGACATTCCGGTCGGCTGTTGCCATGACAGCGATCCGCTAGTTGCTGCAGCGTTCGTTTGAGGGCTTCCATCTCGGCTATCTTCTTTTCAAGTTCGGCGATCTGCTGGAGTGCGATTTTTTTTACATCGCTGCTCGAACGTTCATGGTTGCGCCATAAGGCAAGGAGATCGCGAATACGCGAAACGGGGAAGCCAAGAGCGCGGCCGCGTCGGATGAACTTGAGGTTATGGACCTCCTCTGCCGAGTAAGCCCGGTACCCGTTGGGCGCCCTGGAAACCGGGGCCAAAAGCCCGATGTCCTCATAGTACCGGATCATCTTGGCCGGGACCCCGGAGGCACGAGAGGCCTTGCCTATGGTGAATGTGCCTTTCTCATCCATGACCCGCCTCCTGCCGGATTTCTGCTCTCATCGGTGGCCGGAATCGCCGCAGCCGAAGGGCATTGCCGAGCACGCAGATACTCGATGCCGCCATTGCGATGGCGGCGATCACCGGGGAGAGCAGAACGCCGAAGGCGGGATAGAGTGCCCCGGCGGCAATCGGGATCAGGGCGCTGTTGTAGGCGAAGGCCCAGAAAAGATTCTGCTTTATATTGCGGATTGTCGCCCGGGAGAGGGCGATGGCGTTCGGCACGTTGCGAAGGTCCCCCGACATGAGGACGACTTCGGCCGATTCCATGGCGATGTCGGTGCCCGTCCCGATGGCGATCCCGACATCGGCCTGGGCCAGCGCCGGAGCATCGTTGATCCCGTCCCCAACGAAGACGATCTTGCGCCCTTCCTTCTGTAAGCCCTTGACCGCCTCCACCTTGCCGTCGGGAAGCACCTCGGCGACGACTTCGTCGATCCCCAGGCGCCTGGCGATCGCTTCCGCCGTCCGGCGATTGTCGCCGGTGATCATCGCCACCCGAAGCCCCGCCCGGTGCAGAGCTTCGATAGCCGCCGCCGTCGAATCCTTGATCGGATCGGCTACCGCCAGCACGGCGGCGAGGCGGTCGTCTACGGCGGCGTACAGCGGAGTTTTCCCTTCATCTCCCAGCTGTTCCGCGGTTTGACCGAAAGACCGCAGGTCGATGCCTAGTTGCTTCATGTAGCGGTCGGCGCCGATTTCGATCCGCCTGCCTTCGACCCGGGCGGAGAGGCCGAGGCCAGGATGCGCCTTGAAGTTCTGCGCCTCGGCAAGGGGAAGACCATGGTCCTTCGCGCCTTTCACCATAGCCTCAGCGATGGGATGCTCGGAGAGCCTCTCCGCCGAGGCGATCAGGCGAAGCACTTCGCCCGACTCCCATCCCTCGGCCGCTGCGAAGTTCGTAAGCTCCGGCCGGCCCCGGGTCAGGGTGCCTGTTTTATCCATGGCGATGACCTCGGCGTCGCGCATCGTCTGCAGCGCCTCCCCCCTGCGAAAAAGTATGCCCATGTCGGCGCCCCTGCCTGTGCCCACCATGATAGAGGTGGGGGTGGCGAGACCCATCGCACACGGACAGGCGATGATCAGGACGGCGACGGCGTTGACCAGGGCGTAGGTCAGCGCCGGAGCGGGGCCGAGCAAAAGCCAGGTTCCGAAGGTGACCAGCGCCGCGGCGATGATGGCTGGCACGAACCAGGTGGTCACCCGGTCGGCGAGGGCCTGAATCGGCAGTTTCGATCCCTGCGCCTGCTCGACCATCCGGACAATCTGCGACAGCAACATATCCGCCCCGACCTTTGTCGCGCGGAAGGTGAAGCTGCCCGTCTTGTTAATGGTGGCGCCGACCACCGCGGCGCCCTTTTCCTTGAGGCTCGGGATGGGCTCGCCGGAAACCATCGACTCATCGACATACGATTCCCCGTCAAGGATCTCTCCATCCACCGGGATTTTTTCGCCGGGGCGAACCAACACCGTATCCCCCACGCAAACCTTTTCGACGGCGATCTCCATTTCCTCGCCGCCGCGGACCACCCGAGCGGTTTTTGCTTGCAGGCACATGAGGCGCTTGATCGCCTCGCTGGTGCGCCCTCTTGCGATCGCTTCCATATAGCGGCCGAACAGGATCAGGGTAATGATGACGGCCGCCGCTTCGAAATAGACATGTACCGTTCCTGCCGGAAGGGCGGCTGGAAAGAAGGTAGCCACCACCGAATAACCCCAGGCCGCCGAGGCTCCGAGCATGACCAGGGTGTTCATGTCGGGAGCGCCCCGCTGAAGGGCCGGCCACCCCTTGCTGTAGAAACGCCGGCCGGGTCCCAACTGCACCATGGTGGCCAGGACGAAAAAGAGATAGAAGAGGTTGGAGCGGCCGATGGTGTCCATCAGCCAGTAATGTAGACCCGGGACGAAATGGGAGCCCATTTCGAGAATGAACAGCGGGGCGGTGAACATTGCTGCAACAATGGCCGCGCGCTTCAGGGTGCCAACCTCGCGTTCATGGGTCTCCCGCTCGCGGTCGACCCGATCCGGGGACTTGCCGATTTCTTCAGCGCTGAAACCGAGTGTCCTGACGGCCTCGATGAATGTCGCGGAGGGTGTCGTGGCGAAAAGGGTGTTCACCGTCGCAATCTTGGTGGCCATATTGACAGTAGCTTCCAGGACACCAGGGACGGTCTTGAGAGCCCGTTCCACGCGGCCGGCGCAAGAGGCGCAGCTCATGCCGTCGATTCCCAGTTGGACCGTATGCAGGACAGGCTCGTAACCGGCCGCACGGATCGCTTTTATAACGGCGGCGACATTCGCCGGATTTTCGGATAACTCAAACTTGGCGCGCTGCATGGCAAGGTTCACGGTAACGTTCAGCACCCCGGGCACACTCCGGATGGCCTTTTCAACTTGTCCGACACAGGATGCGCAGTTCATCCCCCTAATCCCTAATTCTCTTGCTTTCATTCTTTTTGTGGTCGACATGGCTTCTCCTTTCTCATGCAAGTCTGGAAGAAGGGTAAACCTTCCCATTGTTGGAAGGTCAAGGAGAAAGTTCACTGGCTTGCCTGATGGGCTGTCATATCTGACAAGTAGTGAATTGACAATTCTGCCTTTTCTAAATCAATGTTGCAATTCAGATTGCAGATGTCTTCGATGTACACAAAAATCTGGCCCTGGACTTGGGCTCTAACAGGTTATTTTTGAATTGCTTTGCGGGAGGCACACTCACTTCCTTGAACTTCATTGAGCAGAAGCATATCAAGAAAAGATTGTAGAAGCTTCGTACGGTAACCGTCGTCTCGCAGGAGGATGGTCAGAGATCGTGTAAGGTTAAGGTGCGTCGATATTTCAACCAGCCATCCATTTTCCAACTCTCGCTGAACGGCAAGTCGCGACAGGCAACTGATCCCCAAACCAGCTTCAACAGCCTTCTTGATAGCTTCCGTATGCCCTAATTCCAGATCGATATTAATGCTGCCGCCAAATTCTGCAAGGGCGGCTTCAAAAACTTCTCTTGTTCCCGATCCCGGTTCGCGCATTATCCAGTTGGCTTTTTCAAGCATGTCGGCAGTTACCGAATTTATCTTGGTTATAGGATGTTCCCGGCCCGCGATGACCACCAACTCGTCATTTCGCCATGGGATAGCTTTAAGAAGGGGGGCATGGGAGGGTCCTTCAATCAGTCCCAGATCAATGTCCCCTCGATCGAGAGAAACCTCGATCTGGTGCGTATTCCCCACCTGGAGAGAAGCCTTGGCATCGGTATAGAGACACGAATATCTGGCAATTAGGGAAGGCAGCAGATAATTGCCGATAGTAGTGCTGGCTCCGATTCTCAAAAGTCCCCTCGGCTGACGCTCTGATTCCGCCAGCAGGTTTTCAAAGCGGGCGACTCTTCGCAAAATTTCCTGCGCCGGTTCTAATAGCAACCGGCCACGGTCATTGAGAATCAGCCGACGTCCCTGGCGAATAAACAATTGCCCGCCGGCATTTTCTTCCAACTCCTTGAGGGCCATGCTGATTGCCGGCTGACTCATTAGCAGTAACTCACCAGACTTTGTAGCCTGTCCTGTTTCGGCAACTTTGGTGAAAACAGCCAGTTTGCGCAACGTAATACTCATAGATATAAGTGTTCCTTATATATAGTGTAAGAATTATTTAGTTTTAATTATATACATGCTCTGTTATTTTCCAAACAAAAATTTGAAAGGAGAAAATCACATGATAGAACAACTCGGGAGAAAGAGCCTGTTTCTGGTTTTGTTGGGTTTGTGCGCTGTTCCCTTTGTCACGACGACGGAGGGTTTGGTGGCCGGCATTCTTTTCAGTATTTTTCTCGGCAACCCATGGGCTGTTGAATCTTCTGCCTGGAGCAAAAAACTGCTTCAGATATCCGTGGTGGGGCTCGGCTTCGGATCGGGGATAGGAGAGGTCTGGAGCGTCGGCAGGGCCTCGGTTGTCTATACCATGGTCGGCATAACTCTCACTCTTGTTTTAGGTAAATTGCTACGAAAAATTTTCCCATCCAGTCCCAAAACCGCCGCTCTTATCGCTTTCGGTACCGCCATCTGTGGCGGCAGCGCCATAGCCGCCATGGCGCCCGTTCTAAAGTCGGAGGACGATGAAACGGCCATAGCTCTGGCCACTGTATTTACCCTGAATGCTGTTGCCTTGCTTCTCTTCCCGACGCTGGGACATTTGTTTGACTTGAGTCAGTATCAGTTTGGAGAATGGGCCGCTCTGGCGATTCATGACACCAGCAGTGTTGTCGGAGCTGCTGCGGCTTATGGCCCCGAAGCCCTGGCTGTCGGAACCACTGTCAAGCTGACCCGGGCTATGTGGATTGCACCGGTTGCCCTCGGAACAGCTTTGGTGCTCAAATCCGATAAAAGGGCCAAGATCCCGCTATTTATCATCGGCTTTGTTGCCGCATCCATGATTCATACCTTTATTCCACAATTCGCTTCCATATATGCGATGCTCGCCGGTGTTGCCAAGCAATGCCTGGTGCTTACCCTGTTTTTGATCGGTGCGGGTTTGAGTAAATCGTTGTTGAAAAAAGTCGGATTCGCTCCGATGGCTTTGGGGCTTACGCTCTGGTTTCTGGTCGGCAGCCTGACGTTGGGAGCCATACTGGCGGGATGGATTCATTGACTCGGAAAACTCTATCCCACGTTTATCCGAAGATACTTTTCAAGACACAACCTCCATAAACCATAATGCTTTATTCAAACTTTACAGTCCTTTACCGCTTTTCCGAGGAACTCAACCCCGTGTTCCACTCTATTTGACCAATAGGAAGCGTTTATGCGAAAGCAATGACGGAAGTTCTTTTTAAGGGTGAAAATCATTCCAGGAGCGATGCTGATGCCATTTTGCAATGCTATCTCGTAGAGTTTGTATGTGTCATAACCTTCAGGTAACTCGACCCAGAGATTGTAACCTCCCCGGGGACGACTCGCTATTGTACCTCCTGGAAAATAAAGTCCGATGACTTCTATAACGCTATCTATTTGCTTGGCATAGGTCCGTCTGACCTTCCTCAGATAAGAATCATACCCACCGTTCACCAGGAACTCGGCAATGGCAAGTTGGGTCGGCGATGCCGTCGCAATATTGGATAGAGATTTGCGCTGCATCAGTTTCTGCATAAATTTTCCCGGTGCTATCCAGCCAACCCTATACCCCGGGGCAAGGGTCTTGGAGAAAGAAGAGCAGTGTAGCACAAGGCCCTTTTGCTCATAGGCTTTCAAAGCGTTGGGGCGGGCTTTTCCGAATGCTAAATCTCCGTAAATATCATCCTCAATCAGGGGGATGTTATTTCTTTCAAGGAGGGAGACAAGCTCCTGTTTTTTTTCTTCGGGCATGAGGCTGCCCAGCGGGTTATTGAAATTTGCAATTACGATGCAGGCCGAAACGTGATTTTGCTTGATGGTATAACTGAGAACATCAAGGTTGATACCTTCGGCTGGGCAGGATGGGATTTCCAATATTTTCAATCCCATCCATTGTATGAACTTGAGAAAAGCGGGATGAACGGGAGTTCCGATGGCTATTGTGTCTCCCTGTCGACACACACACTGAAGGGCGAGAGTGATTGCCTCTATGCACCCCGAAGTAATAATGATGTCGTCTGCTCCCAAGGAACATCCCGCGAGAAAGGAGCGTTTTGCAATCTGGGTGCGCAATCGGGGGATCCCTTGGACATCTGCATAGGAAATACTCTGGATTCCAAAGCGTTTTGATTCCGAAGCGAGCATCCTGGTGAGTTTTTCGATGGGTAACTTATCGGGATTGGGCATGCCGATGCCCAGAGGTAAGAGCATTTGATTGGAAATGGTGTTCATCACCTGTAGCGTTGTGTCCTCAAGAACAACCTGTTTCGGTTTCAGGTTTTCCCGTAGAAGGCCACCGGAGCGTTTAATCCCGTGGGATAAGGCTTGGGGCTTGACATAAAAACCGGATTGAGGGCGGGCTTCGATCAGCCCCATGTTTTCCAGTTGCGCATAGGCCGCCATGACGGTATTGGGACTGATTTTCATTTCTCTGCTGAGAACCCTTATGGACGGTATCCGCTCACCCTGGCGAAATGTACCCTTTCCGATCATTTCCTGAATTTTCTTGCAGACAGCCTGGTATAGCAGCGTTTTGTCCATATTCTACCCCCCGTGTATATCGTCCTACAGAATACCACTTCCCGTAATTTTTATGCAAAAACAGTTGGTCTAAAAAAAGACGATAACAGATGCCGTTTTTTGTAACTGTTATCATCTTTTGGTGCAGAAACTGTGGCTGTCGGTTATCACGTAGAGAATTTATATTGATGCCACACCAACCTAAATACCGATGTAAGGGGAGAAGTTATGGAGTCCTCGGTTACGGTCAAACCTTCTCTGGCCATCACCATTCTCAAGAGCGGACTACACGTTAACGTTCCGATGTTTCTATGGGGACCACCTGGGATAGGTAAATCCCAAATTGTTGCGCAAGTAGCTGCGGATTTGCGCTTACCTTTAATCGATATACGTGCCGTTCTTCTTGATCCCGTCGATTTGCGGGGTGTTCCTTCCGTTGATAACAGCGTCACACGATGGAATCCTCCGGACTTCTTGCCAACAGAAGGGGAGGGGGTACTTTTCCTCGATGAACTGTCCCAGGCGCCCGAATCTGTTCAGAGTTCGTTGTTGCAGCTTGTCCTTGATCGTAAGCTAGGCGAATACTGCCTACCCGATGGATGGAGAATACTGGCTGCAGGAAACAGGGTAATGGACGGCTCTTTTAGCAGGAAAATCAGCAAAGCCCTGGGTTCCCGTTTTGCCACTCACTTGGAATTAGCCGTGGATCTTGATGAATGGTGTGCTTGGGCGGTTGATAACGATGTTCCGGTAGAGATTAGCAGTTTTTTGCGTCTACGCCCTGAATTGCTTCATTCCTTTGATGCCAAGGCCCAGGGGAATTCTTTCCCGTGTCCGCGGGTATGGGCGAATGTCGGTAAATTTCTGGGAACATTGCCTTATGAAGCGGAGTTGCCTTTTTTTGCAGGCGCATTAGGTTTTGGCGCGGCTGCTGAATTCACCTCTTTTTTAGGAATATGCCGGGACCTTCCGGATATAGATGCCATTATGTGCAGTCCGGATGATGCTGAAATTCCCGGAGAGCCTTCAGTGCTCTATGCCTTATGTGGAGCCATGAGCCGGAAAATAAATTCAGAGAATGTTTCACGGGCCTTCCGCTATATGAAACGCTTGCCGACCGAATTTCAGGTCGTTTGGTTGCGCGATGCTCTACGTGCCGAGTCCAAGCTTGCCGGAACCGACGAATTTGCCGATTGGGCCAAAGTTAACGGCGATCTTTTGATCTGAGGGCCAAGGATAATATCCAAAAGGAATGACCGATGGAAAAATCCTCAAAGCTGGCAAAAGCGATTGCGAGGACGGTGCTCGATCACCCTTTTTTCGCTACATTGCTGCTCCGTATGCGGATTTATGAGGATGCAAACACCAAAACCGCCTGTACCAACGGAAGGGAAATCCGATACAACCCGCAGTTTGTCGACTCTTTGCACGTCGATCAGGTGGTGTTTGTTCTGGCCCATCTGGTTATGCATGTTGCCCATTTTCATCCGTTGAGGAGGGGAGGGCGAAATCTCGGCAAATTCAATAAAGCCGGTGATTACGCTATAAACGGAATCCTTAAGGATGCAGGTCTCAGCATGTTGCCTGGCGCTTTATATAAAAAAGAATTCGCCAATCTTGCCGCAGAGCAAATTTATGAACGCCTGCCCGGATCTGCGCGCGAGGAGGAACACGCGGGAACCGGTCGAGAGGACGAAGAAGGTTATCGGGATGATCCCGGTGGATGCGGCGGTTTCGAAGATGCCGGGAACGAATACGGCAAACCGCTGTCAAGGGCAGAGAGGGAACGCGAAGAAGCGGAAATTACCATTGCGATACAGCAAGCTGCCCAGGCCGCAAAAGCTCAGGGGAAATTGCCGGCTTCCCTTGAACGTCTGGTGAACGAAAGTGTTCATGCTATTCTCGATTGGCGGGAAATGCTGAGAAGTTTTATCGATCGTACGGGCCGCAACGATTATTCGTGGAAACAACCGAACCGGCGCCACATTGCCAAGGGGATCTATCTTCCGAGTTTTTGCTCAAACGGGCTCAAACCTCTTGTTGTTGCCGTGGATACTTCCGGCTCGATCGGGCAGAGCGAGTTGAATCAATTTCAGGCCGAACTGAACGATATCCTTCAAAGTTATCCTTCCACTGTCAGTGTGGTCTATTGCGATAGCGACATAACCGGAACGCAGATCTTTACCCCGGATCAATATCCTGTGGAGTTGAATGCGACAGGGTTCGGAGGTACCGATTTGTGTCCGCCTTTTGAGTGGGTCTCTAAAAACGTGCCCGATGCCGGTTGCATAATTTACCTGACAGACCTGCGGGGAAACAGTCCGGACATCGATCCCGGTATTCCAACTCTGTGGGTCTCCACCATCGGTGACCGGGATATCCCATCGCACTATTATCCAAAGTTCGGGCAAATCGCCACCCTTGAATAACTCCGGGAGGTTCGGTTTTCGGTAATGGCCACGAGATGGATCGATAAGAATATCAAGAGGAAAAATGGATAAAGTGATACTTCTTACCTTGTGTCAGCGGGACAGTCTCAGGACGGGATTTCCTGAACTCTCGCGCCAATGTTTTTACCTCGGGACCGGAGAGGTCAACACCAGGCAATATCTATTGCGTTATACAACAACCGTAGAGAATGCTCTCGCTTTACGGTTGATGGGATTATGCTCCTTTGAAAGTCAAGAAATGGAAATATGTCCATAGGGTATAGTCGCGAAGGAGCCAGATCCATTATCCCCATGAGTATTTCTTTTGCCTTTGGATGCCACAGTTGAATAATACCTGAAATAGAGGGCTTATGGTATGTCTAAAAAAAGTTGGGCTCAAATCATGACTATACTTCTCGTCATGGGCATGTTTGCATTTGTCGATATTACCTCAGAGAAAGAAATTCTTTTCCCCGAAATCTTTGTGTCCTGCTATTTCACGAGCGTAATACATTAAATTTATCATTCATCAATGTTTCCTTCTGAAAGTGGAACGTCCATCACGTTCTATACCAGCCATCATACTCTGCATCTAGTGCATCTTCCATTATTTTGACTGTATTGCCCACCGTATTTCGTTTACAAAACAGTTTCTCTAAAAATTATAGAAACAGACCGTTATTCAGAGAACTGTTACCGTAATAATTTGTAACGATTGTCTCTGTCTGTTTTTAACTAAAAAACCTATCTTACATGACATTGGAAGTGGCCTTTTTCTTCAGATTTAACCGTTGGTGATGAAATCTTTAAGGAGAAGGGGTGCCGTCTTTGATTGCAAGTTGTGGTAAGGATTTTTAATTTTAAATTTCATGCGTTTGGGTCTTAAGGGGCTTTCCCGATACAGAAGGGCATAGGCCTCCGGGAAAGTAAATTTCATCATGGCTCACAGAAGGGAGAGATTGAATTTATGCAAACAGGATCAACATGTCAGAAAAGCGGGGAATGCAGAATTCCGGATCGTGCCACGTTGCCGGCAACGCTGTATCGGCAGCTTGCGGATTTCGTAGCTACGCTGCCCACCAAGGAAGGCCATCTGGTAACGGTTCTCCACAAAGCCCAGAGTCTGTTCGGCTACCTGCCTAAAGAAGTGCAGGAGTTCGTCGCCGATCATATGGAAGTATCACTTGCCCAGGTTTACGGTGTTGTCAGCTTCTACACCTTCTTCACCATGATCCCCAAAGGCAAGCATCCCATCTCCGTCTGCATGGGTACCGCCTGCTTCGTTAAAGGTGCTGATAAGGTTGTTGACGCCTTCAAAAACCAGCTTGGTGTTACGGTAAGCGAAGTGACCAGAGATGGTAAGTTCTCCATCGACTGTCTGCGCTGCGTTGGTGCCTGTGCCTTGGCACCGGTTGTTCTGGTCGGAGAAAAGGTCTATGCCAATGTCACGCCTGACCAGGTTAAAGACATTATTGCTGACTTCGATTAATACAGGGAGATGACACGATATGACCAAGATTAATTCTCTGGCGGATCTGCAGGAAAAAGCTGAAAAACTGCAGGCTGCGAAAACAAAAACTATGAACGAAAAGGTAATCGTCAGGGTATCTCTGGCTACCTGCAGTATCGCTTCGGGCGGCAAAGAGCTTATGGCAGCCATGAAAGAAGAGTGTGCCGCCCAGGGCATCGCCAATGTCGTGTTTAAGCAGGTGGGTTGCCAGACGTACTGCTACGCCGAACCCACCGTTGAGATCACTCTACCCGGCAGGGAGCCTGTGACCTTCGGCTATGTCAAAGGCGACAAGGCTAAAGAACTGGTGCAGAAATACATCAAAAGCGGCGAACTGGTCGAAGGTGTCATTTCGACCAACTACGAGCGCGTTGTTTTTTAATACAAGGGGAGAACAGCTATGGCAACTCAGCTTAGAATAGCCACCCGCAACAGCGGGTTTATCGATCCGGAATCCGTCGAGTCTTACATTGCCGTCGGCGGCTACCAGGCTCTGGGCAAATGCCTGTCCAAAATGAAGCCTGCCGACGTTATCGAACTGATGAAAAACAGCGGTCTGCGCGGCCGTGGCGGCGCAGGTTTCCCCACCGGTGTAAAATGGGGTTTTGCCGCCAAGTACGAGTCCGACATCAAGCATGTCGTATGTAACGCCGACGAAGGTGACCCGGGGGCATTCATGGACCGCGCGGTTCTCGAAGGCGACCCGCACAGCGTTCTCGAAGCTATGGCCATTGGCGCTTACGCCATCGGCGGCAACAAAGGCACCATCTACATCCGTGCCGAGTACCCGCTGGCCATTGCCCGTCTGAAAATGGCCATCGAGCAGGCCAAGGAAATGGGCGTGCTGGGCGACAACATCATGGGCACCGATTTCTGTTTCGACCTCGAGTTGAAATACGGCGCCGGTGCGTTTGTCTGTGGCGAGGAAACCGCCCTGATCAACTCCATGGAAGGTAACCGCGGCGAGCCTTACACCAAGCCTCCTTTCCCTGCTGAAGCCGGTTACTGGAACAAGCCGACCATCGTGAACAACGTCGAGACCCTGGCCAACATCCCGGCCATCATCATGAAGGGCGCTGACTGGTTCAACAAGATCGGTACCGAAACTTCCAAGGGCACCAAGGTTTTCTGTATCTGCGGTAAGATCGCCAATGTCGGTCTGATCGAGGTTCCCATGGGAACCACCCTGAAAGAAGTTATCTACGATATCGGCGGCGGTATCCCCGGCGGCAAGGAATTTAAAGCCGTTCAGACCGGTGGACCTTCCGGCGGTGCTTTGACCTACAAAGACCTCGATGCTCCTATCGACTACGAAAACCTCGTGGCACGCCAGTCGATGATGGGTTCCGGCGGCATGATCGTCATGGACGAAGAAGACTGCATGGTGTCGGTTGCCAAGTTCTTCCTCGACTTCACCATGGACGAAACCTGCGGCAAATGTACGCCCTGCCGGATCGGCTCCAAGCGTATCTACGAACTGCTTGACAAAATCACCATCGGTCAGGGTACCGAGGAAGATCTGGAAAAACTGCGCAGCCTGTCGGTGAACATCAAGGACACCGCTCTGTGTGGCCTGGGCCAGACCATGCCTAACCCGGTATTGTCGACCATGCGCGTGTTCGAAGACGAGTACCGCGCGCACGTCATCGACAAGAAATGTCCTGCCGGCGTTTGCGCCGAACTGCTCGAATACACTGTTGTGGACCAGAAGTGCGTTGGCTGTACCCTGTGCGCCAAAGTCTGCCCGGTTAACTGCATCAGCGGTAAGCCGAAAGAAGTCCATGTCATCGACCAGGCTGCATGTATCAAGTGCGGCGCATGTCTGGACAAGTGTAAGTTCGACGCCATCATCAAACAGTAACGAAAGGAGACATTCCAGATGTCTATGATGAATATAACCATCGATGGTAAAGCTACTCAGGTGCCGGCGGGTAGCACCATACTGGACGCGGCCAAAAAGCTTGACGTCCACATCCCCACCCTGTGTTTCCTGCAGATGGACGAAATGAAATTCAACAACATGACGGCTTCCTGCCGTATCTGTGTTGTTGAAGTGGAAAAACGCCGCAATCTGGCTCCCGCTTGCGCTACTCCGGTCATGGACGGCATGGTTGTCAAAACCAACACCATCCGCGTTCTCAATGCCCGTCGCAGCGTTCTCGAGCTGATGCTTTCCGACCATCCCAAGGACTGCCTGGTATGCGCCAAGTCCGGCAACTGCGAACTGCAGGATCTGGCCGAAGCTTTCGATATTCGCGAAATCGGCGTTTCAGGAGCCATGTCCACCTATCGCCGGGACGCATCCCCGGCCATCATCCGCGATATGGACAAATGTATCCTGTGCCGTCGCTGCGAAACCATGTGTAACGATGTTCAGACTTGCGGCATTCTTTCAGGTGTAGACAGGGGGTTTAATGCCGTGGTCGCTCCTCCGTTTGAGATGAATCTGGAAGATTCCGCCTGTACCTTCTGCGGGCAATGTGCGGCCGTTTGTCCGGTAGGCGCACTTGTTGAGCGTGATCATACTTGGGATGTCGTTACCGCTCTTGCTGATCCTGAAAAAGTAACCGTGGTGCAGACGGCACCGGCAGTACGGGCCGCCCTTGGGGAGGAGTTTGGAATCGAAGCCGGAACTTCCGTGACCGGAAAGATGGTTGCGGCATTACGGCAAATAGGTTTCGACCACGTATTCGACACCGACTTCGCGGCCGACCTCACTATCATGGAAGAAGGTTCCGAATTCCTCGATCGTTTGACGCGGCATCTCGATGGCGACACGTCAGTCAAGTTGCCCATCATGACTTCGTGCTGCCCTGCGTGGGTAAAGTTTTTCGAGCATCAATTCCCCGACCTCCTCGATGTTCCTTCGACCGCTAAATCGCCGATGCAGATGTTCGGTGCCGTCGCCAAGTCTTATTACGCAGAACTTCTCGGTATCCCCCGCGAAAAGATGGTTGTGGTCTCGATCATGCCTTGCCTTGCCAAAAAATACGAATGTTCCCGGCCGGAATTTATGGTCGATGGGAATCCTGACGTGGATATTACCCTTTCGACCCGTGAGTTGGCGCGTTTGATTAAACTGATGAATATCGAATTCAACGCCTTGCCCGATGAGGATTTTGATGCTCCTCTGGGCTATTCGACCGGTGCTGCCGTCATTTTCGGTGTTACCGGCGGCGTTATCGAAGCCGCCTTGCGAACCGCCTATGAACTGCATACGGGAGAAAAACTGGACAAAGTAGACTTTGAAGATGTTCGCGGCATGGATGGCGTTAAATCCGCGAAGGTACAGGTTGGCTCTCATACCTTGAACATAGGCGTTGCACATAAACTCGGAAATGCACGGAAACTTCTCGAAGAAATCCGGGAAGGCAAGTCCCAATATCATGCGATTGAAATCATGTCGTGCCCGGGTGGGTGTATCGGCGGTGGCGGCCAACCTTACCACCATGGCGATGTCGAACTCCTCAAAAAGCGTACGGCGGCGATCTATGACGAGGATTTGGCCAAACCGGAAAGAAAGTCCCACGAAAACCCCTATATCGTTGAACTGTATGAAAAGTATCTGGGGAAACCGCTCAGTGAAAAAGCGCACCACTTACTGCATACCCATTATTTCAAGAGATCCAAGTTTTAGGAAAAGGAGTGCTGAAGTTCCCACTTTAAAGTGGGAACTTCAGGCGCTCAAAAGGATTGCGGTAAGGGTTTAAATGAAGGGGCAAAACGACATGAGCTTATCGGATCGTCAGGAAGGGCGGACCCCTGAAAAAATATTGTGTGAGGTGATTCATCTATGCGCCGATTGCGACGCTTGTCGTGACATGATGGGGGAGGATTGCGCTTTTTTTATTGAACTTTATCGCCTGAACGACCAGAAACGGGAAAGTGGTATACCCATCAGCGAAAAACAGCTACGTTACCTGGCCGAACTCTGCACTTTCTGCGGCCTGTGTCCCTGTCCGCAGGTACCGATGGATGTGATGGAGGCAAAAAGCCTCTATGTCGACAAGGAAGGCATGGCCCTGGCAACCCGTCTTCTCAGCGATGTTCCATTCATGGCCCGTCTTTGCGGAACTTTTCCCAGGCTATCTCAGGCTTTGCAATCGAATCGATTCACCGGAGCAGTGTTACGAAAGGCGGTCCGCATTCATTCCGACCGGAACCTGCCGGTCTTTCCCAAAGATGATTTTTTCCGTTGGGCGGCAAAGCATGGTCTTGATCGCCCGCAAGACGGTAATAACCGCGTTGCCTATTTTGCCGGTTGTACCGCAGGTTACCTGTTTCCGGCCATAGCCCGCAGCGTCGTTGAGATATTGCAGCATCATGGCGCAACGGTATATGTACCCCCTCAGCAATGCTGTGGCATGCCGTATCTTGTGGAAGGCGACCGTAAGCGTACCCTGGGACTGGCTCGGGCCAATATGGATGGCTTGCTAGGAACTCTCCGGGATGGCTATGAACTGGTCTATTCTTGCCCGACCTGCGGTTACTTTTTAAAAAACCTACTCAAGGACCGGGCTTACTACTCCGGAATGTATCAACAATCGGTCGATGCCAGGGATGGAGAAATCAAGGTTCCCGCGCCGGAAAAAGGGAAGAACCAGTTCTGGACTCTTAGAAAGTCCGCATATCGCAATATCCTGAAGGATGACGGATACTTTTCATCCATTAATCCCATGGAACGAATAGAACTCTCCGATCATCTCCAAGATTTCGGACTGTTTCTGAGACGTTTGCAGGCCAATGGCCAGCTGGATACAGACTATTCCCGCGTATCCGGACCGATGGTTTATTTTGCTCCATGCCATTTGCGAGAGCAGAAAATCGGCCGGCCGTATCTCGATCTCCTGAAAATGATTCCCGGACTCGATATCCAGGAGATCGGTAACGATTACGATTGTTGTGGGATGGGCGGTGTTTTCGGCTTCAAGGAACATTTCCACCAGAAGTCACTCGACCTGGGTAGAGCGTTGATGGAAAAGATCCGTGCGCAAAACCCCAGAGCCATTGTGACGGACTGTATGAGTTGCCGGTTGCAGTTCAATCACTGTTTGCCATATCCGGTCTTTCATCCGGTGGAAGTGCTGGCCCGGGCCTATAAAGGGACAGTAGAGGAAGGGTGAAGTGAGATTGTCAAGTTATCGGCAATTTCAAGTGGCCGAATTTTAAAACGATAGGAAGTATTCAAATGACCAAGGAATTAATTCTTCACTGGTTAAAGACCACGGATGCAAGACAAGTCGCAAGACTATGGAAAGCTGCCGATGATGTCCGCCGGCAATATGTCGGAGACGACATCCTTCTCCGGGGACTTTTGGAGTTTTCCAATTTTTGTGACAGGAATTGTTGGTACTGTGGCCTTAGGGCGGATAATACGACGGTTGAACGCTATAGGATGTCGGAAGATGAGATCCTTGACTGTGCGCATAAAGGAATGCGGTATGGCTATGGCACCATAGTACTGCAGTCGGGTGAGGATTATGGGATGTCCGCCGCATGGATGGAAAACGTTATCAGGAGAATAAAAAGGGAGACAAACCTGGCGATTACCTTAAGTCTCGGGGAGAGAGCCGGAGCCGAGCTATCCTGTTGGAAAACAGCCGGTGCGGATCGATATCTTCTGCGTTTTGAAACCTCTAATCGGAGCCTGTACGACCAAATACATCCCCGGTGTGGCGAAAAAGGCGGCGATCGCATCGCCCTTCTTAAAAAGCTTGAAGAACTCGGATATGAGGTGGGCAGTGGGGTCATGGTCGGTATTCCCGGCCAGACGTATGAAGACCTGGCGAATGATATCGAACTTTTCCGGTCTCTCGGTTTGTCCATGATAGGGGTAGGGCCCTACATTCCCCATACAGGTACTCCCCTTGGATATGCAGATAAATTGATGACGGTACCCGACGGCGAACAGGTTCCCTGTTCGGAAGAGATGCCATACAGGGTTATTGCCTTGACGAGACTTGTGTGCCCGTCCGCAAACATCCCGACAACAACAGCTCTGGCAACCTTGAATATTTCCTATGGCAGGGAGTTGGGCTTGTCCCGGGGAGCAAATATTGTGATGCCTAATCTAACCCCTAAAAAGTACAGGCCCATGTACGAAATTTATCCCTCAAAGGCCTGTATTGATGAGACTGCTGCTGATTGTCGAGTATGTATGCATCGTCGCATAGCCTCGATTGGTCGGACAGTCGGGCGATAACAACATATGTTCGAATTTAGATATAAACGAATCGATGGCATGCCACTTTCTTGATAGAAACAATCCTCTCCTTGTTGATGTTAAGATATCTGTCACGCCATTGATATGGGCCTCCAAAATTGTATGCCTCCCATTTTGGAGGCCCTTTTAATTCCCTCGACGGGACCGGTAGGTGTAGCCAGAGCGTCCAGCAGCCTTCAAGGTGGAGCTAACTACTTCGCGAGTTCTCCAAGGGTGGGATATCTTCTGAAGGTCGGAGACAATATGCTTGATGGCTTCCTTGTGGTTGAGGCCGCCAGCAACATATTTGTCATAGGACTTGACCAGGCGATCACGGTAGGCAGCTTTCAGGTCTTCAGCTTCCTGGTTGATCGATGAGGATTTAGTACGAGCCAGAGCCCGGGCAATGGTGCTGTGACGGTCAGTGGTTCGAAAGAACCCGGCAAGGGAATCAAGGAAGAAACAGTAGGATCTGACCAGCTCCGCAGGAAGGACAACGGTAACGGCTACCTGGTCGTCATCCAGAGCTTCAACGGTCAGTTGTTCACGAAGAAAGGACAGCGAAGGTATCATGAGATACCCCCGCAGAAATTGACCCTAACAAATGTTGGGTCGGATAAGATATATTATGTAAACCAATATAAAATTTAACCTGCATCAGACAGGTAGTATTTTTGATACTCACCCAAGGCTCGCTAATTCAAGGCGATCCCCCCAACGGTCCTTAAGAGCTTGTCGTAATTCGGCGTAATGATCGGAGGTCAAAAATCCGGGGTCATTCGCAATACTGAAAGCTTCCTGCCGTGCCTGTTCAAGGATACGGCCGTCGCGGATCAGGTTGGCTACACGAAAATCGGGTAACCCGGACTGCCGCGTACCCAGAAATTCACCGGGACCTCTGATCTCGAGGTCGGCTTCGGCGATTTTAAATCCGTCCGTGGTTGCCTCCATGACGTCAAGACGACGTAACCCATCTTCACTGCAACGATGCGATCTGATCAACAGACAATAGCTTTGATGCTGGCCGCGTCCGACTCGGCCGCGCAATTGATGTAACTGAGCAAGACCGAAGCGTTCCGCATGCTCAATCATCATGACAGTTGCATTGGGAACGTCGATGCCGACTTCGATCACGGTTGTGGAAACCAGGATGTCGAGTTCCCCGGCTTTAAAGCAGCGCATGATCGCTTCTTTGTCGGCTGGACGCATTTTTCCATGCAGAACACCGATCCGTTTATCGGGAAAAACCTTCTCCTGCAAGAACTCGGCGCCCTCGGTCGCCGCCATGAGATCGCTTTTCTCTGTCTCTTCAACCAAGGGGTAAACGATGTAAGCCTGCCTGCCTTCGACAAGTTCGTTCCTGATGGTTTGGTAGGCCTGCCGCCGTTGCTGATCGACGATGACTTTAGTGTTAACCGGTTGCCGACCGGGAGGCATCTGGTCAATGACCGATAAGGCCAGGTCGCCGTATACGGTGAGTGCAAGGGTACGTGGAATGGGCGTCGCGGTCATGACCAACAAATCGGGATGCTTCCCCTTTTTGCGCAGGCAAGCCCGCTGCAAGACACCGAAACGATGTTGTTCATCGATGATGCCGAGCCCGAGTGCTGCGAATTCCACATCGTCCTGCAATACTGCGTGAGTACCCACCACCATGTCGACGGTGCTGTTTTTCAGTTGTTGAAGGATTTCACGGCGTTGAGCTGTCGGCGTAGATCCGGTTAAAAAGACGACGCCTAGTCCGAGGGCCTTCATCCAGCCCTGAAATTGAAAAAAGTGTTGCTCTGCGAGAATTTCTGTCGGCGCGACAACGGCCACCTGGGTCCGGTTTTCGATGGCGACCAGAGCGGCCATAAGGGCCACGACCGTTTTGCCGCTGCCGACATCCCCCTGAAGCAAACGATTCATCGGGTGTGGCGACATCATGTCGCGCTTAATTTCCCCCAGCACTCTGCGTTGGGCCTCAGTCAGACGAAATGGCAGCATCCCGGCCAAAGGTTTGGTGTAGATATGATCGAGCTTAAAAGCATGACCTTCTTCGAGTAAAACCCCACGCCGTTTTAAAGCCATGCCGAGTTCGAGATAAAAGAGTTCGTCAAACACCAGGGTCCGTCTCGCCGGACTCATCCCCTCTTCCAGTTCTTTTAATGAGGAATCAGAGGATGGGAAGTGTACCCGCCTGAGAGCATCCGACAACGGCATGAGGTTTTGTCGTTTGCGTATCTCATCAGGAAGCGGAGCCACGACGTATTCGGCATAGCGGTCAACGATCTGTTTCCAGATTTTACGGATGGTTTTTTGGGTCAGTCCTTCGGTAAGAGGATATACCGGGAGAATCCGGCCAAAGCTGAGCGGATCGGATTCCAGCAACGATTGCGGGTCTTGCCCTTCGCGCAGGAAATCGACATCCGGATGATGAATTTCACGGATGGCCCCGAACCTCTTGACTTCACCGTAAAAAATACCTCGACGGCCCAGCGGATACTGCTTTTGTATCCAGGTTTTCCGGTAATGAAACCATTTGAGACTGATGCTGCCACTGCTGTCTCCAACGATAACTTCAAAGAGTTTTCGGCGCGAGCGCGAGGTTGTTTTTTCGGAGGCAGCAAGGACTTCACCGACGAAGATCTCTTTGCAATCCGGTTTTAATTGAGCGATGGGAGTGAGACGGCGACGGTCTTCGTAGCGAAAAGGCAGGGTATAAAGGGCGTGTTCAACAGTGAAAACCCCCATTTTGGCAAATTTTTCGACCAAACGGGGACCAACCCCCCGGATGGTATCCAGGGGAGTTCCAAGAAATTCATGGCATTGCTTGTAAGTGGGCTTAAGGGACATGCCCCCTGCCCTCCTTAGTCGTTGTCGATGGCAGCGTTGAGATCCTTTAACAGGGCATCGACATCAACACCATGGGCATTGGCTCCCTGCTCAAGAGTTTCGAACTTGGCGACCGCGCATCCCAGGCATCCCATCTGATATTTCATAAATACCTGGACGACAGGCTGACCATAGTTAAGGATTTCGCTGAATTTCATATCTTTGGTGATTTTGTCGCTCATAATCTTTTCCTTTGAAGGACGTTATCGAAAAGGATAGCCGTCTATTTTACATATATGCAATGTTGACGACTTCATAGATTTTCAGTCCGGAAGGAACCTTGATCCGGACTTCGTCATCCAGGCGATGTCCGATCAGTGCCCTGCCGACCGGCGAGGTGACAGAGATTTTGCCGTGTTTGAGATCAGCTTCATCTTCACCGACGATTTTATAAGTTACTTCACTGTCCGTATCCACATCGAACAAGGTAACGCTGGCGCCGAAAACGATTTTATCCGTGACGACATCGCCGGGTTTAATCACCTCGGCGCGTGCAATTTTGTCGTTCAGCTCTTTGATGCGTCCCTCGATAAAACCCTGCCGGTTTTTGGCGGCATCGTATTCGGCATTTTCGGAAAGATCCCCATGGCTGCGTGCTTCCGCGATATCCTGGACCACTTTGGGGCGTTCGACGCGAATAAGATGCTTTAGTTCGTCTTGGAGACTACGGTAACCTTCTTCAGTCATAGGTACGCTTTGGGACATGGTTCGCTTTAACCCTCTTCTGTAAAAATCAGCGGGCGGGTAAACCCGCCCGGTAGTTTAACTTATATTTGGTTTATTACGTCTAAGATACTCGAATGCCGCCATGAAAATGGCGGCTATTGCCCTGAATAATACTCCTGGAGAGGAACAACGTCAAGCTTTTCTCGTCCCAGAGACAGTACGGCATCCACGGCGGCAATGATGCCTTCGAGGGTTGTATAGTAGGCAATGTTGTACATCAGGGCCGTACGCCGGATGGAATAGGAATCGGATACGGATTGCGGCCCGAAAGTGGTGTTGAATACCATGTCGATTTCTTTGCTTTTCAGTGCATCAACACAATGCGGGCGACCTTCTTTAACCTTGTTGATGGCGGTTACCGGAAGCCCGTTGGCCTCGAGGAAAGAAGCTGTTCCACGGGTTGCAACCAGGGAAAAACCACCCTCAACCAGGCGCCGTGCCGGCTCAAGGAAGGTTTGCTTGTCGCCATCCTTGAGGCTGATAAAGACCTTGCCTTTGACAGGCAGAATCACTCCGGCCGCCAGCTGAGCCTTGGCAAAGGCCCGATACAGGTTGGTGTCGATTCCCATGACCTCACCGGTCGATTTCATTTCGGGACCGAGCAGCGTATCGACCCCGGGGAACTTGACAAAGGGGAAGACGGCTTCCTTGACCGAGATGTAGGACGGAATGATCTCATCGTGGACCTGGAGATCTTCCAGAGTTTTTCCTGCCATGACCCGTGCAGCCAGTTTGGCCAGTGGTCGATTGGTCGCCTTGGATACAAACGGCACCGTGCGACTGGCGCGCGGATTGACTTCGAGCAGATAAATGGTGTCTTCCTTGACAGCGTATTGAATGTTCATCAAGCCGACGACACCGAGCTCCAAGGCAAGCTCCCGGGTCTGACGGCGGATTTCATCGACAATCTCGGGTTTCAGAGAGAACGGAGGCAATGCGCATGCCGAGTCGCCGGAGTGAATGCCGGCCTCTTCGATGTGCTGCATGATACCGCCGATAACGACGCTTTTTCCGTCGCACAGAGCATCGACATCGACTTCGATGGCATGTTCGAGAAATTTATCGATCAGAATCGGATGATCCGGGGAGGCCTGCACGGCATTTTGCATATAATTGCGCAAGGCATCGACATGGTAGACGATTTCCATGGCGCGACCGCCGAGAACGTAGGAAGGACGCACAACGACCGGATAACCGATACGTTCAGCGATCTTCTCAGCTTCGTCGAAGGAGCGTGCCAGACCATTGTCGGGTTGCAACAGGTTGAGCTTGAATAACAGTGCCTGAAAGCGCTCGCGGTCCTCGGCGCGGTCGATAGCATCGGGTGAAGTGCCGATGATGGGGACGCCGGCTTTTTCCAGCGACACGGCCAGTTTCAAAGGAGTCTGACCGCCGAACTGCACAATGACGCCCACAGGCTTTTCAATATGGACGATCTCGAGGACATCCTCAAAAGTCAAAGGTTCGAAATAAAGTCGGTCGGATGTATCGTAGTCGGTGGAAACGGTTTCAGGGTTGCAATTGACCATGATGGTTTCGTAACCATCCTCAGCCAAGGCCATAACGCCGTGAACGCAACAGTAATCGAACTCGATGCCTTGACCGATTCGATTGGGCCCGCCGCCGAGAATCATGATCTTTTTGCGGTCAGTCGGCATCGCTTCGCATTCGGTTTCATAAGTCGAATAAAGATACGGCGTATGGGCTATGAATTCGGCACCGCAGGTGTCAACGCGCTTGTAAACGGGATGAATGTTCATGTCAAGGCGCAGTTGACGTACCTCGTCCTCCGTTTTGCCCCAAAGTTGCGCCAGACGCCGATCGGAAAATCCGTTTTGCTTGGCTTCGCGCAACAATTCAGGCCATTCGGTGGCGGTAGCGGGCAATTCGACCAATTTGACCAGTTGCTCTTCCATCTCAATGATCTGCTGGATCTGAAAGAGGAACCAGGGATCGATACCGGTGGCGGTATAAATCTGCGGAATATCCATACCGGCGCGGAATGCGTCGGCGACATACCAGATACGCTCCCAGTTCGGTACATGCAGCTTGGTATTGAGCAGTTCCCGGGCGGCATCATCCAGGGGAGAACCCCACTCTGCAGGAGAGTTGTAGAGGCGACTTTCGAACCCGTAGGATCCGATTTCCATGGAACGCAGACCCTTTTGGAGGCTTTCTTTAAACGTCCTGCCGATGGACATGGCCTCTCCCACCGACTTCATCTGGGTGGTCAGTGTGCTGTCGGCCTGGGGAAATTTCTCGAAAGTAAAACGCGGAATCTTGGTGACCACATAATCGATGGTCGGTTCGAAGGAAGCAAAAGTTTCCTGGGTAATATCGTTGGGAATCTCATCCAGGGTGTAACCCACGGATAATTTTGCGGCAATTTTAGCAATGGGAAAACCCGTTGCCTTGGATGCCAGGGCCGACGACCGCGATACCCGGGGGTTCATCTCGATGACCGCCAGGCGTCCGTCGACGGGGTTGATGGCGAACTGAATATTGGAACCGCCGGTGTCGACCCCGATTTCGCGGATGATCTTGATGGAGGCATCGCGCAAAAGCTGGTATTCCTTGTCGGACAGGGTCTGCGCCGGCGCCACGGTGATGGAGTCGCCGGTATGAACGCCCATGGCATCGAAGTTTTCGATGGAGCAGATGATGACGACATTGTCGGCCTTGTCGCGCATGACCTCAAGCTCGAATTCTTTCCAACCGATGATCGACTCTTCCACCAGAATCTCATCGGTGGGAGAAGCATCGATGCCGCCGAGTGCCAGCGCTTCATATTCTTCACGGTTGTATGCGATACCGCCGCCCGTTCCGCCCAAGGTAAAAGAAGGACGAATAATGGCCGGATAGCCGACATACTCGATGATCTTCATCGCTTCTTCATAACTGTGGGCGAGGCCGGATCGGGGTACGGCTACGCCTATTTTGGCCATGGCTTCTTTAAACAGGGTGCGGTCCTCGGCTTTTTCAATAGCCGGCAGACTGGCACCGATCAATTCCACGCCGTAGCGTTCGAGTACACCGTTTTGGGCCGCGGCGACGGCGGTATTCAATGCGGTCTGGCCACCGAGAGTGGGTAAAATGGCGTCGGGACGCTCTGCTTCAATGATTTTCTCGAGGACTTCCGGTGTAACCGGCTCCACATAGGTCCGATCCGCTGTTTCCGGGTCGGTCATGATGGTGGCCGGGTTCGAATTCAAAAGGATAACGGTGTATCCCTCTTCTTTGAGAGCCTTGCAGGCCTGGGTTCCGGAATAATCGAATTCGCAGGCCTGGCCGATAATAATGGGCCCGGCGCCAATAATCAGAATTTTCTGAATATCTGTTCTTTTGGGCATGGTCTTTCCTTCACTTGATCCTGAAGCCCCGCAGGGCGCAAAGTTTTATTGGTTTTGCACTGTCCGCCTGAAAGTCCGTCAGCCCTGACTTTGGCGATTTTTTTCCATAAGGTCGGCAAAGCGCTCGAACAGGTAGCGTGCATCGTGAGGACCGGGAGATGCCTCGGGATGATACTGCACCGAAAAAGCCGGAAGCTTACAGTGTTCCAGGCCCTCGATGGTGTTGTCGTTAAGATTGATGTGTGTCAGTACCGCCGTGTTGTCGATAGAGCTTCCTTCCACCGCAAAACCATGGTTTTGAGAAGTTATCTCAACCTGCCCTTCGGCTTTGCGCTGAACCGGCTGGTTGCCGCCGCGATGCCCGAATTTCAACTTGTAGGTATGACCTCCCAGGGCCAGAGCTAAAAGCTGATGTCCGAGGCAGATGCCGAAAATGGGCATTTTGCCAAGCAGTTGACGAATGTTTTCCTGAGCATACTGGATCGGTTCGGGATCACCGGGGCCGTTGCTCAAAAACACGCCGTCAGGATTCATCGCCATGACGTCCTGTGCGGGGGTTGTAGCGGGAACCACCGTGACATCGCATCCGATCGCCACCAGGTTGCGCAGAATATTTCGCTTGATGCCGAAGTCGTAAGCCACGACTTTATAGCGAGGCTCTCCGGTTTGTTGCTGGTAGCCTTCGCTAAGATCCCACGGCCCTTCGGTCCAATGATAGGGCTCTTTACAGGTCACTTCCTTCACCAGGTCGCGTCCGACGATAGATGGGGCCTTGCGGGCCTTTTCGACCAGCGATTCGGGATCGAGATCGATGGATGAAATGATGCCGGTTTGGGCACCGTTATCGCGGATATGGCGCACCAGAGCGCGGGTGTCGATGCCCTGAATGCCGACGATCTGGTTCTGTTTAAGATAGTCGTCGAGGGTTGTGGTGCTGCGCCAGTTGCTGGGGTAAGGACAGGCCTCCTTGACAATAAATCCGGATAAATGAGGTCGGCCGGATTCAACATCTTCGGGATTAATACCGTAATTGCCAATCAGAGGATAAGTCATGGTTACGATCTCGCCACAGTAGGAGGGATCGGTCAGAATCTCCTGATAACCGGTCATGCTGGTATTGAAAACTACCTCTCCGGTTACTTCCCCTCGGGCGCCAAACGCTTTGCCGGTAAAAACCCTGCCATCGGCCAGGGCTAGAATTGCTTTCATGGGGCCTTACTCCTTACAGTTCTAAGATACGCTCAATGCAGTTGAATCTATATGCAGGTGACGGCGCTGCCTTCAGGGAGCGCCGTCGATTATCATTTATTGTTGTTCCGGATAGGATCACCGTTATAGCGCGCCTTTGGCAAACGCCGCGGCCGCTGATCAACCGTAACCCTTCCTGATGAAACGATCAATCAGACAGTCTATAGGTTATACGTCCGTCGACGATCGTGCAAATGGCGCGACCTTTGAGTTTCCAGTCGCCGAAGGGGGTATTCCTGCTCCGCGACTGCCCGGCCTGGGGATCCAACGTCCATTTGATTTCAGGGTCGATAATCGTCACGTCTGCTGGTCGGCCGACTTCCAGAGTGCCACCGGGCAAGCTCAGCGCAGCGGCGGGACCGCTAGTGAGGCAGGCAATAGCATCGGACAAGGACAAAGCCCCCTCTTCAACCAGACGCAAGGTAAGCGGCAAAGCGGTTTCCAGCCCGATAATACCATTTAACGCCAGGTTGAATTCGACATTTTTTTCATCGGGATGATGCGGAGCATGATCGGTCGCAATGACGCTCAGGGTGCCGTCTGCCAAGCCCTCGCGAATGGCTTCCAGGTCATCGCTGGTACGCAAAGGCGGGTTCATCTTGGCGTGCGTGTCATAGCCGCGAACGGCATCCTCGGTCAGGGTAAAGTAGTGAGGCGCCGTTTCGGCAGTAACCCTTGCGCCCCGTGCTTTGGCGGCGCGGATGATCTCGACAGCGCCCCGGGTTGAAACATGGGCCACATGCAGACGCGCATTGGTATACTCCGCAAGCATAACGTCCCGCGCAACAGCGGAGACTTCAGCAACCCACGGAATACCTCGCAGGCCAAGTTCGGTAGCGACGAAACCGTCGTTCATAACGCCGTCGCCGACCAGGGAAAGGTCTTCGGAATGACTGACAATGGGCAGGTCGAAAGAACGCGCGTATTCGAGAGCGCGACGCATGATTTCACCGTGGGAAACGGGATGCCCGTCGTCGGTGACTGCAACGCAACCGGCTTGTTTCATATCGCCAAGTTCGGCAAGGGATTCGCCCTTCAGACCTTTGGTTATAGCCCCTACGGGATAAACTTTGGCATGACCTGCCTGGGCGGCCTTGTGCAGAATATATTGGGTTGTGGCTTTGTTGTCGTTAACCGGGGAGGTGTTGGGCATACAGGCTACAGCGGTAAATCCACCGGCAGCCGCGGCCCGCGTTCCCGATTCGATATCTTCCTTGTATTCGAATCCCGGGTCGCGCAGATGAACATGGATGTCAATAAGGCCCGGGACGACCAGACAGCCGGCAGCATCGATCTTTTCGGCATCCGCCGTTTGAATATCCGTACCGACCTGCGCGATACGGTTATCTTCGATCAATACGTCAAACTTTTCATCGATACCGTGGGCCGGATCCAGAACCCGCCCATTCGTAATCAGAATTTTCATTATTATCCCTCTTCAAGCATGCGCGTTTACTGGGCCGAATCTTCGAGTTTTTCACCGCCAGAAACCAGATAAAGCAGTGCCATGCGCACGGCCACGCCGTTTTCCACCTGATCCAGAATAACATTCTGAGGTCCATCCGCTACCGCCGAGGAGATCTCGACACCGCGGTTCATGGGGCCGGGGTGCATGACAATGGCATCGGGCTTTGCAAGCTTCATTCTATCCGGGGTGAGCCCGTAAAACATGGAATATTCCCGCAGGGAAGGCAGCATGGTTTTGCCTTGTCGTTCCTGCTGAATGCGCAGCATCATGACGACATCGGCGCCGCTGACGGCATCGTCGATGCGATCGAACACCTGGGCCCCGAGACGCTCAATACCGGGCGGCAACATGGTACCGGGACCACACAGTCTTACCTCGGCACCCAGTTTGTTTAGAGCGTAAACATTGGATCGGGCAACGCGACTATGGGTAATGTCGCCGATAATAGCCACTGTCAATCCCTCGATATGCCCCTTCTTCTGCCGTATGGTGAGAAGGTCCAGCAGTGCCTGGCTGGGATGTTCGTGAGCGCCATCACCGGCATTGATGACCGAAAAATCACAACGCTCGGCTAAATAGTGAGGAGCGCCGGAGCAGGAGTGACGCATGACAATGATATCGGGCTTCATGGCCTCAAGATTCTTGGCCGTATCCTCCAGCGTTTCCCCCTTCACCACGGCGGAGGTCGATGCGCTGATGTTAACCGTATCGGCAGAGAGCCTTTTCCCTGCAATTTCAAAGGAGGTCCGAGTGCGGGTACTCGCTTCGAAAAAGACGTTGATAACCGTCTTTCCTCGCAAAGTGGGTACTTTTTTTATAGACCGCAGGCTTACGTCCTTGAAACTCTCGGCAGTATCCAGAATGAGGGTTATGTCCTCGGCCGACATCTGCTCGATACCAAGAATATGCTTGTGATTGAACGCCATGTCGCATCTCCTGATGTAAAAAATAAATCCTTAAATCAAATATTTATCTAGCAAGAACCAATAAAGTCCTTTAAGTCGATGCGCAAGCTGCTACGGTTTGCTCAGGCAAACTTCGACAGGACGTAACTGATCATCGAAACGCACCATAACCTGTTCGGATGCAGCCGTAGGAACGTTGCGTCCGACAAAATCCGGCCGGATGGGAAGTTCCCTGTGGCCGCGATCAACCAGCACCGCCAGTTGAATATTTCGCGGACGTCCGATATCCATCAAGGCATCCATGGCGGCACGAATGGTGCGACCGGTGAAAAGCACGTCATCCACCAGGATAATGCGTTTACCGTCGACGGGAAAAGGTATGTCTGTCTTGCCGACGGGCAGACTCCCGCGTGAGGCCAGATCGTCACGATACATGGTGATATCGACGGTACCCAAAGGAACGGTCACACCTTCAATGTCCTGCAAACGACTTTGCAGGCGCAACGCCAGATGATCTCCCCCGGTGCGAATCCCGACCAGGGCCACATTGTCAGTACCCTGATTATGCTCGAGGATTTCGTGGGCGATACGCGTCAGGGCTCTACTGATGGCGGCTTCATCCAGAATGATGGTTTCACTCTTCCCCATTTGATAACCCTCCGGATTTCAGGCAAAAAAAAGGTATCCTCTCTTTCGGGAGAAGATACCCGGACATCTTGGTTTTAATTTTTTGGTAAGACTTTATGATCACCCTTGCTAACCTCTCTGGATTAACTTAAAAGGCCTATTGAACGTTCCTACTAAATCTTTCGAAGGATACAGAAGAAGTGCTCCTTTGTCAATTCAAATTCAACCTTGACGTGCTGGTTTTATTTGATCAACCGCCCCATGCGATTCCAGCGAGGGCTGTGTTTTTTGCTGTCCCAGGACCAGTATTTAATGAACGCCAGCCCTTTTATCTCGGATTTTTCGACAAAACCCCAGAAGCGGCTGTCGTATGATCGGTCTCGGTTGTCGCCCATGACAAAATACTGTCCGCCGGGAACCTGTTGTGGCGCGAGATTGTCGCGGCGCGGATCCTCGGCAAAGAAGGGACCTTTATGAACGGCCTGGGGAATGTTCAACGCTTCGCCATTGATATACACCACCTTGCTGCGCACCTCAACAGTGTCTCCGGGGACGCCGATAACCCGTTTGATGAAGTCCCTGCGCTTATAAAAAGGGAGGTCTTCATCCAGCGGGAATTCAAAAACGATAACATCTCCGCGTTGCGGGTTGCGTAGACTTAGAAACCTCTCCTCGGACCACGGCACCTGTAATCCATAAATAAATTTGTTAACAAGCAGATGATCACCGATAAGCAAGGTGTCTTCCATCGATCCCGACGGGATTTTAAAAGCCTGAAACAAGAAGGTTCGTATGATCAGCGCCAAAATCAAGGCAACGCCGATCGCTTCGCCCCACTCACGATACCACGGCTTTCCGGAATTTTTATTGAGTGCTGTGCCGGACGAGGTGCGATTGGACATGCGTGTTATTCCTTTACTTTGAGGATGGCGAGGAAGGCTTCCTGGGGCAACTCGACGTTGCCGACCTGCTTCATGCGCTTCTTGCCTTCTTTCTGTTTTTCGAGCAATTTACGCTTACGGGTGATGTCGCCGCCATAACATTTGGCGGTAACGTCCTTACGCAACGCCTTGACGTTGGCACGTGCCACCACTTTGTTGCCGATCGCGGCCTGGACAGCGACTTCGTATTGCTGGCGCGGAATAAATTCTTTCATCTTGGCGACCAACTCCCGGCCACGCATCTGCGACTTGTCACGATGCACTATGAGCGACAGGGCGTCGACCGTTTCGGCGTTGACCAGGATATTCAAACGCACCAGATCGCTTGGACGGTAATCGAGGAATTCGTAGTCCAGGGAAGCGTACCCGCGGCTGACCGTCTTGAGACGGTCGTAGAAATCGAGCACGATTTCGTTAAGGGGCAGTTCATAGACGACCATGACACGATTGGAGGTCAGATATTTAATCTCGCGCTGGATACCGCGTTTCTCTTCGCACAGAGCAAGCACGCCGCCAACGTAATCGTTGGGAACGTGGATGGACGCCACAATGAACGGTTCCAGGATCTGATCGATATATTGCAGCTCAGGCAGCTTATTGGCACTATCGACGATAAGCTCTTCGCCTTTGGTGGTGATAACCCGGTAGCGTACAGTCGGGGCCGTGGTGATCAGCTCCATATTGAATTCACGCTCAAGGCGTTCCTGAATGATCTCCATATGCAGCAATCCGAGGAAACCGCAACGGAAACCGAATCCAAGGGCCAGGGAATTTTCAGGCTCAAAGGAAAAGGACGAATCGTTCAGGCGCAGCTTTTCCATGGCATCACGCAACGCGTCATAATCTCCGCTGTCTATGGGATACAGTCCGGAGTAGACCATGGGTTTGACTTCCTGAAAACCGGCTAAAGGGTTCTCGGCAGGTCGATGAAGATGGGTTACGGTGTCACCTACCTTGGCATCCTGCAACACCTTGATGCCCGCAATGACAAAACCGACCTCTCCTGCCGCCATTTCCGAAAACTCAACGGGATGAGGCGAAAAAGCCCCGATCTTAAGGACTTCATAGCTGCGTTTGCTGGCCATGAGTTGAATCTTGTCGCCTTTTTTCAGGGTACCGTCGAAGATCCGGACAAGCATAATGACGCCTTGATACGAGTCGTACCAGGAATCAAAAATCAATGCTTTAAGCGGCGCATCGGCATCGCCCTTCGGCGCAGGAACCTTCTCGACGATGGATTCGAGGATCTCGTGAATGCCGATGCCCTCTTTGGCGCTGGCTTCGACGGCGTCAGAGGCATCAAGACCAATGATCTCCTCGATCTCCTCCTTGATCCGCGCAGGTTCGGCACCGGGCAGGTCGACCTTGTTAAGCACCGGAAACACCTCGAGGTTTTGGTCGATGGCCAGGTAGACATTGGCCAGCGTTTGAGCCTCCACCCCCTGAGATGCATCGACGACCAGCATGCCACCTTCACAGGCTGCTAGCGAGCGACTCACTTCATAGCTGAAGTCAACATGCCCGGGAGTGTCGATGAGGTTCAGAATATAATCCTGACCGTCTTCAGCCCGATATTTAAGGCGAACGGCTTGCGCCTTGATGGTGATGCCACGTTCCCGCTCAAGGTCGAGCTTGTCGAGAAACTGGTTGGTCTTTTCGCGATCGCTAAGGGCTCCGGTGGTTTCGAGAAGGCGGTCCGCCAGAGTCGATTTACCGTGATCGATATGGGCTATAATGGAAAAATTGCGAATTTTACTACGTTCCATGAGGCTCTTTTCCGTGGAGTTTATAAAAGAATTTCGAATGGATCAATGTACAAAAACCCCCCGATTTTGTAAAGTGAAAAGGCGGTTTCCACGCTGCGATGGCTATTTTGGATCCATTCATGGCGCTTAGGCTTTTTACTTGATTCCTGTGCTGGGGATGGATACCCTTTGCGCTCCGGATGTATGTTGATTGAAGCCGTCTTTATCTTATACCAGAACGTCATTTTGCTGTAAGAGTCAACCGCGAATCGAGGTCATCAGGAGGGTCATTTTTTGAAAACCGTAGATGAGTTGATAAAGCACTCCGTAGATAAAACGCCGGGAAAAACCGCCCTGCGCTTCAAGGCTGCGGGCACCTGGCAGGATATGACCTATCAGGAATTATGGCATCAAGTCGAACGCATAGCCGGCGGCCTGCACCATTGGGGTATCCGCAAAGGGGACCGCATCGCTCTGATCGGTGCGACCTCGCCCGACTGGATCGCAGCCTACCTGGCTATCATGCAAAGCGGTGCGATTGTGGTTCCGGTCGACAAAGAACTTAAAGCTGGGGAGTTGCGCCACGTTCTTACCGATTGCGGGGCAAAATTGCTTTTCACAGAGCGTCCCTTCATCGAACTGCTTGCCGAAATAGGCGAAGGCCTTCCTGCCCTTGCAAAAATCGTCGTTATGGAAAAGACGGCAGAGCGCAGCCTGGATTCGCAAACTGAGCAAGTCATGGTCGATATTGTCGAAGCGTGGCGCGGCCTGGTGGAGCAATACCAGATTTCCGACATGGCAAGGCAGCAGGTTGAAAACCTGGGACGCCGACTGGAGCAACTGCATTACAAAAAGGCTGAAATCGCGAGTAAAAAGGAACGTAAAAAACAGCCGCCTTCAAGTATTTTCAACGATATCGAGTCATGGAAACATACCTTTTCCCTGCGCTTTAACCTCGAATCACTGGAACTGTTCGCAACACAAGGATCGATACCGGAAGTGGATCGCAGCCCCACAGATCCGGCCGTTATACTCTACACCTCGGGCACCACCGGGCGCGCCAAAGGAGCTATGCTGAGTCACGCCAATATCGTGACCAATATCGAGGCCGCCGTCCGTCACCTCGAAGTCGATGAAGGGATGCACACCCTGTCCTTCTTACCCATCAATCATGTTTTCGAGCAGGTTGCCGGCGTTCTCGCGCCGCTGTCCTTGTGCGGGACCGTGTCTATCGCCGAATCTCTTAAAAAAATCGGGCAGAATTTGATGGAGGAAAAACCCTCTCATGTTATGGGGGTCCCCGCTGTTTACCGAGTGCTTCTTGGACGCATAAGCCGAAGCATCGAAGAAAAGCCCCTTTCCCGAGCCCTTTTTGCCATCCCCTTAACGCGGCCGCTTGTAACTTCCAAGGTTCGAAAAGCGTTAGGGCGTAACATTACCTTTATCAGTGGCGGCGCGGCCCTCGATCCGGATCTTGCACGTGGCATGACCAAGCTGGGATTTACCGTCCTTCAGGGTTACGGCATTACGGAGACATCGCCGATCATCTCTGCGGAATCTCCCTCCAGACGAAAAATCGGAACCGTCGGCCAGGTTATTCCCGGCGTTCAGGTACGCATCGATCGCCCCAACGAAGAAGGTATCGGTGAAATCCTTGTTCAGGGACCCAACGTGATGCAGGGCTACTACAAGCGCCCCAAGGCCACGGCCGAGGCCATCGTAGACGGCTGGTACCATACCGGGGATCTCGGCCACATGGATGAAAACGGGTTTTTGTCTATCTGCGGTCGCATGAAAAACCTCATCGTCACCCCCAACGGCAAGAATGTGTATCCTGAAGAAGTCGAAAATGAGCTGTTGAAATGCCCCCTTGTCGCAGAAGTCATGGTCTATGGACACAAACTTTCGGCCACCGCCGAGGAGGTGCATGCCATCATTTTCCCGGACCAGGAAGCACTTGATCACTATGTGAGAGACAATGATCTGACGGCGCTGAATGAAGAGGATGTGGAAGAACTTATCCGGCGTGAAGTGCTGGAGGCCGGCAAACGGCTGGCCGATTATAAGAGGGTAAAGCGCTTCACCCTGCGCGATGATGAATTTCCCAAGACCACGACCAGAAAAATCAAGCGTTATGTAGTGGAAGCCGATATACCGGCCGGCGGTTAATGCAATGCTTTACTCTGTCATGTTTCTGCAAAAACCCCTTTTTTCTTTTCCAACTCGCTGGCATAGCGGGTCAATACCGCGCGTCGCGACAGCATGAACAACACCTTGCCGGGGTGCTCCGAATCGACCACGGGGATTTCCTCGATACCGCGCCGGGTAAACTTACGCAATGCCAGGGTCAGGGATTCTTCCGGAATAGTGGTTACAACCTGAGAAATAGCAACATCTCTTGCCAGGATAAGGGATGGCGGGATCTCTTCGTGAAGAATGCGCCGCAAATCGTTGATGGAAAAGATGCCGGTCATTTCCCCTTGCCGATCGATGACCGGAAAATAGTTGGTGTCGCTACCTGACATCTGTTCGATAATATCATTCAGCGGCATGTCTTCCGGAATCAGGGTCGGTTCTCTGCCGAACTCGGCCAGTTCTCCGACCGAGATGCCGGCCAGGACATTGACAACCAGGTCGCCAAGATGAGCGGGCGAATCGACCCTGCCGGTTACCTGCTGCTGATAAATAGAGCTGCGCCGGAAAAAGACCATGGCAACCACGCATACCAGCATCAGCGGCGCCAGCAATGCATAATTCCCCGTCAATTCGCTTACCATGATAAGCGTGGCAATGGGCGTATTGGCAACTCCGGCAAAAAAGCCGGCCATGCCGATAATCACACAGGTCCGCGGCTCGGCCAGCAACATGGGAAACAAGGCATGCACAACGGCGCCGAAACTACCGCCCAGCATGGCACCGATTACCAGGCTCGGAGCGAACACCCCTCCGGAACCTCCGGAGGAAATCGTCAGGCTGGTGGCAATGATCTTCCCTAATCCCAGCAGGACCATCAACCACAACGCCATTTTTCCGTAAAGAGCCGCCTGTACCCAGCCGTATCCCGAACCAAGCACTTGCGGTACGAACATGGCCATCACTCCGAGAATGAGACCGCCTAAAGCCGGTTTCAGCCAGGTTGGCATATTTAAAGCGACGAAACGATCCCTGGCATAATAAAAGGTCTTCACATAACCGGTGCCCAAAATGGCGCAGGCGATACCAAGCAGTAGATAAAAACCCAGTTCAACCGGGTGTTCGAAACGAAAGGCAGGCGTTGCCAATAAAGGACTCCATCCGGTCACGGCTCCAAACAGAGAGTAGGCTACAATCGAGGAGATGATGCAGGGGATAAGCCCTTCATGCTCGAACTCGGGATCCTGATAGAGAACTTCGACTGCAAAAAGTGCCCCGCCGAGAGGTGCGCGAAAGGTTGCACCTACCCCGCCGGCCATGCCTGCCAACAACAAAACGCGTCGGTCGGAGACGGAGAGTTTTAAACGATCGGCTAAAAACGACCCGAATCCGGCACCAATCTGGGCAATAGGCCCTTCCCTTCCGGCTGAGCCCCCGGTACTTATGGTTGCTACGGAAGCAATGGCCTTCACAACCGGGACTCGGCCTCGTATCAGGCCTTTTTTCTGATGAAACGCCTCAATGGCTGCATCGGTACCGTGCCCTTCGGCTTCGGGGGCAAATCGAAAAACCAGCCACCCGGAAACCAAACCTCCCAGGACGGGAATCACAAAAAGAAACCATCGATGCGACATCTTGAGAGAATTTACAACCCCACCGCTTTGTAGGGCATTGCCATGTCCCGGGGTGTGCAGCCCGCCCCAATGAACAAGAATCCACTCCGTTGCCGTATCGGTGGCGAAATAAAACGCCAGCGCACCAGCGCCTGCCACCAGGCCGACCAGGGCACTAAGCAACATGAATCGTCCAACAGCTCGGACGTCAAGATTGTGAAGGGACCTGCGCGGCTTAAGTAAGTCAGACATATTTCCCATTCTTACGGATAGGCGATCACACCCCGTGCAAGGGCACAGGCAGTCATCTACGGAACCGTATGGACTTGATAAAGATAATAATATCGTGGAGTTTCAAGATCTTCATAACAGGGTTTGATTATAGGAGGTTTAGTGCGGTCTGACAATCCCTTTGTGCACAGGGTAAGCAGGCCGTTTTTTGCCGAAGATCCGGGGCTCGAAAAACAGAACAAAGAACAGGGCCGTGACTTTGCCCTTTAAACGGTGAGCACGGGAAACAGTCGGCGAAATAGGCGGGATATTGAAGGTGGGCATGGCCGGCCGCGGCGCCATCAGCACCGCAGCCGGAGAACGATTTCATTGCTGCTCGGGGGGAATTCCAGGTGATTGAGATGAAGATCTGTCGATAAACAGGCGTGCTTCGGCTTCTGCGCAGATATCTCCGGATACCACCAGTCTCGAACGTACACGCACAATGCGTCTGCGATGACTGAGCACTTCCCCGAACAAGGTTATCTCGCATCCGCAGGGAACAGGTTTACGATAACGTACCTGCAATTCGGCTGTAACGGCTTGTCCTCCCAGACCCATGGCTGCATAAATACACGTTTCGTCGAGCAACGCAGCAAGGACACCACCGTGCGCAATCCTCCCCCACCCCTGAAAATGTTCCTCCAGCGTGACACGGCTGAAAGCACATAACAGGTCATGATCGGTCTGAAAGGAGGCCTTTATCCCCATGGGATTATGGCCACCGCAGACAAAACAGGAGTCGGTTTTGGAGAGCTGCATAGCTCAGCTTCCCAGACGGTTGATTTCAGAAACCTGAGTATTCAAGGTCCAGAAATCGTAAAGAATGCCCAAACCGAAAATACCGCCTGTCAACAGATACACAAGCCCGGTCAGCCATTTGCCGAGATAAAAGCGGTGGATGCCAACGATCCCGAGAAATCCCAATAAAAGCCAGGCGATGTTGTAATCCAAACGCCCTGCGGTAAACCGTTCGTCGGCTTGACGATCCATTCGAGGGATGAGAAAAAGATCCACGATCCAACCGATAAAAAACAGGCCGAGGGTGAAGAAATAAATAGTGCCGCTTATGGGTTTTCCGTAATAAAACCGATGCGCACCGATAAATCCGAAAATCCATAAAATGTAGCCGACAACAAGACTGTGCGTATTTTCCTGAACCATTTCATCCTCCTTCACAATGATCAACCGGTTTCTGGCTTTCGATCTTTAAATACCTGTATGCGCGTTATTTATGTCGCCGGTTCGTTCGAAAAGGCATCGGTGTCATCAAGATCGATGCGGGCGTTTTCCCGAATAATCGGCGATAAAACTTTGCTGTTTTGAATACCGAGTTGACGCAGGCTTTCAGCTCGACGAACCAGGTTCCCCCGCCCGGTGGTCAGCCGTTTATGAGCCTGACCATAAGTTTGGCGCGTTTTTTCGAGCAGATCGCCGATTTTTTCCAGATCATTGACGAAACGTACGAAATGATCGTAAAGATTGCCGGCTTGTCGGGCAATCTCTACAGCGTTTTGGTTCTGATATTCGTAGCGCCAGATATTCTGAATGGTTCGCAACGTCAATAGTAATGTTGAGGGGGAGACAATCATGACGTTTTGTGCAAAGGCTTTGCGAAAAAGGGTTTCATCCTCTTCAAGGGCCAACATGAAGGCCCCCTCGACAGGAATAAACATCAGCACAAAATCGAGACTGCGAAGACCCGGCAACGCCTGGTAATGCTTGCTTTGCAGTAACTTGATATGGCTATGCAAAGATGTCAGATGTTGGCGTAACGCAAGACTGCGTTGTTCGTCCTCCGAGGCATTCACATATCTTTCATAGGCGATCAGGGAAACCTTGGAATCAACGACAATATCTTTGTTTTCCGGCAGATGCACGACGATATCCGGTCGCAATTGTCGGCCCTGCGCATCGCGAAAACTGCCTTGCGCTTCGTATTCGCGCCCCTTATGGAGCCCGGACTGCTCCAGGATGCGCTCGAGTACGATTTCTCCCCAGATCCCCTGGGTCTTGACCTGTCCCTTAAGGGCGTTGGTAAGGTTGATTGCATCGGTCTGAATCTGCTGGTTACACTCCTGCAATCGTACGATTTCCTGACGCAATGAAAAACGCTCTCGGGCTTCCCTCTGGTAGGTTTCGTCGACCTTCTTTTCAAAATCCTTGAGTTGCGCCCGAAAGGGATGCAGCAGTTGGTCGAGGTTGGAACGACTCTGATCGACAAGATTGCGGCTTTTATCTTCAAAAATACGATATGCCAGGCTCTGAAATTCAAGTTTCATCTGCTCTTTGGCATCGTTGAGCAATTGAAGCTTCTCAGCGGCCTGTTTCCGTTCTTCTGCCAGCTTGGTTTCCAGAGAGGCTTGGCTCGCAGTGGCTGCTGTCAGAGCCTGCGCCGTACGCATACGCTCCTGCTGGGATTTTTCCAAACGCTCAAGCAGCGAGGCAATCTCCTGGCTTCGCGCGGCGAGGCGTTCTTCCAGTACGGCCTGAATCGATGCAGCCTCCTGACGAAACGCCTGTTGATCCGTCGCCGAACGGCGCTGCAGAAACATAGCCGCAAACAAAACACCCAAGACTGATCCGGCGCAAAAAGCACCCGCGAAGATAAACCATTCCATATTTTTTTTATGCGCAAAGGTTTTTTAAATGGTCATGCCAAATACTTATGCAAAACCCTCGGATAAGGGCGCCTGGATCAGTTTTGGCCATAGATATTAAAGAAAATCTTGTCATGTTGAAGCGATTCGGCGGAATGGGCCGGTTTGGATTCGTCAGGATAGCCGAGGCTGATAATCGATTCCACAACAAGATCCTCGGGTATCTGCAGCAATTCCTTTATATAATCCTCGGCTGCACTGCGACTGCTGTGTTGTCGCAACCTGATCTGCACCCAGCAGCTTCCAAGACCCATTTCTTCGGCTACAAGCTGAAGATTGGCTGCAGCAATGGAGCAATCTTCAATCCATACATCGCAGCGTTGCGGATCGGCACATACAACCACGGCCAAAGCTGCACCTTTAAGAAAGGCGGCTCCATGTTCTTTGCTTCGAGCGAGTTTTGCGAGCAGCCCTGGTTCCGTGACGAAAACGAACTGCCAGGGATTGAGATTTCTGGAGGAGGGAGATCGCAGCAGGGTTTCGACAAGAATGTCGATCTTCTCTTTTTCTATGGGGCGTGGCTGGTATTTCCTTACGCTGCGTCGTTTTTTAAGTAAAGACAGTAACATGATTGCTCCTCCTTTAGAAGTGCCATCCCTACTGCTCCCCTTGACATGGGCAGTCCCTACCCTGCGGGTCATCTGTTCCGGTAGGTATTTCTATGAATTTTATCGTCTGCAAAATCATTGGCGCCATGAGCCGCGATCGTTGCCAAGGGGTAACCTATGCCGATGATGGACGCGACCTCAAGATGTTCAGGCAATCCAAGCTGATGGCGCACCACACTTGACGAAGAGACCCCTGTTTGGTGTTGCCGACGACGAATTTGCGACCAGCAGCTGCCCAACCCGAGATCCTCGGCAGCCAATTGAACAATAGTTGCGGCAACCGCACAATCTTCCACCCAGACATCGCTGACACCCGGATCGCCGCAGATGACGATACATAACGGAGCTCGGGCAAGGAAACCGGCGCCCTTGGGTTTTACCGAAGCCAGGTTGGCGATAATATCGGGGTCGGTGACCAGAACAAACTCCCAGGGGTGACGCCCCTTGGAAGTCGGCGAACGAAGCAGAGCTTCAACGAGAAGGTCAATTTTTTCTTCTTCAATCGGAGATTGATCGAAGCTGCGGATACTGCGACGCTTGCGCAGTAATTCCATGAACATTCCACAGTCCTCCCTAAACACCCTATAGTAATCTACGAAAGCCGACGTTTCGGCACTCAATGTTGAATCCAATGCCGTGGTTGACTGCTACGGTCTCATGGCTTGCGGGGCTGTCTGTCACACCACCTGGGGATCCAGAGAATTCACGGGAGCCACCGAAAAGACACTTGCCTGAAAAAGTGATGCCCTAATGATTTCAATACACTACCAGTTGAGTAAGGAAAATTCAAGGAAAGCCGGGGAGAGACGGTTCGGGAACCTGCCACGTCAAACGTGCAGATGTTTGAGGGTGTGAATTTCATTTTTATGATAAATGTCATAAAAGACAACGCTGCGGTCTGCCAGCTTCTTGCAATGGTCGCATAGTTTAGCCAGTTTGTCGCGATCTTTGCGACATATCTCGCACCAATGGTAGATGAGCCTGTAATCACGACGGCCTACATATTTTTTCAAGCGTCCATGATGAACCCCATGCATGACACCATCGGCATCCGATGGATTTTGCAGCAACCGTGTAATAACTTTGCGAATCCTCTTGTAGCCGGTTGGATCTTTTCTCCGGATTTTGGACATTTTTGCTGCAAATGAGGCTGTGGAATGAAAACGATAGGTATCCATGGCGATCCTCAGGCCGTCCGGAGAAGTCCGCGGAGTTTATCAAGTTTTTTATCAATGGCACGAGAAACGCTTTCCTCGCCGAACATAAACATAAGCTGATGCGCCATGAGAACGACGTCGGCAAGTTCATCGATGACTTCCGCTTCAGCAACCTTGCCCCGTTTGTAGTGCTTGAGAACGGCGATCAGTTCAGCGCATTCTTCTATCATCTGGTCATACTGGGCTTCATCTCCCCACTTGGTTATGGTCTTCTTGAAAATATCTCTGTCGATTTGGTTTTTCATGTCAATTCCCTGCTGTATTGATAAAGACGTTTCGGTAGACACACAAATGCTGTGCCGGTTTGAACCGAAACAATATTTGCCAGATGAATAACTTAAGCGGATAAAAGTGGCTACCGGGACACGATCATAATGCCCTTAGTGAAACCTGGAAAGGAAAGTTACAACAGCAATAAGTAAAACGACGGGAAGCTCGAGAGATAGAATACATTTTCACAAAAAAGAAGGCTGCGCAACCATTAAAAAAGAAACATCCCCTTCCTGAATAAATTTAATTTTTTCCTGATTAAATATTCCTGGGGCTACCATAAAAACTTAATTTCTGGCGTTGGAACTCATGGCAGTGCGCTGCTCAGTCGGTTGGCAGGGGATATCTATTTTGATTATTTCACCCCTCTTCTTAATAAAAACACTCTTCTGCTTAACTGAGAGATCATACTCCGCACTGGAACAACTCAAAGGATAATTTGTACCGTTTTCAAGGCCGGGAATGAACGCCGGTAAAGGATATTCAACATTATCAAGCACGCACACCACGGCTTTTTCAAGGGGAATTTCACCATCATCCCATTTTTGATTATTATTATCATCGAGAAAGGCATCGATAATAACCGTTCCATTCTCTGTGGGCATAAGCGGTGCGCCACCGAAAAAAAGATTGAAAATGTTATCCTTTTTCACACCTTCATTTTTGATATTGAATTCCGTTTCAGACTCATCGGCCCAAACCGGTTGTGTTATCCCGGATAAGCCCGGAGATATCATGTACAATGAAAAAATGGCAAAGCATGCCATCATTTTTACGTATTTAATCATTATGAAACCCTGTCCCCGCAAAGAGAGTTACTGTTGTTCCACCTTCATCAACGCGACCTGCAGGCATTATAGCCGGAATGGACAGAACATGCCAACATGCGATTGGTGGTTATTTGGAAGGCTTTGTGTCAAGGATTGGTATCAACGCGTTATCGCCCAGGAGAAACCATGAATAAGCTACTGATCATCTGCGCTTTGACAACCTGCCTGATGGCGTGCAAGCAAGCGGATTGGGATAACCGCGACCCTGTTCCGACGCCATATCAAGCGAGCAACATCGGACAGAACGGTAAGGACGACATT
Source organism: Syntrophotalea carbinolica DSM 2380 (assembly GCF_000012885.1). Taxonomy (NCBI): domain Bacteria; kingdom Pseudomonadati; phylum Thermodesulfobacteriota; class Desulfuromonadia; order Desulfuromonadales; family Syntrophotaleaceae; genus Syntrophotalea; species Syntrophotalea carbinolica. The sequence goes on from NC_007498.2 coordinate 1,902,761, forward strand.
CGGTTCCCACACTCACGGCATGCCTCAATCTTTGCGTGTAACATCTGCCACCGGGATAACATCGCCAAAATAAGGCTTGATCAACAACAGGGACATGGACGATGTCTCGACTGTCATCGCAACAAAGGGCGCGGACCGACAGACTGCGGTGGTTGCCATATCCACGAATAGACCATTTTTAACGTAAAACGGCCCCCCTTTTTTTCAGGAGGGCAGCTCGTTTTTCAGGCCGGCAGAATAAGATGTAAGGGCACTAACTCAATAGCCGGGAGTCGATAATACCGGGCTCATTTCCCGATAAATATCTTCAGCCGCAGGGAAAGGCTTGAGAGCTCGCTCGAAGATGCCCAGTGAGTAGGCAATCGTCAGGCCATAGTTGCTGCATGGTACGCCAGCTTCCTGGCAACGCATGATACGGGAAAGGACTTCGCGCCGGTTCCACATGCAAGATCCGCAATTGATAACCAATTTATAGGACGATATGTCTTCGGGGAAATCGTGTCCCTGAACATGGACGAACTCCAGCTTGCCACCGACATATTGCTGCAGCCAGCGTGGTATTTTAACCCGACCGATATCTTCCCCGATGGGATGGTGACTGCATGATTCGGCAATCAATATGCGATCCCCGGGGACCAAGTTTTCAATAGCCATGGTACCCCGTACGTAAGCAGACAAATCCCCTTTATATCGCGCAAAAAGTATGGAAAAAGAAGTCATGAGCACATCGTCCGGGGTGTCTCCGGCAACCTTCAGGAAGGCTTGAGAGTCGGTTACCACCAGAGCCGGTGGACGTTTCAGACGATCAAGAGCGTCGCGCAACTCCCTCTCCTTGACCACCATGCAATAAGCGTCGTTATCGAGGATATCCCGAATAGACTGAACCTGCGGGAGAATCAGACGGCCCTTTGGCGCTTCCATATCGATGGGCACCACCAACACGGCCATCTCCCCGGAGGGTACCAAATCGCCCACAATGGACGGGGGATTGATGAATTCCTCAGGCACCGTGCGGATCAGTGATTCACGCAGTTCTATGATACCCTCGCCTTTTTCGGCTGCTGTCGCAACGCACGGGACGTCCTTTTGCGAAAGACTCTCCAGATGCCCTGTGTCCGGTTGTGCAATATCGGTCTTGTTAAAAACAACGACGACAGGTATCTGCCGTTGCTGAAGCTCAGCAAGGATGGCATCTTCAAAGTCGTCCCACCTTCCCGCCTCGGCGACAATCAAGCCGATGTCGGTTCGATCAAAAACCTGCCGGGTTTTCTGAACGCGCATTTCACCCAGGGCCCCGACATCATCGATACCGGCGGTATCAATAAACAAAACCGGCCCGATGGGAAGCATTTCCATCGGTTTTTCAACGGCATCGGTGGTCGTACCGGCGACGTTGGAAACGATAGAAACATTTTGCCGGGTCAAGGCATTGAGTAATGAAGATTTACCTACGTTGCGGCGGCCGAACAAGCCGATGTGCAACCGCATTCCTTTCGGTGTAGCTTTCATCGAGGCCCCTTGTTTATGGGCGTTCCCAGACGGGTAACGCTCTCCGGAGAGATGAGTTCGTCAAAAGTTTCCGCCGTAACCAGACCGCCTTCGATGGCGAGCTCGCGAAGACCCCGCCCCGTGGTCGCTACCTGCTGGGCAAGTTCGGTGGCTTTCTGATATCCGATCAGGCTTACCAAAGCGGTGACACTGGCGGTTGAATTGATGACATGTTGGCGGCAGCGTGCTTCGTTGGCTTCGAGTTGTTCCACGCAAAAGCGCCGTAATATACTGCATGCATGATTTAACAGATCGATGCTTCCGAGTAAAGCGTCGGCCACTAACGGAAGAAACGGATTAAGTTCCAGATGGCCCATGGCACAGGCTTGAGCGATAGTCTGATCGTTGGACATGACAACCATGGCAGCCTGGGAAACCGCTTCCGGAATGACCGGATTGACCTTACCGGGCATAATGGAGGATCCGGCCTGTCGATGCGGCAGACTCAGCTCCCCTATGCCAGCATCGGGACCGGAGGATAAAAACCGAAGGTCCCCAGAAATTTTAAGCAGATTGGTCGCTAACGCCTTGAGAATACCGCTGACTTCAACAAAGGCATCCACATTCTGCGTTGCATCGATCAGGTTTTCGGCGCGAGCCAGACCCAGTCCGGTTATGCTTCGGAGTTTTTCCACCACCTTGAAAATATATTGCCGAGGGGCGGCAAGCCCGGTACCGATAGCCGTCCCGCCGAGGTTAACCACCCTGAGGCGCTCTTCACATTTGTAAATACGCCATCGATCCCTGGCAAAAGCATCGGCATAAGCGGACATCTCCCGACCCAGGGTGGTCAGGGCCGCATCCTGCAACTGGGTGCGTCCTATTTTGACCACATGGGCCAAGGCTTTTTCCTGTGCCTGAAAGGCCTCGAGCAAGGCGACAACTTCCCTTTCCAAAAGCCGCAATTGCTGAATCGCAGCGACTTTAAGGGCGGTCGGAAAGGTATCGTTGGTCGATTGATGGCGATTGACATCCTCGAGAGGGTTTACCGTCCCGTATTCGCCGAGAGGTTTGTCCAGCAACTGCAGGGCGCGGTTGGCCAGAACCTCATTCACATTCATGTTGGTCGAAGTTCCGGCACCACCTTGCAGAGCATCCACGACGATATGATCATCAAGCCGCCCTTCCATCATTTCGGTACAGGCGTCCTCGAGGGCCTGGGCTTTGGGTTCAGGCCAGCAACCCAATTCGCGGTTGGTGCGGGTACACGCCAATTTAACGGCACCAAACGCATGAACCAGAGCCCGACTGACTTTTCTTCCGGTCAGGGGAAAGTTTTCCAGAGCTCGAACGGTATGGATGCCGTACAATGCCTGCTCCGGAACTTCAAGCTGGCCAAGAAGATCTTTTTCCGTACGATATGCGCTCATAATCAAAAATAGATATCGCGAACGTTGCGGTCCTTGATTTCTTCCAGTTGTTTAAGAGTACGGTTTTTCATCTCGCCATCTTCCATTTTGGCAAGTTCTTCGGCAATAAGTTTTTCACCGACAGCCCGTGTTTCCTCGGAGGCATAATCGACCAGGTACTCTTCCAGGGTCAACAACGCATTGGGGGTACAGTAACGCTTGATGAAACCGGGGATACTGAACTCCATAAAATGTTCGCCTGTGCGACCGCTGCGATAACAGGAGGTACAGAAACTGGGAACATAACCATCGCTAATCAACTCGCACATAACCTCATCCAGGGAACGAATATCGCCAAGGCTGAACTGTTCCCGTTCCATAACCTGGGCATCTCCCGCTTCGGTGTATCCGCCGAGTTCGATACGGCTGCCGGCATCGATTTGAGAAACACCGAAGGACATCAGCTCTCTGCGCAGTTCAGGTTTTTCGCGGGCGGTGAGAATCAGCCCCGTATAGGGTACCGCAAGTCGCAAGATAGCTATAATACGCTTGAAGTCCTCGTCGTCGACGAAATACTCTTCGTTGAAGTCAACCCCTTGAGCAGGACGGAGCCTGGGGAAACTCAATGTGTGAGGGCCGACATTGTACCGCTCCTGAAGATACAATGCATGACGAACCATGCTAAGCACTTCGAAACGCCAGTCATATAAACCGAAAAGAACACCGAGCCCGACGTCGTCGCAACCGGCTTCAAATGCACGACTCAGACCGTCAAGTCGATAAAGGTAATTTCCTTTTCGGGTATTGCCGGGATGCATCATGGAATAGGTATCGTGATGATAGGTTTCCATGAAAATCTGGTACGTGCCGATCCCTGCCTCTTTGACCTTTTTATAGCCTTCGATATCGAGAGGCGCAGCATTGATATTTACGCGGCGAATCTCCCCGTTTCCGGATTTGACGGAATAAACATTTTTTACCGTATCCGCAATAAAATCGGCATCGTATTTGGGATGTTCTCCGAATACCAGTATCAGACGTTTGTGTCCCTTATCCTCAAGGGCAACGACCTGCTGACCTATTTCCTCGGGAGTCAAAGTGCGCCGTATCGCATCAAAATTCGACCGCTTAAATGCACAATAGGTGCAATCATTAATACAGTCATTGCCGATATATAAAGGCGCAAACAGAACGATACGATTACCGTAAACGGTTTTTTTAAGTTCCCGGGCTGCGGCAAATATTTCCTCAATCAGCGCAGGATCGTCGGTCAGAACAAGTTCAGCCGTTTCCTCAACGGAAAGCGCTTCTTTAGCCAGACTTTTGGCAATAATTTCGCGAATCCGAGTGGCATCCGGTTTCTTGCCGGCCAAAAGCGCATTGAGGTGGTTCTCATCGATAAAATCGACGGCGTTTTTACTGAGTTCCATGGATGGTAAAGCACACATAATAATCAGCCCTCTTTCCGCTTGGATGTTGTGGTTTGTTGAAGATGATGCGGCGAGTCACCCCGCCCGCTTCCCGGAGTCCTGCCGAGATGCTCTATTTGCCTGAATGCTGCATCCCGGCTCTCTTCCGCCGTTTCCGTGGAAGCGGCCTTGCTGGGATAAATTTCGTATAACTTACGATACTGCAAGGGCGTCAGGTTAGGCATAACGACGTTGGCCCCCCAACAGAGGCCCATCTCACGTCCGGCCTGACGATCCAGGGTAGCAAAAGCAGTGGTACTGGGGATATTGGCCCCTGGACAAACGATGCGCGCCAAAGCCAGAACCCTTAACCCCATTTCAACGCTGCCTGGCACCTGATCGATACCCGCGTCGGAAACCTGCCCGGCACCCAATGGTGTTTGAGGATGGGGGATAAAGGGACCTACGCCGATCATATCAAGAGACAATTCCCCAAATAACTCTATATCGCGAGCCAGATCTTCATAGGTCTGCCCGGGAATACCGATCATGACGCCACTGCCGGTTTCATAACCTAACGATTGCAGCGTTTTCAGCATGGAAATCCGATCACATGGCGCATGACCGTCGCGCGGCGGATGGATGTAATTGAACAATTGACTGTTGGAGGTTTCAAAGCGCAGCAAATAACGATCGGCACCGGCTTCCCTCCAGGCCGCCCACTCATCGACCTTGCGCTCTCCGAGACTCAATGTGACGGCAAGATTCGTTTCTGATTTTATAAGAGAAATCAGTTCCCCGATGAAATCTTTGGATAAGCCGGGATCTTCACCGCCTTGCAAAACAAGGGTTCCGAAGCCGAAATCCACAGCCTTGCGTGCACAATCAAGTACTTCATCAGCGGTAAGACGGTAGCGTGTAATGGCCTGATTGTCCCTACGGATGCCGCAGTAAAGACAATTACGACTGCATATATTGGAAAGTTCGACCAAACCCCGCAGGTGTACGGCATCACCAACATATTGCTGTCGAATCTGGTCGGCCCTATCCCTTAGCGGATAAACCTCAGGTCCGGGCGGACATTTTAACCAGCGGATGATGTCCTGATAATTCATAATGTTCTATCCATCCTTTAAAAACGTGTATTTGAATTCGAAGGTTGAGATGGATATTAAAGAAAAAGCGACAATCATTCTTTGATGCACATCAAATTTTTCCTTTTTATGGTGTATACCAAAAATAAAAAGGCCGGGTGCAACAGCACCCGGCCTTTTCGTTAAACCAGAAGGATAAATCCCTCTTACAGCTGCTGACGCTTGAAGTAGTGCGTATGCAGCAGGTGATGCGCTTTTTCGCTGAGCGGTTTACCCAGGTATTTCTCGTACAGCTCAATGATGTACGGGTTTTCGTGGGATTTACGGAGCTCTTTACCAGCATCTTCGTTGTACAGAACCTGATTACGCTTGGCAAGAATTTCCATATCACCGTGATGGTAAGGCTGACCACCACCACCGATGCAGCCGCCGGGGCAGGCCATGATTTCAATAACATGGAACTGCTTTTCACCGTTCCGAACCATTTCGAGCAGTTTACGGGCATTACCCAAACCGCTGGCTACGCCAACATTCAGGGTATGAGGACCGACCTGGATTTCAGCGGTCTTAACACCGGTCAGGGTACGAACTGCTTCGAACTCGACTGCAGGCAGGGTTTCGCCGGTGGCCAGTTCGTAAGCGGTACGCAGAGCAGCTTCCATAACGCCGCCGCTGTTACCGAAGATCGGAGCAGCACCGGTCGAAGCACCAAGAGGTGCATCGAAATCTTCATCAGGCAGTTTGGCGAAGTCGATATTCATGCGCTTGATCAAACGACCGAGTTCGCGGGTCGAGATAACGATGTCGACGTCGGGGTTACCGTTAACGGCAAATTCCGGACGAGAACATTCGTATTTCTTGGCGAGACAAGGCATGACAGAAACGACGACCATCTTTTCGCGAGGAATGCCAAGGATTTCGGCATAGTAGCTTTTGGCGATGGCACCAAACATCTGCTGCGGAGATTTGGCGGTCGAAGGAACGTCGAGCATGTCAGGGAACTGATGCTCGAAGAACTTGACCCAACCCGGGCAGCAGGACGTCATAATAGGCAATCTGACGTTCTTATCACCATCGAGGAATTTCTGCAGACGGTCCAGGAATTCGGAGCCCTCTTCCATAATGGTAAGGTCGGCGGCAAAATCGGTATCGAACACGTGATCGAAACCGAGGCGACGCAATGCAGCAGCCATTTTCCCGGTAACGCTCTGACCGGGTTCCATGCCACAAGCTTCGCCCAATGCAGCGCGAACAGCAGGAGCGGTCTGAACGACGGTGACCTTTTCGGGATCGGCGATAGCGTCGATGACCTTCCAGGTATGATCGTTTTCAACCAGGGCGCCAACGGGGCAAACGGCCGTACACTGACCGCAGTTGGTGCAAACAGTGTCGTACAAATTCATCTCGAAAGCAGGAGCAACAACTGCATCGAAACCGCGATTTACGCCCGACAGGACACCGCAGGTCTGAACGTCGTTACACATGGTTTCGCAGCGGCGGCACAGGATACATTTGTCCATATCGCGGATGATGGACGGGGAAACGTCCTCGCGATAGGTAGACATGGCACCGGCGACACCCACTTCGCGGATACCGAAGTACTCAGCTAAGTTCTGAAGCTCACAATCTCCGGACTTGGCGCAGACAAGGCAGTCCTTGGGATGGTCGGAAAGCATCAGCTCGAGAACGCTGCGACGGGCATTGAGAACGCGGATGGTGTTGGTCTTGACAACCATGCCGTCCATGACCGGAGTAGCGCAAGCGGGAGCCAGATTGCGGCGTTTTTCCACTTCAACGACACAGATACGACAGGAAGCCGTCATGTTGTTGAATTTCATTTCGTCCATCTGCAGGAAACACAGAGTGGGGATGTGGACGTCAAGCTTTTTGGCCGCGTCCAGTATGGTGCTACCCGCCGGCACCTGAGTAGCTTTACCATCGATGGTTATATTCATCATAGACATCTGGAATGTCTCCTTTCGTTACTGTTTGATGATGGCGTCGAACTTACACTTGTCCAGACATGCGCCGCACTTGATACATGCAGCCTGGTCGATGACATGGACTTCCTTCGGCTTACCGCTGATGCAGTTAACCGGGCAGACTTTGGCGCACAGGGTACAGCCAACGCACTTCTGGTCCACAACAGTGTATTCGAGCAGTTCGGCGCAAACGCCGGCAGGACATTTCTTGTCGATAACGTGCGCGCGGTACTCGTCTTCGAAGACGCGCATGGTCGACAATACCGGGTTAGGCATGGTCTGGCCCAGGCCGCACAGAGCGGTGTCCTTGATGTTCACCGACAGGCTGCGCAGTTTTTCCAGATCTGCTTCGGTACCCTGACCGATGGTGATTTTATCAAGCAGTTCGTAGATACGCTTGGAGCCGATACGGCAGGGCGTACATTTGCCGCAGGTCTCGTCCATGGTGAAGTCGAGGAAGAACTTGGCAACCGACACCATGCAGTCCTCTTCGTCCATGACGATCATGCCGCCGGAACCCATCATCGACTGGCGTGCCACGAGGTTTTCGTAGTCGATAGGAGCGTCCAGATCCTTGTAGGTCAAAGCACCGCCGGAGGGGCCGCCGGTCTGAACGGCTTTGAATTCCTTGCCGCCGGGGATGCCGCCGCCGATATCGTAGATAACTTCTTTGAGGGTGGTTCCCATGGGAACCTCGATCAGACCGACATTGGCGATCTTACCGCAGATACAGAAAACCTTGGTGCCCTTGGAAGTTTCGGTACCGATCTTGTTGAACCAGTCGGCGCCCTTCATGATGATGGCCGGGATGTTGGCCAGGGTCTCGACGTTGTTCACGATGGTCGGCTTGTTCCAGTAACCGGCTTCGGCAGGGAAAGGAGGCTTGGTGTAAGGCTCGCCGCGGTTACCTTCCATGGAGTTGATCAGGGCGGTTTCCTCGCCGCAGACAAACGCGCCGGCGCCGTATTTCAACTCGAGGTCGAAACAGAAGTCGGTGCCCATGATGTTGTCGCCCAGCACGCCCATTTCCTTGGCCTGCTCGATGGCCATTTTCAGGCGGGCAATGGCCAGCGGGTACTCGGCACGGATGTAGATGGTGCCTTTGTTGCCGCCGATGGCGTAGGCGCCGATGGCCATAGCTTCCAGAACGCTGTGCGGGTCGCCTTCGAGAACCGCGCGGTCCATGAATGCCCCCGGGTCGCCTTCATCGGCGTTACATACGACATGCTTGATGTCGGAGTCGTACTTGGCGGCAAAACCCCATTTTACGCCGGTGGGGAAACCTGCGCCGCCACGGCCGCGCAGACCGCTGTTTTTCATCAGTTCGATAACGTCGGCAGGCTTCATTTCGGACAGGCATTTGCCCAGAGCCTGGTAGCCGCCGACGGCAATGTAGGACTCGACGGATTCCGGATCGATAAACCCGCTATTGCGGGTGGCTATTCTAAGCTGAGTTGCCATAGCTATGCTCTCCTTATATTAAAGTACAACGCGCTCGTAGGCGGCAGGGATGACACCATCAACCAGTTCCCCGCTTTTGATGTATTTCTGAACCAGTTCTTTGGCTTTGTCGCCTTTAACATAGCCGAATACGACAGGTTCCTTGCCGGGCAGCGTAATTTCAACAGTAGGCTCAGCGTAACAGTAGGTCTGGCAACCAACCTGCTGGAACTCCACATTGCTCAGCCCCTGAGCTGCAACTTCAGCTTTCATGGCCTCCAGAACTTCCTTGCCGCCGGAAGCGATGCTGCAGGTAGCCAGAGATACGTTTACGAGTACTTTTTCGCTTTTAGTTTTAACGGCGGCAGCCTTCAGCTCTTCAGCTTTTTTCTGCAGATCCGCCATAGAATTAATCTTGGCCATATCGAGTTATCTCCCTATTAAGCAAAGTCAGCAAGAATGTCTTTGACCTGATCAGGCGTCACATTAGCGTAAACCTTCTCGCCGACCAGAACAACCGGTGCCAGAGCGCAAGCACCAACACAGCGCAGACAGTCGATGGAGAACTTACCATCTTTGGTCACTTCGCTTACCGTAACACCAAGCTGCTGCTTGAGGGCGTCAACAACCTTATCAGCACCTTTAACGAAGCAGGCGGTACCCATACAGACAGAGATGGGATGCTTGCCTTTGGGGATCATGGTGAAGAAGGTGTAGAAGCTGACAACACCATAAACTTTAGCCAGAGATTCATCCATCTGATCGGCAACGAACTCCTGCACTTCTTTAGGCAGGTAGCCGAACAGACTCTGGGCTTTATGGAGAACCGTTACCAGATGGCCTTCCTTGGTGGGCAGCGTAGCTACGAAATCCGCAAGCTGCTGATACAGCGTTGCCGGCAACGTGGCACGATCTGGAATTCTGCATTCCCCGCTTTTCTGACATGTGGACGTTTGCATACTGTTCTTCCTCTCCTTGTGATTCGCCAAATCGGGATTTGGCTTTGGTTTACGAAAGAAACTCAAGATTTTCTTCAGCATTGGCGCCTCCTTGTATCAAAAAACGTAACTAGGAACATGTGGGCGAAAAACATCATTATTCCTAACAGCGTTTTCGCGTCGGACAAACCTTCTTGAACTCAAGCAGCAACATCACATCACAAACCTATCCCAAAGCACTCCAAATAAACCATATAATGGGCGGCACTGTCAATCACATAACTACATAATTTTATAACGATTTTTGGTGCAGTTTGACCCAGGACATGCGCCAAACTGTAACAATATGAGCCACTTTAGCGAACCGCATTTCATGTCCGGCACACTCACTCGAATTATCATGCACCGGGAACGGAAAAATGGCTTTTATATAACGATGGAATAAAAAAGAAGAAGTGAAACATCCAGACAGCCGGAGACGCATCTGAAACGCCACGGACAGCCTTTTGGGTAGGGGGTTCCTCGGTATTTGAATGCTGGCAAGACCAATATTCATGGAGGCATCTTTTGTGGCCGCCGGGGCCCGTTAAAGAGTTGTTTTGATTTCGTCCCAAAAACGCCGATATGTAACCATCTTTTTGGCGTTTGGTCAACACCTTAATTAGCATTTAAAAGTGACGCACTATGTCTAAAAACAGACCAGCCACGACACGTCTCGGAACACCCTAACCGTTGAAAACTGCCACTTTCCCCGCTATCGTCCGCACCCAACAGGATTCCAGAACAGGTAGACCGAAATTTGTTGCCAGCCACCAGACAGATAAGCTAGTATCCACAGTTTGCTCGACAAACAATCAAGGAGCTTTACGAATATGGATATATCGAACAAAAGTACGGCGTTGACGGGAAAGCAGGTCAGACACCTGCGCGCACTGGGCCACCATTTAAAACCCGTAGTGCTCATAGGCAAAGAAGGGGTCTCCGCTGCCCTTATCAGCAGCATCGATGAATGCCTGACACGTCATGAATTGCTTAAAATCAAGGTTCTTGAAACCTGTCCGCTTGATCGCAAGGAAGCAGCCGACCTGATTGCAAGTGAAACCCGCGGCCACGTAGCTCAGGTGCTGGGTCGAACCATTTTGATCTATCGTGCGGCCGAATCCCCGACTATTGTACTTCCTTAAGCGAAGACAATCGAAGCGTCCGCAAGTGTCAGCCGGACACGCTCACACCGGCTCGTACGGTTCAAAAAGTTTTTTATATTCGTCCAAGGCATAGCGGTCCGTCATGCCGGCCACAAGGTCGCATATAGCGCGCTCCTTGCCGTGGATTTCAAATCTTGCATGATATTCCGCCGGTAGCAACGAAGGCGTCTTAAGGTAACTTTCAAAGATCATTGAGAGAATGCGCTCAACCTTGACGCGCATTCTCTCCACTTTATGGTGCCTGTAGAGCCGCTCTCGAAGAAACTGCTTTAAGATTTTGTTCTGAGTGCGGACAGCGCTGCTGAAACAAACCATACGATCGTTCTGTCGTCGGACATCCTCAATGGAGCGTATTCCACGGGCTGCGATATTTGCTGAAGTGGTTGCCACTACATCTTCAATAAGTTGTCCTATCAATGTACTTATGGTTTGATAAATATGCCTCGAAGGCTCCAGTGAAGGGAATTGTCGCTCAATAGAGGTAAAGGCTGCGCTCCACAATGGCACCTCGTGCAACTCGGCAAGAGTTATGTACCCCGCCTTGAGCCCATCGTCTATATCATGATTGTTATATGCAATTTCGTCAGCCAGATCGATGATCTGCGCCTCTAGCGTGGGCGGCACATGGGGTTGATATTCCTGCGCTTCATGCATGGAATGAGACGATATGTCGGAATGCTTTATAATACCCTCCCGGGTCTCCCAGGTCAGGTTCAAGCCGTAAAAGTCAGGATAACGCTCTTCCAGGTATTCAACAATACGCAACGATTGCCTATTGTGCTCAAACCCGCCAAACCCCTCCATGAGCCGATCCAGGACATCTTCTCCGGTATGCCCGAATGGCGTATGCCCCAGGTCATGAGCCAGCGCCAGCGCTTCGACAAGGTCTTCGTTCAAAAATAGACGACGGGCGATGCCACGTGCGATCTGCGCAACCTCGAGAGAGTGGGTCAGGCGGGTTCGATAATAATCTCCCTCATGGTTTACGAAAACCTGGGTCTTGTATTCGAGTCGGCGAAAGGCCGCGCAATGAATAATACGATCACGATCCCTTACGAAGGCGCTACGGTCATCACGAAAATCTTCGCGGTAGCGCCTTCCACGACTTTGATTGCTGCGTGCAGCGTAGGGAGCCAAATCGGGTCGCTCCATCAGCCTCCTCCTTATGCAAAATACAGTTTTAAGACCAGGAAATACTTTAAGCCGCATCCGTGGCAAGGATTCTTATGGCCACGACGCCAACGCCCCACTCCCTCAAAAGAAACACATTATGTTGTCGCACAGGACTCAATACATTACAGCCGATCTTCAAAAAGCGCAAAGCCGCATAACATCAATAAAGGAGACTTCTTGACCAGATGGGTGCGCCATGATAGATTTTGCCCCACTTTAACCGGAAGTATCAGCTCAATAAAAGGAACCGAAGGGTGCGCATCATAAGCGGATCAGCAAAAGGAAGAAAGCTTCGCCAGTTCAAGGGACAGAATATCCGTCCGACGACGGACAGGGTACGAGAGGCGCTGTTCAGCAGTCTGCAAAGTCGTCTCGGTTCTTTTTCCGAGCTGAAGGTGCTTGATCTTTTTGCGGGGACCGGTGCTTTAAGTCTTGAAGCATTGAGTCGGGGAGCCGCATACGCCGTGCTTGTTGACCAGAGCCCCAACTCTGTTGCCGTTATTGCCGAGAATATAAAAACCTGCGGCATGCAAGACCGTACCCGGCTCTGCAGAACATCAGCCAGTATCTTTGTCAACCAGAACCAGGCGGCAAAGGATGCTCCCTTTGATCTGATTTTCCTTGACCCACCCTACAACAAAAACCTCGTCACACCGACTCTAAACGGGATTGTAGAAAACAAGTTGCTTTCCGGCTGTGGAATTATATGCGTTGAAGCAGCACGGAAAGATCCGGTCCCTTCCGAAGTGCCGGGGCTTATCCAGTTGGACCGCAAGGAATACGGTTCGACGGCCGTATCGTTTTTTTCTCTTTCCAAGCCCGGGGAAGATCAACCATGAGTAAACGTATTGCAGTTTATCCCGGATCTTTTGATCCCATCACCAACGGTCACCTGGATATTATTCTAAGGGGACTGAATATCTTCGATGAACTGATTGTGGCCGTAGCCCATAATGTGGCAAAAACCGGCCTGTTTTCCATTGACGAGCGTCTGGATTTGATCCGGGAGACGGTTAAAGATTATCCGCAGGTACGCGTTGACACCTTCAAGGGTTTGTTGGTCGATTATCTCACCCGCCAGAATGCACGCATCGTTCTGAGAGGTCTGCGCGCAGTATCGGACTTCGAGAACGAATTCCAGTTAGCACAAATGAACCACACCATGAACACGCAACTGGAAACCCTCTTCATGATGACCTCGGTCTCCTACGGCTATCTCAGCTCATCCATCGTCAAAGAGGTTGCGGCCTGGGGAGGAGACATTGACGATTTTGTACCTCCTTGTGTCAAGGATGCCCTAAAAACAAAATTCCCGGATGCGCCCAGGATCGACTGACGCCGCTGACAGGCCGCTGCTACGGAGCTACTATTGGATGCGCGTATCTCCGTGGCAGCAACGCACGCCCTCCCCCTCTACTCTTCCCAGGCTTCAAATTTATCGACAAAACGCTCCAGAGCATCCACCACCAGACGTTCTATCTGGGCACCCTTTTGTGCCGTAGCCTTGGTCGGGTCTCCCCACACCCCTCCCGGCCAATATTTCTGCTTATTCCTCACCAACATTCCCATGGGAAAGCTTGGGAATTCCCGTTCCGCCTGCCCCTTGACAAGCTGAGGATGCGAGTAAAGCACGCGGGATGTCTCAATCTCTCCGGCGTGAGAATCGCCGGCGGTTTCGATCAACCCCTTGCCTTCCTCTGCGGCCAGTTGATATTCGGTTAAAACGGCTATTTTCAAGTCCGCAAAACGTTCAAGCAGCTCCTCGCCGGCATCTATCAGGGCTGCGTTATGCGTCCCCCCGGCATGCCCTGTCAGTAAAATAAAATTGCGCAGGCCATGTTTGTAAAGTGAAGCGACGATGTCGCAGGTCAATGCTTTAAGGGTGCCGGTTGTAATGGTAAGCGTCCCCGGATGTTGCGAGGTCGATCGACAAACTCCGTAAGAAACAGCAGGAGCCACAAATATCGGGCGACGCTCGGCAAGGCGATAACCGACGGCCTTCGCCTGCAGGGTATCGGTGGATAACGGCAAATGCGGCCCGTGCTCCTCCGTAGCGCCAAAGGGAATATAAACGGTTCGGGTTTTTTCAAGACCGGCAATAAACTCGGGCATCGTCATGTCTTCAATAATCATGCAGCGGCTCCACTTATCTGAATATTCATAGAATTCTACAGCAGCCCCAGGAACACATGGGTCTGAGGAACGACTCTCACTTTGCCGTGATGGCGCGACAGAGCCGTCTGCAGTGCCAGCAGCCGCTCGGCAGACATGTCGACCTTACCCTGTCGTGTTGCCGGCTGAAGAAAAATGGTTACATGGGGAGCGATCTGATGAACCAGTCTACCCAAATCATGCATCTCTTCAGCAGGAGTCGATTCACAAACGACCGCCTTCACCCAGACATGAGCTTGCGCAGCTATTTCGAGAAAGGCCCGATGCAGCTTCCACGGCGTGGGCATCCCTGTCGTGGAAGCAAGTTTGACATCCATGGAAACCCACTCAAGGTGCGGCAGCAAAGGAGCTAAAGCATCGGGGCAGGTACCGTTTGTTTCCAGATGGATGGGCAGTATTTCCTTAAGAACCGGCACCCAGTCACGCAGTAGCTGTCCTTGCAAAAGCGGTTCCCCGCCCGTCAAACTGATGGAATGGTGCATCCCGGGAGCTCGCTTCGTCCAGGCACCCAGAATATCGGCAACAACCTCCAGCGCAACAGGATTGGTCACACTGCGAAACTGTCCGGATCCCGGCGCGTCTTCAATGCGACAAGTATCCTGAGGGGCAAAGTCGGTGTCGCAATAGGCGCAATCGAGATTGCATCCGGCCAATCGTATAAAAACCTGCCTGCAGCCGACAAGGCCGCCCTCCCCCTGAATGGATGAGAATATCTCCAGCAACTGGGCATCAGTCGAGGGAAT
The DNA here is from genome assembly GCF_000012885.1 of Syntrophotalea carbinolica DSM 2380. Classification (NCBI taxonomy): domain Bacteria; kingdom Pseudomonadati; phylum Thermodesulfobacteriota; class Desulfuromonadia; order Desulfuromonadales; family Syntrophotaleaceae; genus Syntrophotalea; species Syntrophotalea carbinolica. The sequence continues at coordinate 1,917,814 of NC_007498.2, forward strand.
AGCTGGCACAGGCATTGTCAGACTCCCAGATACGCACATTTTCAACCACGACGGACTCCTGAAAAACCTTACTCAGTTCCTCAAAAACAAACCGGGCTATATTTTCAGAAGAAGGACTGATTCCTTTAAAAAACGGAAGGTCGTTTAAGTATTTGTGATCGAGGAGATCAAGAATACGATTGGTTTCTTTTTTCAAAATTTTAAAATCGACCCCAAGGCCGGCCTTGTCGAGCTCGCGAGTTGCCACGGTCACCTCAACCTTCCAGTTATGCCCGTGAAGATTTTCGCAATCCCCTTGATAGTTCATGAGATTATGAGCCGCGGCAAAGTGGGTGCAAATCATAAGGCGATACATTAAGTATTAACTCCAATCTATTGTTTTTTGGTGCAATTCCGATAAACTTTGTTCCTCGTCAGATGGACAGGATGCATCGGGGACACGATATTCCTCATCGACCCAGGCACCAAGATCCATCTGCCGGCACCTCGAGGAACAAAAGGGTCGGTAAGCATTCCCTTCCCATGGTTTGGAAGCTCCGCAGTGCGGACATTTTACGGTAAATGTTTTTTTATCGTTTGTCATTGGCAGGTTCCCGAAAATTCCGTATGTAATACAATTTTCCAACCTTCAAACTAGCATATGGAGCCATGGGGACACAATGAGTAGCAGAAAGAGCATGAACATTTTAAGCGCCGCACACGGTTCGTCAATCAAAAAAAAGGGGCCAGGCAATGTGCCTGACCCCTTTGAATTCTTTGGAGCGGGAAACGGGATTCGAACCCGCGACCTTCAGCTTGGGAAGCTGACACTCTACCACTGAGTTATTCCCGCTCTGTGGGCACGAATTATAGGGGCGCTTCATGATGTTGTCAATGGGTTTTTTGGTATCTGCCCAACAGAAACTGCCTCGCCTGCTCTGCTGTCAGCACCCTGCCGGCCATCTCCTCACGGCGCACGGCTTGAATCGCATTACCAACGAGAGGCCCGGGCTTTAATGCAAGATTGCTGCATATCCACCGGCCATCCAAAAAATCTTCAGGAGGGCCGCCTGATGCAAAGTCGAGAGCCAGATCCAAAACACGTTGCACATCTGCGGAACGTGGACACCACTCGCTACACGCCAGAAAAATCAGGCCGCCGACGGGATCTGGCCCAAGGCCCGAAACCCACCACATTCGCCCACGGGAGCCGCTGGTCAAGCGCTTTGCTTCGCGAAGACAGCCCTCTCCTAGATCCAGGTATCCATTCAGCGCCCTCGTTGTGTTGCGAGCCAGTTTCAGGGCAACCATAACATTGCGCGCAACCTTGGACGGCACCCCTTTCAAAATGACCGTTAAATTAAGTGCCGCCTGCCTGCTAAAACACTCCTCAAACTTGTAGCGCATGGCGCATCGAACAAATTCGCCATAATTTCCCTCCGCCACGTCAAGGAGCCTTTCTTGATACCGCTGGATATTCCGCAGGGCCTCGGCAGCCACAACCTGCCCCCTTGAGAACTTAAACACTGACGCAGCCGCACCGCTATCCAGCAGCGACTCCAGGGCAGCGGTCACAGCCTCATCGTCCAGCAGAAGCCCCAGTTCTCTTTTCACCCTCTCCGCGGCAACGCCTGGCAGTTCCGGAGCAGCTTCACGCATTTTCTGAAGAGTATCGTTACCTGGCGTCAAATGCAGGACTTTGCAATGACGCAGACCTTTCAGAATCCGTAGCGGATCCTGCTGCAGAACAGTCCCGGAGCAGATAGAAAGATGCCTGCGACGCAAATCGCAGAGGCCAGATAACGGATCGAAAAAATCGGCGGGGCTGGTATCGGCATAAACACGTAATGCCATGGCGTTGATTCTGAAATCACGCAAGAGCAGGTCGGCCGTCAGGCTGGTGGCACGAAACGGGCTGAAATCGCAACAGACATCGTTGTCGCCGCAGCGAAGAACGACACGGCTTTGACGGCGTTTTTGATCGAGAAAAAACCAGCTAGCGGAAAGATTCCGTGCAAAAGCCCGGGCAAGCGGAGTGGGATCAAAGGGAGTGGTAAAGTCGAAATCGCTGCATGGCCTTCCCAGGAACATATCCCGGACAGCGCCCCCCACGAGAAAACAGGCTTGGTTCGGCAGTAACAACCGGGCCAATTCCCGCAGGGGTAAAAAGGATTTCAGATCGCGACATACCTTCGACAGGGAGCGCATTCTCATCCTTCTGCATGGATGGAAACCGTCAAGGCCCATTACCCCGGGCCTTGACGAGAAGCAAATCAGCAGAGGTCCTTAACCGCCTGGTAAATCAGATCGAACAATTCCGGCAGGTCTTCCTCCTCAATACAGCTGAACGCAATGCGCAAATCCGTGCTGTTAATCGCAATGGTTCCTATGCCGTATTGATCGAGCAGGTGAAGACGAAGCTGCTCGGCATCTACCGTCTTCAACTTGAGACACATGAAATAGCCGGAGTTGAAGGGATAGAAATCCCATGCATCATCATAGGCGCCATTCTCGAGAATTTCCAGCGTCTTAAGGGCCCGCCCTTGCATAATTTTGAATTTCTGGCGCTTTTGCTCCGCATATTCGGGAGATTTCATGCCCTCTATGATGAAGCTTTGCGAGGGATGCGGGCAGTTGGAGATGGTGCCCCGAATAATTCCCAAGGTTTTGGTCTCCAGCACCTTTAACAGGTCGGAATTATCGGAGGCCCCGCAGCCACCGAACGTAATAAAGCCGGTCCGAAAGCCCCACACAAAATCTTCCTTGGTCGAACCGTCGATTTTTACAGCGAGTAAGCGCGGGTGCAAATCGACAAGGCGCCCGAACAGAGATTCTTTAAGACAGTCCTTATAAAACAGCCCGAAATAGGCATCGTCTGTGACGGCAACGATATTGCAGCCATTTTCCGCTTCCTGACGCAAAACTTCGACGATAGCTTCCCCTTCAGCCACGCTGGGGGTATAACCGCTTGGGTTATTGGGGAAGTTCAACACAACCACGGCCTTGCCATGTTTCGTGGCCGCATCGTGCAACACTTTGCGAAAGGCCTCTATGTTGTATGCACCGTCTTCGGTAAAAGTGGCATATTTGCATATCTCGCCGCCACGGCGGACCCCGAAGGTAAGATTGTAGTTCCCCCACATCATGTCAGCCATAATGACCTGGTCGCCTTGCTCAACGAAAAGATCAGCCACGATGGACAGGCCATGGGTGAGCGCATTGGTGACCACAGGAGTCCCGAAAGACTTTCCACCGAGACTCGGGTTGTCGCGGAGCATCTTATCCCGCCATAACTGCCGAAGTTCCGGTTTGCCTGCAGGAGGTGCGTAGCCATACAAGTCGGAAGGCTTGAAGGCATCAAGCTTTTTATGGATGCAGGGCAAATACATGGGCTCGCCGTTTTCGGTGGCGATACCGATAGTGGCGTTAAATTTATGAGCCTTGGTTTTGGCTTCAGCGGACTGTGTCAAAATCCCCTTGGGAAAAAAGAGATTCTTGCCTAGCCGTGAAAGCAAATCAAGGGCAGCGGGATTTTCTGCTTCCAGCTGCTTGTTCAAGGCAATCGCCAACGGATTCACGGTGTTTCCTCCCCCAATTTTAGTTTCAGACTGATCTCTGGTTACCGGCGGTGCGCATTAAATCAAGAATATCCGTTTTTTTCAACGGAAATATTGTCGCACAACCGCTCGCTGGCCATAATTTAAACCCGTATACTCCGACCTCTGTTGCCGCTATGATTTCCGAACCTCTCAGATACAGAAAAAGGGTCTGAGCGAAGCATACCATACGCGTCACTTCCCTGACCGAATTGTCCGTGAAAAAATTACCATCGTCCGTCGGGAAAAGTACTCACAGCAGCAGTCCTTCCCACTGTTTTGTAAATTCTAATCCCATCCCAGGAACATCGCAAGATTCCATCATGTATCGCCCAACTGCGGCCTCGCACCGACTGCCCCATATCAGGCTGCCGGAACGGCGTCGATCCGTCCAGACGCCGCGCTAGTTCGCCGCCCGGCTGAAATTCCCGGTCGATCCACTTCATGAATCCGTAACCGGTCAGATAGTCAAAGCCGAGCTGTTCATAGAGTATTGCCGTATTGTAGGATAAGGGTTCAGCAACCATGGTATCCATACCGAGCCAGGCGGCAAATCGGTCAAAGCGGCCCATAAAATCACGAAACAGCCCCAACCCCGGCCGAACCTGGTGAGGGCAAAGACCGGCTTCCATGGCACGGATTTCCTCCGGGATATTACGAGTCAGCGTTCCGAGGCAGTTATCCCTACCTTCGGCATCACGATCGATATTGAATCGCGGGGCATCGATGTCGTTAATGATGCAAAGCGTTAACTCCAACTGGCCATACGGCGTATCCGCAGCCTGCATAAAGAAAAGACAATCCGAATCTGCGGGGGTTCTTCTGACCTCCACCCTGACAAGCCCCAGATCCGGAGGGCAAATATAACGTATCGAGGGTTCCCCCTGGTCACTGCCAGACCTACGGTCATCGGAGAGCAGGGAAGGAGGAATCAAATCTCTATAGATATTCTCCTTTTGTTTCCGGGGTAGACCATTCAGTCCCCGGAGAGAACCGACGTTCCCGCTATCTTCAGACGGTTGTTTCAAGGGATCGCCCTTCCTATCGAATAAACCCGAGGCCGTGCAAAGGCAACAGACGCCGCTCCAAAAATGCCAAAGTCCTGTCTAGCTGATCCTGGGCACGGCTAAAATCGTCGGGTCGCGCCAAATGGGGAACGTCTCGTAATGATTTTTGACTGTTGCCGGATACCTCAAGAGCTTCATGGATCTCTTCGGGCAGCGCATTGCCGACTTCCTGACCCGACATGATTGCCCACAACAGAGTCCATCCTCGAGCCGTATTAAGCTTATCATACCCTCCCCCACCCAAGGCCACCCAGGGCAAGCCGCATTCCGCGAAGAATCGGCCCGCATATTCGACAGCTCCCGTTGTCATTTCAAGACGTGTAAGAGGATCGGTGCGCAGAATATCCATACCCATCTGGGTAACCAGAATATCGGGGGTAAAAGCATGCAGCAGCGGAATGACGATCCGCCCGAAGGCTTGCTCGAATATCAAATCGTCCGCATGGGGCTCCATGGGAATATTCACCGCGTATCCATACCCTTCCCGCGTGCCCAACTCCTTGACAACCCCGGTATACGGAAAAAAGTCTTTGCCGATTTCGTGCAACGAAATGGTAAGAACACGATCTGTGGCGTAGAAAGCCTCCTGCACCCCATCGCCATGATGAGCATCAAGATCGACATACGCAACTTTGAAACCGCGCGCCACCATGGAATTTATGGCCACAACGGCATCGTTCAGATAACTGAAACCCGATGCGCGTGCGGCATGCGCATGATGCCACCCTCCCGCCATATTGAAGGCACAGCGACAGTTTTTATCCAATACCTGTCGCGCAGCCTCCATGGTGCCGCCGCAACAAAGACTGACCCAATCGAAAAGATCCTCGAAAACGGGATTTTCCATATCTCCGAGACCGAACCGGAAATCGGCCCGGCGAGTCGAGTCGCAACTGAATTCCTGAAGGGTGCGTAGATAATCCGGATGGTGAAAGGATAAAAGTTCAGCGTATGTGGCGCGGGGAGCTTCAATAAGACGGATGCCGGGACGGGAAAGCAAGTGCAAGGCATCAAGCAAAGCGTAAGTCAAAGCAAACCGCTCCACCTTGAACGGATGCCCCTGGCCAAAAACACCTTGCCCAAAACGGCTGGAATAAATAAAGGCACAATCGCCATGCATATGACGCCCTCCCCTCTAAAAGCTTTAACATCGTGCAGGGAGGCAGGTCAACTGCCAGGGCATACATTCAATCTTGCATGTCGGTCTTTGAATAAAAAAAAGGTGGAGCAAAGGCTCCACCTGTTGGCCGCCCCTCGGGACAACCTGTATCTATTTTCACACGCGTTGCTGCGTGAATGATTTTGGCTGGGAGACAAGGATTCGAACCTTGGTTGACGGAGTCAGAGTCCGTAGTCCTGCCGCTAGACGATCTCCCAAAAGCGAGTGACGTTTTAACAAAGCCTATCGTCAGTGTCAAGGGTAAAAATTCTTTTTTTCAAAAAAAACCACTCGAACATCGCGATCCGTCAAGTATGCTCCATGTCTTGCAAACTGCGCTGAACGATTTCCCGCAAGTCGCGCGAGATCCCCTCCGTGGAGAACATTTTGTTCAACTGTTCTTTCATCAAGGCACTTCTGTCATTGTCGAATCGTCGCCACGCGCTGAAGGAACCGGCCAGAGATGCGGAAACCTGTGGATTCAGTCGATCAAGTTTCATCACATAGTCGCCAACGAGATGATACCCGGCGCCGCTCGGTGCGTGAAATCCTCCAAGATTTCCGCGAGCGAAGGTATGCAACACAGCACGCACCCGATTGGGATTACACAGATTGAAATCCTCATGCGCGAGCAACCTGCGGATCTTGTCGACAATCAGGGGATGCCGCGCACCGGACTGGACAGCAAACCATTTATCCAGAACCAGAGGAATGTCCTTTGCGCGCTGATAAAACTGCGCAAACGCTGTCTGGCTTTCGGCATTTTCGACTTCCGCCAAAAGGGTCAGAAGAGCCAGACGATCCGTCATATTATCCGCTTCGTCAAGCCACTGCCTGACCTGTGGCCAGAAACCAGCCTTGGATTGAGCGGCAAGATAACTCAAACAGACATTTTTCAAAGACCGACAACCCACTTCCTCCGGAGAGAAACCGTATCCGGCGGATGTATCTTTTATACAGGCCTGCCGAACGGATGCCCACTCATCATGCAGAGCATCGCTCAGAGCCTCACGCAATTTACGTCGAACCGTGCAGATACCATCGATATCTATCCGGAGGCGTTGATCGACCAGATAGTTTTCGCTCGGCAGCATCAACATTTGGGCGGCCAACCCCCTATCCTTGCTACTTGAATGCAACACTTGGCGAAAGGCATCGATCAGCACGGGTTCGACCATGAAAGCCTGACCATCGGCCATGCGATCGACTCCGCGCATAATAACCTGCGTAACCAGTTGCTGGGCGGCATCCCAACGATTGAAGGGGTCGCTGTCGTGCACCGTAAGAAACATGAGCTCTGCATCGGAATAGTTGTATGTAAGTCTTACAGGAGCAGAAAAGCCCCTAAGCAGTGAAGGCACAGGACGTTCAGACACTTTGAAGCGGAAAACCTGTTCGGTTTTTTTAAGAGGTAAAATAGCGGTTGTATCACAGTCGGTTCCCGAATGACCCACTTCGCATACAGGCATCTCAGTCCCCGTGGAGTTCAGCAATCCGATAGCGACAGGAATATGCAGAGGTTGCTTATCCGATTGGCCGGGGGTTGGAGCGCAGCCCTGCTGCAACCGCAAACAGAACTCCTTGCTGCTCTCATCATAATTTCCTGTCGCCCGAATATTCGGAGTACCTGCCTGACTGTACCACAGGCGAAATTGGGACAGGTCGACCTGCGCCGCATCCTCCATCGCCTTGACGAAATCTTCGATGGTCACAGCCGTACCGTCGAAACGTGAAAAATAGAGCTCAAGCCCGCGGCGAAACATTTCCTTGCCCAGCAGATTGTGCAGCATACGCACAATTTCGGCGCCTTTTTCATAAACAGTGGCCGTATAAAAATTGTTGATTTCCTGGTAGGCCTCCGGGCGTACGGGATGCGCGAGGGGACCGGAATCTTCCGCAAATTGTACCGTTCGCAAAAGACGCACATCGTGAATACGCTTCAAAGACCTGGCCACCTCGTCCGCGGAGAATTGCTGGTCCCGAAAAACGGTCAGCCCTTCCTTAAGACTAAGCTGAAACCAATCGCGACAGGTGACGCGGTTTCCCGTCCAGTTGTGAAAATATTCGTGGGCGACAACCTCTTCGATCGCCTGAAAATCCAAGTCGGTGGCGGTTTCCCGATCGGCAAGAACATATTTTGAATTAAAGATATTGAGGCCCTTGTTTTCCATGGCCCCCATATTGAAATCATCCACAGCCACGATCATATACAGATCGAGATCGTATTCGAGCCCAAAGACCTTCTCATCCCAAAGCATGGCCTTTTTAAGGGCTTCAAGCGCGTGTGTGCCGCGCCCCAGGTTGTGCCGCTGGAGATAGACGCGCAACGCCACTGAACGGCCGGAAGCGGTGACAAATGCACCTTCTTCAAATACGATATCGCCAGCCACCAGGGCAAACAGATAGCTTGGCTTGGGAAAGGGGTCATGCCAGGTGACTCGATGCAAACCGTCGGGAAGATCTTCGCTTGAAAGCAGGTTACCGTTGGAAAGAAGTACGGGATAGCGTTTTTTATCTGCAACAATGCTGGTGGTATACGTCGCCATGACATCCGGACGATCCGGGAAAAAGGTGATGCGGCGAAATCCCTCGGCCTCACATTGTGTGCAGAACATCCCTCCAGAACAGTACAGGCCCTCGAGTACCGTATTATCCTGAGGCTGAATAATCACCTCGGTTTGAAGCTCGAAAACATCCGGCACCCCGAAAAGATAAAGACCACTTTCATCTAGACGATAATCGCGATCGGCCACTGGCGTGCCATCGATATGCAGTGAACGAAGCTTGAGATCGATGCCGTCCAGAAAAAGGGTCTGCTCCCGGTTTGTACTTCGGGGGTTGCGTCGCAAGGACATAAGGGTTTTTACAACGGTATCTCTTTCAGCAAGTTCAAAGGTCAAATGCACCTTTTCGACCAGGAATTCCGATGGCGCATAATCTTCCAGACGAACAACTTGACAACTGTTTTCCTGCATGCAAAAACCCCGTTGATTGCTAAATAGTGTGCATCCGGAAACTCAGGATGCACACTGCGTAGTTTTCATAAGGGAAACGAGTGATTTTTCCCAAGGTCAAGAAAATCGAGCACTTGCGCGGAGGCGTAGTTTTTACACCGCACAAGCAAGTGGGAAGATTGACGCAGAGATTGGGAAAAAGGACCGTTTCCGGATGAAAACTAAATATATCCGGCAAATAAAACAGGGTGCCTTCCGACCATCGATACGGTAAAGCACCCTGCGTTTATCAAATTAAAAGCGGAAAAAGGTTACTGCCCCAACCGGGACATGGCTCCCTGTAAACGCGCGAGAGTTTTTTCGCGTCCCAGGATCTGCATGATCAAACAGATGCTGGGACCGGTGGTACCGCCAACCAGAGCGACACGGGCGGGTTGCGCCAGTTTGCCGAACTTCAGACCGGTAGCTTCAAGCACGCCTTTAAACACTCCGTCGAGAATGTCTTCCTTCCAATCGTCGCAGGATTCAAGCGCAGCCGACAACGCTTCGAACACGAAACGATTATCCTCAATAAGAAATTTTGCCGCAGCTTTTTCATCGAACTGGATATCGTCCGCAAAAAAACACCGGGCCTGCTGTGCCATATCAACCAGTGTCTTGGAACGGTCCTGCAACGCCACGACGATGGGCTCCAGGTCGGCGATATTCGCAACATCGATGCCATCGGCCGCAAGATGTCCGGCCAGCAGCTGAGCAAGCCTGCCCGGGTTCCCGGTTTTTATGTAATGGCTGTTGAGCCATATAAGCTTTTCGGGATTGAAAACACTGGCCGACTTGCCGATATTGTCCAGGCTGAAGAGCTGAGTCAATTCATCCTGGGTAAAAATCTCCTGATCGCCGTGGGACCAGCCAAGGCGCACAAGGTAATTCACGAGAGCTTCGGGCAAATAGCCCATTTCCTTATATGCCATAACGGAGGTGGCGCCGTGTCGTTTGGACAGACGGCTCTTATCTGCCCCCAGAATCATCGGCACATGAGCGAAATCGGGCACGGGATAGCCCAGAGCTTTATACAACATAATCTGACGCGGCGTATTGTTGATATGGTCATCTCCGCGCAGCACCAGATTGATGCCCATTTCGGCATCGTCAACCACAACGACAAAATTATAGGTCGGCGTACCGTCCGTGCGCTGGATAATCAGATCATCCAACTCCTCGTTCTGGAAAGTGATGTCGCCCTTGATACGATCGTGGAAAGTGGTCGCCCCTTCCTGCGGAGCCTTGAAGCGGATAACATAAGGCTTATCGTCGCAGACTTCCTGCAATTGCCTGCACGTACCATCGTATTTAGGTTTGCGCCCGTCCTGCATGGCCGCTTCGCGTTTTTTCTCCAGTTCTTCCGCAGTGCAATAGCAACGATAGGCTTTCCCCTGTTCTACCAGTTGGTCGATCTTTGCGCGATACAAATCAAAACGATCGGATTGGTAAATGGGCCCTTCATCGCAACTCATACCGAGCCAATCCATGGCCTGAAGGATGGCGTCGACCGACTCCTGGGTGGAACGCGCCACATCGGTATCCTCAATTCTGAGAACAAATGTACCCTGTTCTTTACGCGCCAGAAGAAAATTAAACAAAGCGGTCCTGGCCCCGCCGATATGAAGATAGCCCGTAGGGCTAGGCGCAAATCTCACGCGCAATTTGGACATTGGATTCTCCTGTAAGCTTAAAATGAAAATGGGCTGTCGATTGGACAGCCCACACTTTTATACTGCAAAGGGATTGGCTTGACAAGTGATAATTGCCTCTGGATAGCGCCTTCAACCTCTACTCGACAACCACCCCGGCATAACCGACCACTTCGGATTGGTCCCCCGTAACCTCGCCGGAGTTTCCATAGCAGACCAGACGGCCCTTTTGGGCCCCAAGACATTGCGCCGCAGCCAACATAACGACCGTGGAAACGACGCCACACATGCTGATGTTCTCGCTGGCCACCGTGCGATATAATCCTTCCGGGTCGAGATCACAAACATGTTTGAGTGCCATATGATCTTTTTTCCGGGCCGCTGCTCCGGGTTCGTAATGCGTCATATCGGAACTGGCCACCAGCAAAACCGGTTCTTTTTCCGCGGCCAATACCTGGCCGATAGCATTGCCCAAGGCCAGCAATTCTTCATAAGGTACCGGAGCCAGACACAGGGGCACGATTTGCACATCGGGGGCCCTGACCTGGAGAAAAGGGATTTGAACTTCCAGCGAATGTTCGAAGCGGTGAGCGAGATCGTCGGCCATAAGCCGCGGATGGGCCTGAAGAACTCTATCAGCGAGACCCTCTGCAATGGGCACTTCTCCCAAAGGAGTAACCCAGCTACCTTTGGCGAACAGGGCCAGAGATTCACCATATCCGGTATGGTTCGGTCCGATCACCAACACTTTGGAGGGAATATCCACGCACCCGAAAGTCTGTCCGGCAATGGCTCCTGAGAACACATATCCGGCATGAGGGACCATAAGTCCGATAGCCGGGTGCGATTGGGTGGCTTTTTCCAGGTATGTTTCGACCATGGAGCGCAAACTTTTTGGATCCGCAGGGTAAAACTGCCCTGCAACAGCTGGCATGCGTCGCATTCAAACCTCCCCTGTACTGACAAAATGCTGCGGATTGGCGATCCGCCGTCTCACAACATTCCTCGATGATTGTACCTACCGGGACGTTTCACTTTACCATGTATCCCATGTTTGGCAATCTCCGCAGACAAGGATTCCAAACCTTGGGGAAGCGTCGAAAAATCCGGAAGGCGCTGCAGGGAAAGTTGATATGCAGGAAATGCACAGGACAAAAAAAAGAGCCAGCGACAGTATCGCTGGCTCTTTGAATTTGTTATGGAGGCCCCGACCAGATTCGAACTGGTGATGGAGGTTTTGCAGACCTCTGCCTTACCACTTGGCGACGGGGCCCCATGTCTCAAAAGCTCGATAGTGATATCAGATCGTGCCCCCGAGTGTCAAGAGTAAAAAATCAACTTTATGATTTATGTGCCCGAAATCCCTCACGGTTGGCGCAACGCCCGGATAAGTTGCACATACTGATGCTCCTCAAAGGGGATTTCGTAAAACAGTGCACGCAAAAAGCCGTGTTCCGATCCATCCAGTGCTCCGTATAATTTATTTTTGAGGCGTGTCACAGGGTACATCTCGGCTGAGTTGAGTATGGAAGCAACTCTGGAGTTAAACGGTTCACTCAAGGGCTCCTCGAAGAGCAAAGTCAGCGGTCGGGCATTGGAGAGATCTTCTTTGCCGACGGCCTTCATGACGCGATCGACATCGGTGTTATCGCTATCCCGTGCGTCAAAGATTTTTTCAAGAATTATAGCCTTACGATAAAAACCGTCTTCGGTACCTTCCGATTCACGAATCACATTGAGATACGTATAGGCATTTAACATAATGGCGGGAATTTCCTTGCCAAGATGCGCCACCATCGGATTAAAGGGCGTGTTGTGATTGGCCAGCCACATATCGACCACTTTGGATTGTTCCAGTCGTGCGGCAATAGGGGTAATGTATCGGAAGTAATCTTCAACCCGACCATCCAGGTTCGATTGATATGCCAACTGCAAAATACTCGTAACATCAGCAGGAAACAATTCGACAGCCTGCAGCTGATATGCAAAAAACAGGGCTTTTGCTTCTACGCCGGTGCTATATTCGGAAAGCTGCTGGTATAAGTCGGCAAGCTCACGGGCGGCATAAGCCGCCAGGAAATAGGCATTGTCCGGAACGATGTCCTGATCGATACGCGCATGCCTCTGAAACAGAGCACAGTACTTCAATAGCGGGCTCTCTACGGGGAACAGCGTTTCTATTTCATAGGCTTTGCGACGGGACTTGTAGTAGTCGGCAAGCATAATGGAAAGTTTACCGGTGGCATCCCACAGGCGATGCATGGAAATCAGGTAATTGCCGCGCTTGTAATATCCGTCTGCGGTAAAATTGCCGTTTGGAGCGGCATGAAGTGCCAGCAGGTCGAACAGTTCAATACCTTTATCCAGGTACGCAACGGCCATACCCGGCAGTTTTTCGAAGAAGCGCGTCGTGGCAACAGGATCGTTGGGATCGATCATGCGCCTGGTGACATAGGTCAAAAAACCCATGTACTGTCCCATAATCGTCGCCCTGCCCTTATTCGTGTCCGCCCAATAATAGGCTAACTGATAAAATTTACGTGCCGCATTGAATTTGGCGACCAGTTCATCGGGCTCCGTTGCCGCTTCGAAATCATTGCGATTGGCCGTCGCTTCAAGAAAAGCCACGGCAAAGTTAAGATTGTAATTATCCGAGGAAACTCCGTCCATCCTCTCGACAATGGCTTTGACGAGATTTTTATAACCATTTTCGAGAGTAAGCTTGTTCTCGATGGACAAAATCACTGTGCCCAGGGATGACAGATTGGGCATTTCCTGTTCGATAATCGCTCTACGGATAACCAGATGGGCAATGTTTTCATACAAGTGGGGCAACTCTTTAACAAAACCCACTTTGGCACGCGTGTCGTCCATCAGAATGTTATCGACTTCCTGTTTCAGCACGGTATTTTCCCACAAGGAATATACCGAGGCGACAAAACCGGGACTGTCTTTATCCGCCATACGCCGGTACGCGGTCAGCAGATGCTTCCAAAACGCTACATCTCCCTGCGGATCCTCATCCGGGAACACCGACAAAGCGGTTTCGGCGTTGTCCAGATGCACCATTTCGTCGTTTGCCAGATACAGACAGAATTCCGCGAGAGCCAGGCGGTAATACTGGCTTAATGGCTTGCCGACAAAGAGACTATCCTGTTGCAGGCGCCCATCGGGACCGGTGCCGGACGTGAGAGTATCGATCAATCCATCGCGGTAAGTTTCGAGACTGCTCCCGTACTCCATGCTTTTTTCCTGCAAAAGACTTTGCAGGTCGCTTTTGGGATACCAGCTGAAACGATAAGCAACATCCAGCAGATTGTCCCACTGAGCTGCACCAGCCAGGGCCGGCAAAACCAACAGCACTCCAAGAACGATTGCCAATTTCATTGATTTCATTGAACGAGCCTCACTTCTAGGGATTAACGCATTGTATAGCAGTACGAAGCGCATCGCACCTATCGCCAAAATTTTCAGGATTATAAACATCAACCTGCAACGTGTAGGCGTTCTCAGGGTATTTGTAAAAGAAAACCATATTTCGGATGGAACATTTCCCTGCAGTATCAAGCTCGGTGGCCAACCTGGTTTTCAAATCCAGTTCCGCATCGGGATCGATACAGGCCTTGAGTTGGTTGAGGCTGATCATCCGCGCAGGGTCGTAGTGACCTTCTTCGACACCGTTGAAATCGATCGCGCCTGAGGCCAGACCATCTCCGACAGGAGCGGAATTCGACAATTCGGTACCACCCAGCGCTCCCGAAGCGGTTCCGGAACCAACGAGAACCGGCACATCGACATCTTCGGCTCCGCCAATAAGACCGACCCTTTCGCCTACACTGCGGGCGGCGTAATCGGACGGTGCCACAGCGGCCGTTCCCGGATTCCCTGCCTCGGCAACATTTCCGGCAACTCCAGATGCACCGCGAATGGCGACGGCGGGACCGCCCGTTGCCGGCACGAAGGTTTTAGCGGTGCCACTACCCCGCATACTTTGAGTGGCATGAGAAACTTTAAGATTGCGTGATACACCCCCACTCGAGGGAAGATCGACCTCCGTTGCGGATCCGTTCGATAACCTTGGGGCACTGCGTGTGGGCATAGCCGAAGATGCCGTTTGGGACGTTTGACTGTAACGACCTTGCAGCGAGGAAGAACTTATTTCGAGCTCATTCGCCGAGCGCGCAGCAAAGGATGCGTCAGGCCGTCCGGCAGGCATCGGTCCCGAAGTCGGCGCGGCGTCACGGTATGTACGGGCCACGGTGCGTGGTCCCGGCAGCAGCGTGTCGTTCGTCGCCTTTTTGGGCAAGGTTACCACTTGCCGAGGCCTGGCCACAGGTACGGATTCAGGCCGCACAACCACCACGGCCGGCGGTGTTTTAACAGGTTTGGGTAACGGTAAGGATCGCGGCTTTTGCACTGTTTTGACCGGCTCGACCGGAAGTTGCGCCGGAGGTGGCATGACGACATCGACAGGTGCGGGTTCCGGTTGAGGCTCCTCAAGTACCATGGCAAGGATTTCAAGGGGGGGATTGTCCTGCTGCTCCATAGCTGGCAGCAAAAAGCTGGCAAGGCCGAACATCATAATCAGGAACAAGGATGCGGCGACCACGGAAAATATCTGACCCAGCGGAAAATCCCGCTTCAGCAGACCTGCCCAAACGCCCCAGAATCCTACCGAGGCGGAATGCAGTCGCTGTTCGTGAGCGACAACCTGCGCACGCCCTCTTCGGTCCGCATAGATATCCTGGGTAGCGCGCGGCTGGGGAATGTTGCATACGCCCCAACCATAAAGACTTTCCTTCAGAAAAATCATGGTCCGGACTCTCCAGCCTCAGTTTCCGTTTGCACGACAGTACGGGTGCCATCCGTCCAAACTCTGGCAATAACGCCGGCAGCGTATAAAAAGTCCTGGCTCAAGGAACTCTTTTCCGGTAGAAGCATGGGACGGATATTACGCTCCTTGAGCGCTGTCAGGGCCGGCAACAAGTCTTCCTTGGCAAGGATCTGCGCATCGCTGGCAGGGGTGGTTTTACCAACGCCCGCCTTGATCAATCGGTAAGGCGTGGGGTGCTTTTCCGACACAGCATACACCTGCAGTTCCCAAGCTTCCTGAACTTTGGCGATGGGAGCCATCTTGCCGTGCTCCGGCACCACCGGCACATCCATTTCAGCCAGTTTAATAGTAATATTGTCTGGCGCACTCGGAATCAGGCTGAGACTGATGAGGAGCAAAAAGGCCAGATCGGTAAAGGAAAAAAGCCAGGTTTGGCCATTCTTCATTTTCATAACGGTCACCAACCTTATTTATCGGAATCGTCTACTGCCAACTGTGCAATGGCCGCCAACCCCTCATCAATACGCCGGTGCGCAAGGGCATAAAATACCTTGCGAAGAAATTCCAGGAAGGTGAAACAGATAAGAGCGATAAAGGTTGTATAAAGAGCTGTGGCAATCCCGGCTACGGTTATCTCGCTGTTGAGGGTTCCGGAATTGGCAAGAAAATGGACAACCATACCGATAATGGTACCGATAAAACCCATGGGAGGCATAAGATTCGCCATCATCCCCACCGGATCCAGAAATTTCTCCTCGAAGTAACGCTCGCTGAACTGAAAAGCGGCATCACGAATAAAGGCATCCGGCGGGATAACCTTATCCGCGGTGCCACGTTGCTGCTCCTGTTCATAATGCAATTTGGTACGGGCAAAGAACGAGGCCGAGATCAATGCCAACGGCATTTTGATATCGGTATTTAAGTTGTACAGCGATTGCCGTCCTGAAAGCTTTCGGAAATCGTAGAAAGCGAGAGCTCGAAACGACTGAAAAGACTTGATAAGTGCAAACCCAAATATGCAGGCCATGATCATATAAACAATGAGTTGCAACAACCCTGAGTAGCTATTGATCAGGTAAGTCAGAACATCGATAATTCCGTTAGACAATACGTTGAAAATGCTTTCTTGTTCTGGCATATACATCACCTCTGATATAGTTCCGCAACAACCGATCCGCGCGTGACCTAAGAGTAATTAATTTGGAGTAAAAAGTTTGGCCTCAAGGCTGGCAGCGCCTTCGGCTAGACGGGTACAGCCCATCTCTGTCGGGTCCACAACCGCGTTTTGAATGGCGGTATCCTTTTTATAGCGTTTGTTGAACAACTTTAAGAGCTTCCTGGCACGGCTATCCTGCCCGGTTTCTTCATAGATAAAAGCACTCAGGAGATTGACTTTGGCGACCTCAAGACGTGTCTCCACATGCTGCTGAGCCTCTGCGTCCTGAAGAATCGGCATGGCATAGAGTTCTACATATTTTTGCACTTCACAGCGAAAGCCCTGACCGTTACAGGGTTTCTGGGCCTCTTCCGGAGTCATGCGCCGATGGGTATCCAACTCCAAAGCTGTCAGGCGAAAAACCTTAAGGTTCTGCCTGACATTTTCCAGATAAAGTTTTTTCTGTGGGATAGACATGTGCCCCAACACAGGTGCTTTAGGCCAATCGGCTTTGTTACAGGCACAGCAACCGGAAAGTGCCAGAATCAGAACCGCCACCCCCAGCAAAAGAGCTTGTTTTCTCATGCATGACTCCTTCAAAGATTCTTTCGCGTATAAAAGTTAACCAGATATCACCAATAATTCCATTAATCTGACGTAGATCGCATATGCCGCGGCATACCAGGGAACCGAAAAGCCCGGCCCCAAGCTTCAGCATACCTGGCACGGGACGTCTTGCAACATGTTCCCAACACAATCTTAAACACCTCGAAAATTCATCGGCCCCATGTTCAACACCGCTTATCAGCGATCCAGGGGGCACCCGACAGCGTTTACCGGTGTGCCGAAGGGCGTTTCGGGACAATGGTCAAGCGCATCTTCAACGCCATCCGCATCGCGGTCGCCTCGCGTTGGTGCAGGACACCCTGCCGCGGTTACGGTCACCCCCTCAGCCGTTTCCGGACAGAGGTCGCGATAATCCGGAACCCCATCGCGATCGGCATCCCTGGAGCACCCACGGCGAGTCACGGCAACTCCCGGGGGAGTTTCCAGGCACTCGTCCACCGCATCCAACACGCCATCGCCATCCGTATCGAGATATTCCCGCGTTTCCTGAGGCGTACCAAGCTGGAAAACCACCCCTGCCGAACATACCAAGTTCCAATATGTGTCAGACTGATGAGCGGAATCACCGACATTGATGTCCAGGGTGGGACGGATGTCACCCCGCAAGGCCAGGTTTTCTGTAATGAAATACTTGACGCCGCCGCCAAAATTCAGCTGGAGATCGTCATCTGAACTCTGCCCTTCCGGCTTGATGAACAGGGCACCGGCACCGCCGGCAAGATAGGGAACCAGACGCCCGAAGGGACGGAAATGGTATAGAACATCGACGTGTGCATCCAATAAATGAACATCCCGTCCTACATATTCTGAAGGCGAGTAAGCCAGGACCCCTTCGACACTCCAAATCTCGGAAAAATTATAGCCGACGGCAAGGCCGGCGTTGATCGAATCGTCGAGCGCCTGGTTACCTTCGACCAGGCGACCACCGACATATGGCGAGACAGTAAAGACATGGTACTTATTTTCAGCCATTGCGGTACCAGACAGCGTACTGGTGAATACGAACAAAAAAAGAGCATAAAACAACAAGTTCTTTTGACGCATAACCATGATCTCCTTGGATCCCATATAAAAGCCTTCATTGCACAACAAACCGACAGCCTCTTGTCTGACCTGACAAATGCTTGAAACAGTATAAGGTTTCACCTCGACGGATCGACCATGTAATAGCATACACATGAGACCACTTAAAGAAAAAAAACCTGGAATGCGGCACGGATAGGTATAACCGAAACCTCTGCCTGACGGTGGCCTTGAGCACATAACCGTAGCAATAACCACACCACTAAAGAAGGGTAGCTGAAAAGATTTGGCTGTCGCGACACTACGAAAGCTAATGCACTGCAGACAACTGCCCGGCAATTCGAGAGTCTGAATTGGCCGTCAGCTGTTTCATATCGGTAAGTACCGCCATGGCCTCCCCCACATACAAATCCCCAGAGATTTCATCCGCCAGATTTTCAAAATCCTTATCGGGGGACAATCGTTTGGAGGCCAGATCCTCTACGAAATCTTCGGCGCCTGCTGCACGCAGAGCCGATCGCTCCTCAAGTATGTCGGTCAGCCTGACAGACCGCAGGGTATCCCGACTACGCTGGCGATTACGTCGTGTTTCTGCGACAATGGCATCAAACCGGTGCCCATTTGTGACTCTTTGTTCGCTTAAACGACGTAATTCGGCCACATTCGGAAGGCGACTCCAGCGCTTGAATGGAACGTTCGTGATCGTATCCCAGGGCAACGCATATTCGATATATTTTTCCCCGGATTCAAGAAAAGCCAATCGATCAGGCAAATGAATATCCGGCTCAACCCCCTTAACCTGAGTAGACCCGCCGTTTATCCGGTAAAATTTCTGCACGGTAACCTTTAAGGCACCCAAGGGCTTGAGTTTGGCCAGAGGACTATAGGTTAGCGGCTGATCCATGTCGAAAATAGCCTGAACCGTCCCTTTGCCATGCGTCCCGTCCCCACCCACGACAACGCCACGCCCATAGTCCTGTATCGCACCAGCCAGAATTTCAGAGGCCGAAGCGCTGAATCGGTTGACCATAACCACCAGCGGACCGCCATAGACGATACCCGGATCCTCGTCTTCAAAAACACGGATATCTCCATCACTGCTTTTCACCTGAACCACGGGGCCTGAGGCAATAAACAGACCGGCAACACTAATGGCATCGGACAGCGAACCGCCGCCGTTATTCCTTAAATCCAGAACAAGGCCGGTTATTCCCTGTTTTTTAAGCTGCTCCAACTCGCGCCGGACATCATCGGTAACATTGCGTGCCTGTCGTCCCTCGCGACTGCCCTGAAAATCTCGATAAAAAGAGGGAATCCGCAAATAGCCATAACACTGGCCCTTGTGACCGGAAACCGGCACCGTGGTACTTTTGGCAAAACCCTCTTCGATTTCGACAACATCACGAGTGATGGCAATCACCCGCTCGGCGCCGGTCGGCTTACGAATAGTCAGATGTACTTCCGTACCCTTCTTCCCTCTGATCAAACGCACGGCATCGCGTAAACGGGTTTCAGTGACATCTATCGGCTCCTGGTTCCCTTCTCCGACTTTAAGGATGATATCTTCAGCGGCCAGCTGCCCCTGCTTGGCAGCAGGACTCCCGGGGATGATTTCAACGACCCGGATGAACCCGTCATCTTCTCGCAAGGTCGCCCCGATACCCTCCAAGGAACCCTTCATATAGATTTCGAAATCTTCCAGGGCATCCGGTGCCAGATAAGCCGAATGCGGATCATAGGCTCGAACGAACGCATTGAGAAAACGCTCGAAATGATCTTTTTCCGTCTGCTCCAAAAGGCGATCGAGAAGATGCTCCGTACTGCGCCGCACCTTTTGAACAGCCTGTTCAAGCAGGGCAGCGTCTATGACGGCCTTGACCGGAAGGGCTTTATGTTCCGACGATGCAGCCGCCTTGTTTTGTTCTTCATACAGTTGAACATAACGCATCAGCACCTGGTATTTGAGGATCTGCTGCCAACGGTTTTTTAAACCGGCCATATCCTCGGCATAGTCGATTTTTTCAGGATCAGTCTCAAAAACCTCGTTGACCGTAAAGTCGAACCCATGATCCAGAATCTCCGGAATCATCCCGGAAACCGTTTCCACCCGAAGCCGCAACAAACGCGCCCCGGTTTTAGGCAATGAAAGCTCGCCACGAACAATTTGATCATCAATATTGTGTCGTTCCGCACCCAATCGATCGATGTCCTCGCGAATAAGAAATCTTTTTTGGTAATCGAGTTGTTGGGCATACAGATCGAAAGCCGCTGCGGACAAGGTGTCATCGAGGGCTTTATGACTGAAATGATTGGTGCTCATTTGCTGGCTGATGAGATGCGTCAGGAGGCGGATTCTCAAATGCTCGAGATCTTCGGGAGGTTGTTGCGAGGCCAGGCCAACCCAGGAACCGGAAACTGCGATCAGCAAAATAACGGCAAGCAGATAAAAGCGTATTTTTTTAAATTTCATCAATGGTCATCTTTCAGATAACCCCACGATCACATGACAATGTTGATCCGGTGAACGGTAGCACGCGAAATACAACGGCAACCATCACCCAGCGATTCGGGGTATGTATGAGAGAAACAATCTGCCACAGGGCACCGGCATCAGGCTATCGCCGAGCCGGGCCCCGTTCTGAACATCTTCGTAAGCATAACTTTAATAACATACCTTGCAAGCATGCTCCGGTGCAACAATACCGGTGTAAGTTGTCGCAAATACACAACAGATATGCTCCTCCACCCTTCACGCCCGATGCCAGCCGACAGCTCTGCACGATCCACAAGCAGTACCTCATGAAGGGCGCTTTGTTCTGCTTAACTGCGCATAAGTGCTTCCAAAAGTTCTCGTTTCAATTCCGGCCAGAAGCCTACAATGGAAAGAAAGACATGCTTTTCCTGATGCGGCTACTGCTCATACTGGACAACAGGTACAACGGCAAGCTGCAAAATCGTGAAATTGACCGTTCCAGGAGGTAAACAGCGCTCGCAACAATCCCACTCTATAAGTGCGATACGGATAATCGTTTCAACTTTTCAGTATTTTCAGGAAATGGGGCAACAACTGTTTTTTACGGGACAAAACCCCTTTAAGTTCGAAAAGATCCGTATCGACATGGGGATACCCGACTCGAGCCATCAACTCACTGCGTCCGGAAAGCAACAACAGGCTGGTTGCCCTGACAATATCGGTCACCATCAACCCGCCAAGATCAAGACCGCGTTTTTGGCACAGGCCTTCCAAAGCAGCGGCAATTTCCATCCTTCGTTCCTGGAATTCGTCGAAATTGACCACCTCAACCTGCCCCAGACCAAAATGCTTGCCATCCTGGCTATATTCCTTGAAGTCGGACAGAATCAGCTCTTCCATCGTTCCATAGGCAGCCAAGGCGCTGCCCGCGGCGAACATGCGAGCGCCAAAGTCCTGGGGATCCAGATCCGCTGCCTGCGCAAGCCAATCGCTTAATTCACGATCGATATCGGTCGCGGTCGGGGACCGGAGCAATACCGTATCGGAAAGCAGACCGGCCAACAACAGGCCGGCGGTCTGGGCGTCGGGCGTTATGCCGGCATCTCTGAAAAGTCCGGCGACAACCGAACAGGTGCTGCCCAGCGGTTGATTGACAAATCGGATCGGGGCATCGGTCGGCATATTCCCGAGTCGATGATGATCGATGATTTCCAGAATCTCGACACGATCGGCCCCCGGTACGGCCTGACTCAATTCGTTATGATCGACCAGCATAAGCTTGAACGGGACCTGGGCCAACAGGGTACTTTTGGTGGCTACCGCCGTCACACGATGCGCCGCATCCAGTACCAGCACCCCCGGTTGCGTCGAATCCAGAAACCTGTAGCGCAGTGTTTCGAGCGACTCGTCCATCATGGCGGTGGAAAACTCGGTGGTCATGAGGCATTCGACCGGCGTTGAAAGGCGCGTCAGGGACGCGGTTGTCGCGGTATCGTAGGATGTGGCGAGTACGTTTGTACCGTTCGCCCGTGCAGCCTCGAGCACATCCGTATTAATCGGCTGCCCGCCCGTCACGACCAGAATCCGCACACCGAGCCTGGCAGCCTGGAGTTGGATATCGTCGCGATCCCCCGTTATCACCAGCAAGCGTGCCGGATCAAGCCCTTCCATGCGTCGACAGAAACTCTCAAAGGCCATGGCGCCGACATAAAGGTCAAACTCCTCCACCTCCTGCGATTGCCCGTCATTAAGCACCTCGGCGCCCAGACACCGCGCCAGGCTCAAAGGCGAGGTCTGAATGCGACGGATACGCCCTTCTTGCCCGGCAACGAGAAACTTTTCCGCGGCCTGGCGCAAAAAAAGCAACCCCAGAGCGCGCCCGTCCCTGTCGATGACAGGCAATGTTCCGATTGCATGATGGTGAAGCAGATCCAGCGCCCAGGCCAGAGGCGCGCCGGCATGAATAGTCACAGCAGGTTGCTTGACCACATCTCTGACTCGGGGCACCACGTCGGACAGCAAGCGAGGCGGCTCGACCCCCAGATGCTCCAGAACGAATTCCGTTTGCCGATTCAGATACCCGGCCCGCGCCGGAACCACGTTATCCATCCCCTGCAATCGACGTAAACGTGCATAAGCCAGGGCACTGCAAACCGAATCCGTATCTGGATTACGATGTCCTACAACAAAAATCGTGTCTCTCATTCATCCTCGCTGTCAAATTGTAAAATGGCGCGCACATCGCCAAGACCAATCACATCTTTCACCACGACCCTAACGGGACGCATTGTATTATCGAACCATATGAAAAGGTTGCCGTCCCCCGTATCAAAAACCTCCGGATCGAGGGTCACCTTCACCACCAGGCCATCATCGGGGGAATCCACCGCCTCGGAATGGCGGTCATTACCGAGCACTGAAATATCGATGCTAGACGGGACCCCTTTGGCAAAGGCAGGGATCCGGTACTCAGCCCCGCTGCGAAGTGGACCGAACAAACCGGCCCTGAAATTATAAAACGCGCCGAGTATATCGTAGGGGAATGGCCCCTCCCCCATACTGTAATGTCTGGCTTTTCGCTGTCGCCCATTTCGGGTCACCCTCTCGATAACCTGCCGATTGGTATAGTCGTAAGCCCAATGTTTCAGCCGCGTTTTGACCGTATTACCCACGGTTTTGTAGATATCGGCATTGTGACTCACCGGCCGCAGGGTTCCTTCCGCCGAAAGCTGCAACTCCGAAGCATAGCGCTGCACCCTATGGCTGGTCAGCCATGCGGCGACCCCCATGGTTTGCGCTTTCAGCACGGCTCTATATCGGTCAGGGACATCGGTTTTTTCGAGAGAAAATGTCCCGACAGCAAGGCGATCAAACCATAGAAAACCGATATCGTAGATCAGTGTTTCTCCGCAGAGCTGATCCAACGCCCTACGCACGGGACGGGTATCCGCTAAGGACGGCGACGCGTTCGCCAGGCCGATCGGACCACAGATACCTGAAAGAAACGCCATACAGATTAATAACGCGGCTTTCACTTGCTCTCTCCTTAGATACCGACGTATGCAAAAATCCGCTTCAGTCTAATCTTGAAACATTCAAAAGTCCACCGGCAGCGACGCAATCACAGCTTAATCCTTGACATGCATCCCGCGCACCACTACCATGCGCATACATTGGCGGCACCGCGAACAGGCGGATTGCACGCAATATCCAATCGAAAATTCCCTTAAATTGATAGAGACAGCCGAACCGATGGACTTCGACAAAACTAAAAATTATGCGCGCGAAGCGGAGATTCTCAAAGCTTTGGGTCATCCCGTCCGCCTGAAAATCGTTGCCGGATTACTCTCGGAAACCTGCAATGTTAAAAAGATCTGGGAATGCCTCGAATTGCCCCAGGCTACCGTGTCCCAGCACCTGGCACTGCTTAAGAGCAAGGGCATCATCGAAGGTCATCGTACCGGAGTCGAAGTTTTTTACACCGTCATTTCAGATGATGCTCGTCGCATCGTTCAAGCCGTATTTCAATTGAGTAACCCTTTATGATCCAATTGCACCTCCGGCCCGGGCATGACCGCCGTGTTCGTCGCGGTCACCCCTGGGTTTTCAGTAATGAACTCCAGCCTCTTCGTAACAAGATAGCTCCAGGTGAGACGGTCGAAGTGCTGACCGCCCAGGGCGAATATCTTGGCACCGGATACTACAACCCCCATTCACTGATCGCCGCACGCCTGCTATCCAGAAGCCGCGAGGACATCGACTCCGTCGATTTTTACTGCGAGCGCTTTCGGACCGCCTCCCGCATACGCCAAGCCATTTACGGCGAAGCCAACGCGGTACGCATGGTTTACGGCGAAGGCGATCATGTACCGGGTCTGGTGATTGACCGATACGACAATGTTCTTTCGGTTCAGTTTCTGACCTTCGGTATCGATTGCCGACGCGACCTCATATTGCAGGCCTTGCTGCAGGTATTTGACCCCGTTGCCATCATTGGCCGCAACAACGTGGCTGTGCGCGCCTTGGAGAATCTGCCGCAGGAAGTTGAGATTCTGTACGGCGAACTTCCCGAGCGCCTGGAAATCATCGAAAATGGCCTCCGTTTCATGGTCGATGTCCTGCAGGGACAGAAGACCGGGCATTTTCTCGACCAAAAAGAAAACCACCTCGCATTGCGCGAAAGGGTGGCGGGTAAACGTATTCTCGATCTGTTTTGCTATTCGGGCAGCTGGGCTATCCACGCAGCACGCTATGGCGCCAAAGAGGTCCTTGGCATCGACATATCCGCCGGGGCCGTGGCTTTGGCGCAGGAAAATGCGCGCCTGAATTTTCAGGATGCGACTTGCCGATTCGTTCAAGCCGATGTTTTCGACCGCCTGCGGGAACTCCACAGTCAAAAGGAGCGATTCGATGGCATCATTCTCGACCCGCCGGCGTTCATAAAAAACCGCAAGCGTTTACGTGAAGGCATCAAGGGCTATCTGACCATCAATCGTCGGGCCATGGAACTACTGGCAACCGACGGTATTTTATTTACCTGCACCTGCTCTCACCATATGGATCGGGAAACCTTTCTCGACACCCTGCGCAAGGCGGCGTTCCAGGCCGGCCGGGAGATGCGGCTGCTTGAAATCCGCGGACAGTCATACGATCATCCGGTTTTATGTTCCTGTCCCGAAACCGAATATCTTAAGTGCGCTGTCATGCAGGCATGCGGATAGAATCTTTCGTCCGGTTCATCGACACTTGTGTGCCACACCGTAAATGACGTGGTACGTTGCCGGCAAAAAGCCGTCAACGTTAAACCGACGGGTATAAAGCTCCTGCAAACGCGCCATGACTCGCCGTGACGCCAAACCGCGTGGTCGCCGCGACGACGCATTATGGGCGCCGACCCCCTTGATGGCGCGCAGTAAATCCGTCACCGTTGCATGATTTTCGCATTCGTTCTCTTCCCAAACGCGAAAGATTTTGAAACCCCCGTCCCGTAACGCATTTTCCACCGTGGCCTTGTCGGGCAAGGCAAGCATATGATCCGGAGCCCTGCCCTCCTCGCCGATCACCGACTCACGGTAACATTCTTTGAGTTCCCACAAGGTCTTTTCGCCAAAAAGTGCGAAAATAAAGATGCCCCCATCCTGCAAAACCCGTAAAGACTCGCCAAAAGCAATATTGAGGTCCTCCACCCACTGATAAACGGAGGAACTGCATATAACCGCCATGCTTCCGGATTTCAGAGACAGAGAACTGGCATCCAGATCAAGAGCCAGGGCGGCAGGAACGTTTTGCCGGGCCTGCACCGTCATGCCATGGGCCAGATCCGAGACAAGGGGACGCAATTGGGGATTTTCACGCACAATCTGCCGGGTCAGGTAACCTGTACCGGTGCCGATTTCCAACAAGCGCCCTGCAGAGGGGGCTTCCGCATGAACAAGGGATGCGACCCGTTGCGCTACCCGTTTCTGCACCTGCGCATGGTCATCGTAGACTGCGGAACTGGCAGAGAAATGCTGCCGAACCTGACGACGATCGATGGCGGTCATGCCAAAAAATCCTTGAACAACGCCGCACACTGTCCCGTACGGGTGACAAAGGGGGCGTGACCGACATGCTCCAATTCCACCCACCGCGCATCGGGCAAATGCCGGGACAAATACCTCCCCGCATCGACCGGTATAATTGCGTCACACGCCCCGTGAATCACCAGCGCAGGAACCCTGGGCCAACAGCGACGACGCAAATCGCTACGACCGAGGGTGTCCAGTCCGCCCAGTGCCGCCGCTTTGGTCGGTGGCGGAGAACTATCCAGTAACGCGTGTCGAAGGTTGAGGATCTCATGGTCATCGAGGTCCTCGCCCGCGAACTGACGGGCAAAAAAGTCATGCAATGCCGCCTGGGAGTCTCTGCTGAACTGGCGGCCCAAGACCTTCAGCTGGGTTGCAGGTTGTCCCGATTTCCAGGTGTCGCGCTGCACGAAACAAGGGCTTGTGGAAATCAATATGAGTTTTTTCAGCCGCCCACCAAGATGCTCCAAAAGTTCAAGCGCAACCATACCGCCGAGGGACCAGCCCAACAGGTAGCTATCCGTAATGCCGATAATACCGAGCCATTCTTCCATGTCGGCAGCTAATTGCGGCAGATCGTAGCCGGATCCCGGTTCGGAGTGTCCGTGCCCTGGCAGATCGGGGGCCAGTATCCGAAACGAATCGGACAGATTTTGCATCAAGGGTAAAAAGACGGACGAAGACATCCCCCAACCATGCAGCATCACCACAACAGGCCCTTGGCCCTGTTCACGATAACTGATGGTGCGGCCATCGCCGAGACGACAAAATTTCATAGTGGTCACGCTGAAAGAACCTTCCGAATCAAATCCGCGGCCCGCAGCAGGTCTTCAACCTGATGAGTTGCCATAAGTGTAGCCCGCAATCGGCAGCGGCCCTGCGGGACGGTGGGAGGACGAATACCCTGCACAAAGATCCCCTGAGCCTCCAGCCAGGCACTGGCTCGCATGGTCGGCTCGGGATCACCGGTAAGGATAGGAACAATCGGGGTTTCCCCGCGAACCTCGGGAGGCAGACTTTCGGTCAACTGTCCGGTAAACAGAGTGCATAATTTTTGCAGATTCATGCGGCGTTGCCGCCCCTCACTGCCATTGACGATATCGAGGGCGGCGATACCGGCCGCAACCACGCCGGGTGGCAGACTGGTCGAGAAAATAAAAGAACGGGCACGGTTAATCAAAAATTGCACCACAACATCCGGACCGGCAACGAACGCACCGAAGCCCCCCAGAGCCTTGCCGAGTGTCCCCATATGGAGATCGATATCCGTCAGGCACCCAAGATACTCCCCGGTTCCCTTGCCGCTATCACCGAGCACGCCGGTGCCATGCGCGTCATCCACCATAAGCAGGCAATCGTAGCGTTTTTTCAGGGCCACAAGTTCCGGCAACGGGGCAAGGTCGCCATCCATACTGAAAACGCCGTCGGTAACGATCAGCCACTGTCCTTTGCGCAACGGGGCTTCCTTCGCCATGAGACGTTCCAAAGCATGGGTGTCCCGGTGCGGATAGACCACGGTTTTGGCCCGACTGAGCCGACAACCGTCGATGATCGAAGCATGGTTGAGGCTGTCGGAAAAAATAACATCGTCCGCTCCCATCAACCCCTGCAAAATGCCGGTGTTGGCTGCGTACCCAGCGTTGAAAAGCAGCGCGCGTTGCGTCCCCTTGAACTGCGCAAGCTTGCTCTCAAGTTCCTCGTGAAGAGCCATGCTGCCGGAGACGAGACGACTGGCGCCGGTACCGGTGCCGCAATCCCTGGTCGCCCGGCAAGTTGCCTCGATAAGCGCGGGATGGTCGGCCAGGCCGAGGTAATTATTGGAACACAACAGCAGAACATCCTTACCGTCCAGCAGAACATGATCCCGCTGGGCGCCTGAAACGGTTTTCAGACCACGCAGCATCTCTTCATCGCGCAGATGGTCAAGAGTTTTCTGCCAGTGATCGAGCTTCATGCAGGCCACCTTTCGTCGGGGAATATGCGTCCGATGCGATCAATAAGCACCACTTGCCTTTCAAGGTACGGTATGAGCTGGGCCAGGTCGGCATCGGAACTCAAGAAAAAAGCCCGCCCCCCTCGAACCTCTCCGGCGGGTTTCAACAGGGGAAAACGCACATAACCGAGCGAAGCTCCCGCCACATACCCCGCGGTGTAGCCGGGATCATCGGACCAGCACAATTCGGCGATCACGCCGGGGGCATGGATCACTTTGGCGGCAAGCACCAAAGCTTCGCGCACGTGCGGATTGTCAAGACCTGCGGTCTGCAGCAAATTTTTCAACCTGACGCTCGTCTGTTCGTCAAGATCCATCCGCGACACCCTGACACCGCGATACCGGTCCTTTTCAAGACGCTGTCCGGTGGACGCATCCACCAACATCGCACCGCGCATACTGTCGCCGTTGGGCGCGGCGCCGCGCGCCATGGTTGCCATAGCCCGACGAGCTGCCTGTGGATTCACCCCCGCCTTTTCCAGCATCGACAAAGCCGCATCTCTGCCCTGCTCTACCGAAGCTACGCGAATCGTGCGAATATCGGGCAAGCCGTGACACACGATGTCCGCCGTATCAACCTTTTCAATGGACAGGAAAATCTGTTCGGCCTGCCCTTTATCATGGGCCAGAGCCCGCCGAACCATGGCGGATGCCAGAGCATGGAGGCGCTCGGCAGGGGCCAGGTTTTCTGCCCCTGAAATATGGCGTTCATCACAGGACGAACGCATGCGTATGCTGTAAAGAGACTCACTCATGGCAATGAAAATTAGCAGCGGAAGGTCGGATTGTCAACAATAAGGATATGAAAGGTTGACATTCAATGAAAGGCCTATGTCCCGATAAAAAACCGCCTGTCTCTCGACAGGCGGTCCGGGAACATCCATGGAGGGAAAATCGTTATCAAGCTAAGGCGGTCGAAGAAGCATCCCCACGATCATGATGCATAAAATTGCGGACACTGGCGGCAATACCCTCGGCGTCCAGACCGTAGCGCGCATAGAGCTGCTGCTGGGTACCCTGCTCGATAAAGCGATCCGGCAAACCGATACGCAGGACACGGACCGCCAAACCTTCATCGGCCAGCATTTCCAGTACCGCTGAACCGAAACCGCCTTGGCGCACATTCTCCTCGACGGTAACAACAACGCCGGTACGCCGTGCCTCAGCGATAAGAAGTTGCTGATCAAGGGGTTTCAGGAAACGCGGATCAACAACCGCTACCGACAACCCCTCCCCGGCAAGTATATCCGAGGCGACCAGAGCTTCCTTGCACACAACGCCCAATGCAAAGATTACCGCATCGCTGCCGTCACGCAGTTTTTCCCCTTTACCGATAGGCATCGACTCGACGGAATCGGGCAACTCGAGCCCAAGAGCCTTACCGCGAGGATAACGATACGCCAAGGGGCCATCGTGTTGCGTTCCGGTCAACATGGCACGCTGCAGTTCGATCTCGTCGCGGGGGGCGATCACTACCATATTGGGTATATGCCTCAGGAACGAATAATCGAACACACCATGATGGGTCGGGCCATCGGCCCCGACCAGGCCACCCCGATCGATGGCAAAAGTGACCGGCAGCCGTTGCAAGGCTACGTCATGCACCACATTGTCGTAGGCACGCTGCAAAAAAGTCGAGTAGAGAGCAACCACCGGCCTCATGCCCTGGCAGGCAAGTCCGGCGGCAAAGGTGACAGCATGTTGTTCGGCAATACCGACATCGAAGAATCGACTGGGATAGCGCTTGGAGAATTCCTTGAGCCCGGTACCTTCCAGCATCGCCGCGGTGATAGCCACAATGCGATCGTCTTTTTCAGCCATAGCAGTCAGAGTACTGCCAAAGACACCGGTAAAGCTTGCCGGCCCGCCCTTGGAGGCACGTACCTCTCCGGTTTCCTTGTCAAAGGGACCTACCCCATGGAACAGGCTCGGATTTTTTTCCGCCGGCTCGAACCCCTTACCCTTGCGGGTCACAACGTGAACAAGAACCGGTCCTTCGAGGTTAGCCACGTTTTCCAGCGCCGGGATCAGGGTCTCCAGGCGGTGACCGTTAAGCGGCCCGACATAATCGAAACCGAACGCTTCGAACAGCATTCCGGGAGTAAAGAATCCTTTCAGAGATTCTTCCGCCTTGCGCGCAACCTTGAGCAAATCTTTCCCGATACGGGGAACGTGCCCCAGGAAATTTTCCGCCTCTTTTTTTAATCGCACCACCAACTCGGAGGTCATTTTGCGATTGATAAGAGAAGAAAGCGCCCCGACGTTCTGCGAAATGGACATTTCATTGTCGTTAAGTATGACAATGAGGTTTTTATTTTGATCGCCGGCCTGATTCAGCGCCTCGAAGGCCATCCCCCCCGTAAGGGAGCCATCGCCAATGACGGCAACGAATTTTTCCTTGCCGTTTTTACAATCACGCGCAGCGGCCATACCTAAAGCAGCCGAAATCGAGGTGCTCGAGTGGCCCACATCGAAGGCATCGTAAGGGCTTTCCTCGCGCTTGGGAAAACCGCTGATACCGCCCAGTTGACGCAAAGTATCAAAACGATCAAGGCGTCCGGTCAGCAATTTATGGGCATAAGCCTGATGTCCCACATCCCATACGATTTTATCTACGGGGGTATTCAAGACGTGATGCAGCGCGATGGTCAACTCCACCACACCAAGGGAACTGGCAAGATGCCCACCTGTCTGCGACACGGTATCGATGATTTTTGTGCGAATCTCCCCAGCCAAAACTTCAAGCTCTTTCACGGAAAGACCCTTTAACTCCGCGGGAGATTTAAGATTTTTCAACATACTCACTATGGAAACCTCCGTCACACTCAGAAGGAGCGGTCCACGATATAATGTGCGATGCTTCTTAACGGTTCAGCGCGTTCATCAAAGCCGGACAAACTTTCGAGGGCTACATCGCGCAACTCTTTGGCGCGGTCCCGAGCGGCATCAAGGCCGAGCAAAGCCGGATAAGTCGCTTTGCCACGTTCCTGGTCGCTGCCGACATCCTTGCCGAGCAGTTCCTGATCACCGACAATATCGAGAATGTCATCGGCAACCTGAAAGGCTAAACCTGCCGCCTTGGCATAGCGGCCCAAGTTATCAACCTGCTCTGAAGAGGCCCCGCCAAGCACGGCACCGGATTGTACGGATGCCAGAATCAGCGCCCCGGTTTTACGGGTATGGATATATTCGAGAGTCGCCAGATCAATCTCTTTACCCTCCGAATCCATATCAACCACTTGGCCGCCGACCATCCCCATGGAACCGGCGCAGCGCGCAATATCCGCACTGACCCTGCGGGCGGCCTCGAGCGAAACGCCACCATCCTCTCCCAGTCGCGACAGAAGAATGAATGCTTCGGTCAACAATGCATCGCCGGCCAGGATAGCAAGGGCATCACCATAAACCTTGTGACACGTAGGCCGCCCGCGGCGAAAATCATCATCATCCATGGCCGGCAAATCGTCATGGATCAGGGAATAGGTATGTATCATCTCCATGGCACAGGCTGCCGGCATGACTTTATCCACGGTACCACCGACAGCCTCGCAGGCAGCCATCATGAGGATCGGCCGAATACGTTTGCCGGCGGCAAACGTGGAATAGCGCATCGCCTTGTGAAGGCTTATGGGGAGCACATCCTCCCCGGGCAGATAGGTATCAAGTGCCTTATCCACCTGAGCCCGACGTTCTTTCAAGTAGGCATTGAGATCCATTTATCCTCCGATATAAATAATTGTTCAAATGGGTATTAAAACATTATTCTTCGAATTTGCCAATGGCCAGGGAACCGTCCTGTTTTCTAAGCAGGGTTTCCACCTGGGTTTCGACCGACTTCAGAAGTTCCTGACAGCGGTTGGCACACTTTACGCCGACCTCGAAAGATGTCAGGGACTCTTCCAGGGACAACTC
Organism: Syntrophotalea carbinolica DSM 2380; assembly: GCF_000012885.1. Classification (NCBI taxonomy): domain Bacteria; kingdom Pseudomonadati; phylum Thermodesulfobacteriota; class Desulfuromonadia; order Desulfuromonadales; family Syntrophotaleaceae; genus Syntrophotalea; species Syntrophotalea carbinolica. The sequence continues at coordinate 1,949,842 of NC_007498.2, forward strand.
CCCGGCTTCAAGCTTTTCCACAACGGCCTCCAGGGACCGCAGCGCTTCTTCAAATGTGTCAGGTTTATCCATGCATGCCTCTTATAAAAAATTCGGAGTGATTATCCACATCGGGAGCAAAAAGAGTCAAGGTTTTTAAGCACAAAAATCGCACCGATACTTAATCTCCATGATCCACCTCGTCAACAGTAGCCTCTACGGATCCCTTTGCAAAACGTATTTGAACCCGATCGCCCGGTGTCAATGTGCGGGCATCACGAACTATCGTCGAGGTCTTTGCGGAAAACACAATGGCGTATCCGCGATCGAGGGTGGCCAGAGGCGACAACGCATGCAGACGACTGCCGGCCAGCCCAAGACGGTTGGCAGCACGCTGCATCGTCTTTTCCATAGCCGAAAACAACCGTTTGCGCAACTGCTCGAGATCGCGATACTGGCGGCGCAAATCGTCGACCGGTGACCGCAAACGGCGGCGCAAACCGTCAAGCCGCTCCTTGAGTAACGACAGGCGTCCCTGCATTTGTCCGCTGAGACGCATGACCAGGTGGTCGACATGCCTTTCCAGTTCCTGACGTCCCTGCACGACAAGTTCGGCAGCAGCACTGGGAGTCGGTGCCCGCAGATCGGCGACAAGATCCGAAATGGTCACATCGACCTCATGACCTACAGCCGAGATAACAGGAATCCGGGAGGCAAACACGGCACGGGCCACGACCTCTTCGTTAAAGGCCCACAAGTCCTCCGGCGAGCCTCCTCCGCGACCGACAATCAGGACATCGGCCTGCCCATGGCGGTTAAAATCGGCAATTGCCCGGGCGATCTCGTCAGCCGCCCCATCCCCCTGCACGCGGACCGGAGACAGCAACACGTGCAGACCGGCACCCCGGCGACGCAAAACGTTGAGAATATCATGAATGGCAGCCCCCGTCGGCGAGGTCACGACACCGATGGTGCGCGGGAAAGACGGCAGACGACGTTTACGCCCCACCTCGAATAAACCTTCGGCATCCAGCTTGGTTTTAAGTTTTTCAAAAGCCAGTTGCCAACTGCCTACGCCCAAAGGCTCCATCCGATCGACCACCAACTGCAGTTCACCGCGCTGGGGATAGAGGGAGACACGCCCGCCGCACAACACCTGCATACCGTTTTCGGGGGTGAATTTCAGCAATCGGTTGCTGGATCGAAACATGACGCCGCGCAACTGGGCCTGATCGTCTTTTACGGCAAAGTAGTAATGCCCCGAAGACGGTGCCGAGAAATTGGCGATTTCTCCCGTAACCAGTACCTGGACGAAGTTATCTTCGACAACCTCTTTCAACAGATAGACGAGGCGTGATACGGATACGGTTCCTTCAGAAATATTCATGTGCGAAAACCTGTTTTCTGTCGAGATATTGACTTCCGACCCCGGATTCCCTATAAAATGCTAGACTTCACACTCCGGAAGATTTCGTGATACGGACACAGGGTACTCGCCTGAGCGCTTGACGCCATTCGTCGATCCCCCTGGGAACGTATTCCGAAGCCGATTTTTTATCAAACTCAAGGATAAGCGATGCAAGAACCCTATGTGGTAACCGTATCCAGTGAGAAAGGCGGCGTTGGGAAAACCACCCTGGCCACCAATCTGGCCATCTATTTAAAGGCCTTAAACGAGGAAATGCCGGTTACCCTGTTCAGCTTTGACAACCATTTTTCCGTTGACCGCATGTTCCGCCTGGGCCGCACCATGCCCAAAGGCGACATGCTCGATCTGCTTTCGGGAAAACCTGTCGATAAAATTCTGGAGCTTGGCGAGTACGGCGTTCAGTTTATCCCTTCCAGTCGTAAATTGGACAGCGTGGCCAATCGCATCGATGGCTGTGACTGCCTGGCGAAAATCCTGGCCCAATCCGGCCTGAAAGGTATTGTTATCATCGATACCCGTCCGACCATGGACATCTTTACACAGAATGCCTTGTTTGCCGCGGACCGTGTCATCATTCCGGTAAAGGACACCCCGTCGCTCGAAAACTGCCGCAACCTCTACGACTTTTTCGAAGAACAGGGAATGTCCAAACGTCCCTTGCGGTTACTACCGTGTCTGATCGATTCCCGAGTCCATTACGATGGACCCTTTAAAAATGCGTATCAGCTTCTGAAAGGCTATGCTATCAATCGGGGCTATAAATGCCTTGAGGGATTTATAGCCAAAAGCCCGAAAGTGGAATCCCTCAACACCAATCCCGAAGGAAAAATCTATCCGATCCTGACCCATGGCCGGGGCACCAATGTGCATCTCCAATTTGCCCATCTGGCCCGACAGATTTTCATCGGTGCCAAGGACAACACCCAGCGACGCCTGGAAACCATTCGTCTGGAATGCGAGCAACGGAACTTAAGCCGCGACAACAACTTCCTTACGCGGCGCAAACATGTACTGCCGGATTGCCTGATATGCGGACGGCCGCTGGTACACCACAATGCCATGGAACCGGCCAGCTATTTTTGCATTACCTCCGACCACCAAGTGGCGGGGTTTCTGGATGAAGCCTGTTTTTCATCACTGGTATTCCGCCACTGTTACCATACGCAGAAAAGAATAAACCCGGCCGACCCCCTTGTGGATTTGTTCCGGGAATCGGCATTGCGCTCCTATTTTGTTTTGCGCCATGCGGACGACAACACCGCGGAAGCAGCACAGAGCCTGCTTTTTTATCGTTTCGATGAAGAAGGATTTGAAATATCCCATAAATCCATCCCCCTGCGCAAACACGAAAGCCGCTTTCTGCACAAGGAGCCATCGGCGCTGTTCCGTCTCGCCTCCCCAACGTTATTCGAAGAGGAAACCGCCCGCAAAGACCGATTCTTATTCATCCGCCGCATTAACAGCGATTTCCCTGAAGAGATTCTGCTGGACGAAAGTTATGCCCGGCTCGATGCCGCCATGCAATACATCGGCAGCAAACTGCCCCCCGCCTCCTCCGACTAGATTTCTATCAAGTAGCAGGGCCCCTCTCTTGTCTGCGTGGCCGTCAATGCCGCAACAAGCGCGATACAGGAACCACCTCGACATCCTGCTGGCGTAAAAACGCCGCTTCCTGCTGCAGAGCCTCCACCGTCTGTGGGTAAGGATGACAGATGGCCACCACCTTGCCACGGGACCGAGCCATCTTCACCGCTTCACGTATCTGCCGGGCAATGGCATCGACGTTCTGACTGTTATCGAGGAAAATATCCCTTGAAACCGCGGGAATCCTGGCGCGACGAGCTTCGAGAAAAGCCACCGATCCGGGACTTGTGCGACTGTCCACAAAGAACAAGCCGTTTTTTTTCATCACCTCGAAAACAATCTGCAAGCCCTCGGCATATTGGGTAAAACGCGACCCCATATGATTGTTGCCGCCCACTGCATGGGGCACATTTTCAAACATGCGCGTTACTCGCCGCTCAATCTCCAAACGATCCTGCCCGAGCAGCAACGCTCCCGGGCCGGGATTGTTGCGCGGATAGCTTTCCGGTTCCATGGGCATATGCACCAGCACTTCGCGACCGGCGCGATGCGCCAGTTCCGCCGATTGCAGCGTATGCGGTTCCTCGGGCATGACTGCCATGGTCAGATCGAGATCAATGGCCAGCAGCCGCCGCAACATGCGAAGATCGCGACCGAGATCATCCACCACGATGGCAATCCGGGCCTTTGGGCGCACTTTGGCAGGTTTGCTCCGGGAACGCTTGAAATGCAGAGCGAAACTTGGAATTCCGTTAACGGAAACGCGCACCAAAGGAGCAGGAGCATCAGCAAATGCGAACTTCAGCCGGGAAGACTGCTTCTCCAAGGCCCTAACCAATCCGTCATACCAGGCCTGTCCCGGATACACCGACGGCAGATGATAATGCATAACATGATCGTCGGTGACGACATCCATCCCGGTAAAGGAAATCCCCTGACGCCACAAGGCACGTTCAATCTCTATCTGCACCGAGGTTCGCAGAACCTGATCCCGCGTATCGGCCGAGTCTGGCGGTTGTTTCGCTACGGGCGGCGAAACCTCGGGGGTCCGATTTGGCAACGGTGGTCGCTGGACAAAAGTCAACAACACAAGGGAAACAACGAGAAATCCCACAAGGAACAATGAGGCCAGCAAAACCTTGAAGGTGCGGTCCGGCTGCTTTTTTCGCGGCTGGCGTTTTCGTCGAACGGTCTTTTTTTTGGTAGCCATAATAAAAAAGGGGGATGCAGCATCCCCCTTGTGCGCATGAGGTGAAAGGATCAGGCAGCCGTTTTATTCAGGCCCTTAAGCAATTCCCACCCTTTGAGCAAATCCAGGGCCCGAAGCAGCTGATAGTCTTTTTCAATGATCTTATCCGACGACACCGGGCTCGCAGGAATTTGTTTATTTTCCGGCTCACCTTGAGTTTTACCTTCGATTTCAAAATGATTGTCCAGATCTTTTTCACGGACACTGAAACCGTCCTGGACCTCCGTCAACGCCATCGGTCGCACAACAATATCAGGCGTAATCCCCTTGGCCTGAATGGAGGAACCCGAGGGCGTGTAGTAGCGCGCCGTGGTAAGACGCAAACCCGCTTCATTTTCCAGCGAAATAACGGTTTGCACGGAACCCTTACCAAAGCTCTGGGTACCGAGAATAACAGCACGTCTGTTGTCCTGCAGAGCGCCTGCGACAATTTCTGAGGCGCTGGCGCTGCCACCATTAATAAGCACCACCATGGGGTAATCGGCTTCGGTACCCATGCGATGCGCTTCAAACCGCATCCGACTGTCCTCGATCCGTCCCTCGGTGTAAACGATCAGGCCCTGGCGAAGGAACAGATCGGCGACGTCCGCCGCCTGTTCAAGAAGGCCGCCGGGATTGTTGCGCAGATCAAGGATCAAGCCTCGAAGCTCACCCTTGTTTTCGGCTCGCAAGGTTTTAAGAGCCGCTTTGAGATCCTTGCCTGAACGCTCCTGAAACTGGGCGAGCCGCACATAACCGAAACCATCGTCGAGCAGACGCGATTTAACGCTTTTGACCTTGATGATCTCCCGGGTCAGAGTGATTTCCCGCGGTTTATCGAAAGCCTCGCGCATAATGGTGATGGTAACCTGAGTGCCGGAGGCACCGCGCATCAACTTGACGGCTTCCATGATGGACAAGTCTTTGGTCAGTCGATCCCCGATCTTGACGATCATGTCCCCGGCGGCAAGTCCCATACGGTCTGCCGGAGTATCCTCAATGGGGGAAACAATCGTCAAAACCCCCTCTTTGAGAGTGATTTCGATACCCAACCCGCCGAATTCGCCTGACGTATCGATCTGCATTTCGCGAAACATATCGGGAGAAAGATAGGACGAATGTGGATCGAGGACACCAAGCATACCGTTAATGGCGCCTTCGATGAGCTTGTCCATAGAAACTTCCTCGACATAGCTTTTCTGGATAATCGTCAAAACATCGGTGAATTGCTCCAGTTCTTCATAGGGCGTGCCGGTTTTTGCTTCGCTGCAACCGACAAAAAGGTTCGCCACCCAGCATCCCAGAACCAGGGTCAACAGCAAAAACACGCCGATCCGTTTTCCCTTCGTCATGAACATATCTCCTTCCCTGTGGAGTCTGTCGGACTATCCATGATCCTGCTGCAAATTCGGCCGGTATAGTTCGACACACTCCTATACATCATGAACGCGGCTTGAGCCACTGAAGGGGGTCCAGCGGCGTACCACGTTGCCTGATCTCAAAATAAACCGTATCACTGCCTCCAAAGCCGGAGAGACCGACCTTGTCTCCGGCAGCAACGACATCGCCGACTTTATGAAGAAGTTGGCTGGCCTGCGCGTACAAGGTGTAATACCCATCACCATGATCGAGGATCAGCAGATTTCCAAACCCTCTGAACGGTTTTGAAAAAACCACTTTTCCCGCTGCCACGGCACACATGGGCAACCCCGGTTTTTGCGCAATCTCGATACCCTGACTTTCGATACGGGTATCCAGTCCCGCATTGAAATTGGTGCCGAAACGCACCACAAGTTTGCCTTGCACGGGCCAGGGCAACCTGCCCTTCTGCTTTTTAAAACCGACCGCCGAGCCACTATACGCGCCGGATTTTTCCGATTCAAGCGTTTTAAGTAATTTCCGCAAACGTCGGGCTTTTTCCTCCAATTGGGCGATTTCGTCTTTTATCGCCTCGCGCTTATTGCGTAGCTTGCTTATAGCCGCCTTACGAATCTTTCTGCCGTTTTTCAAGGTTTTCTGGCTGGCGTCAATGATACTCAATCGCCGCTGCTGATCACCATGCAGGTTTTCGAGTTCCTGCAAGGCTGTCTGCAAGGCACGCCAATCCTCGCGGTAATCATTCAGCAGTAAACGATCCTGGCGCACCAGTCGGGTAAGATAAAGGAAGTTTTCGGCCACGCGGGAAGGGGAATCTTTTTGAAACAGTACTTTGAACAGGCGCATTTCCCCACGACGATAGACAGCTCCAAGGCGCCGCCGCACCTGCTGTTCTTTTTCGGAAATCTGGTCGGTCAGGCTGGCAATACGCGTTTCTTTCGCTAGGATATCCTTCTTCACGCTGTTTAAGCGTTTTTCCAGGCGCGTGGAATTCTGTTGCAAACCGCTGAGTTCTTTTTCCAGCTCCATCAATTCCTGTTGCGCTTCACCTTCCCGAACCTTGCTTGTGTCAAGCTGCTTGGAAAGCCGTTCAATGCGATTCTGGATTTCTTTCAGATTCTGGCGTTGGCGATCGATATCGTCGGCCCTTGCAGGCCATACAAGACACAATAGCAAAAACAAAACGCCAAACGGCATGCCTGAAACAGCGGTTTTTGTGAATAACCTCATGCTCAAATCCTGACGAACTTTCGTAGAGAAAGTACGCTACCGGTAAAACCGAGGACCAGGCCACAGATCGCGATCGCTCCTTGCTGATAGGCCGAAAGGAAAAGAATACCATCGGCACCGGCCACCATCAGGACACCATAAAGGCCTTCGCGTAAGACCAGCGTAAACACGCTCCAGACGCCGAACAGCGCCAGCAGGCCACCGAAAAGGCCTTGCAAAGCACCTTCCAGCAGAAACGGCATCTTGATAAAAAGAGGTGTGCCACCAACAAGAGTCATGATTTCAATCTCTTCACGGCGGGCATACAGGGTCAGCTTAATGGTGTTCGAAACGATAAACAACGCGGCAAACAACAAAAAACCTCCAAATACGACGCCGGCCACTTTCAAGAGACCGACAAAGGCATCAAAACGTTCAAGCCAGTCCGGCTCATAACTTACATCCGCCAATTCCGGAATCTGCCTAAGCCTTTCGACCACGGTCTCGACGCCGATCTGACTGCGACTTTCCTCATTAAGCACAACTTCCAGGGAAGCCGGCAAAAAATCCCTGCCGACGCCATCCAGCAGATCGGCATCCTCCCCGAGGCGCTGCTCAAAACGCCTGAAGGCTTCGTCGCGTGACACAAAATCGACCTGCTGGACCTCTTCCATGCCCTCGAGCATCGTCCGCCAGTCGGTGATTTTATCCTTATCCGGGACACGATCAAAATAGGCGACAACCTGAATTTCGCGGCCCCACTGTTCGGCAACCTGCTGAACATTAATGACCACAATGGCAAAAAAGCCCATAATCATAAGGGCTACGGCCACAGTACCGATAGCAGCACTGCACAAAACAGGGGTCTGCTTGAGATTTCGACCGACCCTGCGGATAAAATAGCCGAGAGATTGCAGCACAATTCTATTCCTTCAAAACAAAGTAACGATCAAAAAGGATTACAGGAAGCGTTGTTGCGGGAAAACAGAAAAATCAGGCATGATTTTCTCTGGATCACCCATCACCCATGAGGCAATACGGATTATATGCGGCACACTGTACAGGTTGAGGTATCAGTGCAGTAAAGCTGTGCCGCGTTCGGCAAAGCACACACCTTTGGTCACAAGATACCATGCCGACAGGTGTCTTGAAATACCGGGCCGCAAAGGGTCAAGGCATTTGATCGTCCACCAAACGCCCCTTGTCCAGAGACACGATGCGCCGCGGATAACGTCGAATGATTTCCCTGTCATGCGTTGCAAGCAGTACGGTTGTCCCCCGGGCATTGGCCCCTTTGAAAAGTTCCATAATTTCGCAGGCAACGTCGTCGTCGAGGTTTCCAGTCGGTTCATCAGCGATCAGAATCAACGGATCCGTGACCAGAGCGCGGGCGATGGCCGCTCTTTGCTGTTCCCCCCCGGAAAGCTGCAAGGGAAAACGATGAAGTTTGCCCTGCAACCCGACATGTTTGAGAGCCTGATAGACTTTATTGCTGATCTCGTAACGTTTTTTTCCCTGGACTTCAAGGGGAAACGCGACATTTTCAAACAAGGTACGCGTAGAAATAAGTTTAAAATCCTGAAAAACGATGCCGAGCTTTCGACGCAGCATGGGGATACGCCACGAACGCATGCGCGTGATATTCATGCCGTTCACCAATATCTGGCCACGGGTGGGTTTTTCGGCACCGTATAGCAGCTTTAACAGGGTGGATTTACCGGCACCGGAAGGACCGGTCAAATAAAGAAAGTCGCCCTTGGGGATTTTAAGACTGAAATCAGTCAGGGCGGTGGCATCCTTTTGGTAAGACATGCAGACATTGTAAAGTTGAATCATATGCTCTCTACCAGTCGCGATAAGGTACGCCGTTGAGTCCGACAAGATCGCTGCCACTGTGCACGTCGAATACGGCACCGGTATCACCGACGACAGGATCAAGCACTTCCGGAGGTATGGTGTACCATGTTTCCGCACTTCTGGTAAAGGGGTCCTTGGGGATACTTCTCAGATATCGTTTATCGACAAGCGCCTCGAGAGTATCCGGGTATTTGCGCTGGTCGGCGTAAAAGGCATCGATGGCCTTGCGCATCTGGTAGAGGTTTTCACTCAGCACGGACTCCCTGGCTCTTATGAGGTTACGCTGATAATGGGGCAGAGAGATACTCGCAAGTATGGCGACTATTGTCATGACGATCATGAGTTCGATAAGCGTAAAGCCGGCACTGCCCCCCCACCCTTTTGCGCATTTGGGCGCCATCGACTCACCAGCTGCTATAAATCGTGCCATCGAGTGCCGTCTGTTCGCTTTGAGAGTAGATATCATAGACATCCTTACCATCCCAGGTGCTCGAATCCGGGGCATCCCGGTATCCCCGCAGCCCCCATCCCAACCCCTCATCGAAGGGGTCGCGAGGCAATTTTCGAAGATATTTTCGAGGAAAATCGTAGAGGCCCTTCCAATCCTTGCCTTCGACCAGTACGTCAAGGCTGGCCGGATAACCGGTCTGATCCGCTTCTGCAATGATATGGTTATCTTTGACCGCCTGGTCGTAATCCTCCTTGTACTGATCGATGGCCATCCGCATGACCCTCAAGGCACGTCGCAACTCCATTTCCCGCGTCCGCTTAACGGTGACTTCGGCCAAAGGCAGCACAGCCGTCACCAGAATGCCGAGTATGGCCACTGTAACGACGACCTCGATCAAAGTGAAACCGTGCGCATAAGACAACAGGCGGTTTTTATTGTTTCCCATTTATTCCATCTCGATCGTCAAAGGAGTGGCCGTGCAGGCGTCACTCAGCCCCTGCCCGGTATTTACCGTGCAATCGTCGAGCGAAAACACAAGGCTCCCCTCGCCAATGGTCTTGAATTCCACAATGGCGACAGGGCCTTCCCCTGATACGCCGCTTTTCCCCACCTCACGCTGCACATCAATGACCACCTCTTCGAAACCATCGGAAGCCGACATGGTGGCATGACTCTCCTGCCCCTGCGTGCCCATCAAAGCGCCCGGGACAACCCCGACCGGCTGAACCAGAGCCGAGGGATAGCGCAAAGCAAACCGCGCTGACAGAAGGCTCCGTATCCCCATCGCCGACACTTGCAGAGCAAAGGACCGCTCCGGAGCCACTGTTTCCGGGCCGGAAAGTTGAAACTCATGAGGCCGCGTGGAATCCTTCGGCCCCGCCTCCGTCTTGCTCGGCTCAGACGTTTCGGCCGGGTCTTCATCCGTAAAGCGAGCAAATCGCGCACCCGGAGCGAGATCGTCCTCGCCACCCGACCATATGGTCGCCACATCCGGCCTCGGCATATCGACGCTGCGTACGATATGCGGAGTAATGGAAAGCAGGATTTCACTCTTGTTTTTTTCCTTGCTGCGGCCGGTGAAAAGATGACCGATAATCGGGATGCTGCCGATAAAGGGCAAGGTATCCCGTGTGTCGGACAGGTCATTACGTATCAGACCGCCGATAATTGTACGTTCGCCATCCTTCAAAATGAGCGAGGAACCGGCATTGGTGGTTGAAATACGCAGTGCCGAGCCGCCACCGGCAATCTCTTCCTTTTCCAGAATGCTGCTGACCTCCAGGGTGAGTTTGGTGACGATGGTATCGTCGAGCTGAATATTGGGTTCGACATCGAGCTTGACCCCGACATCGATATACTGGACATTGGTGGAGGTGACATCCCCGGTGGTGGTGCTGATATTGGTCGTGACGATCGGCTCCTTGGTGCCGATATGCACTTTGGCCTTTTCGCGATTTTTAACCCGGATTTTCGGATTGGCCAGGATTTCGCTGTCAATCAGTGTCTTGGCGAAATCGAAGGTCGCGGTCGGCAGGGTATAGAAGGATTCGAGACGGCTGAAACTTCTTACCAGGGTATCTGTCGTGCCTCCCGCCGCCAGGGTATCGCTCACCAGGTTAGTCACGACATTGCCATCGGTATCGAGGATCGTTCGCCCCATACCGGCACTGATGGAATAGGAACTGAGTTTCGGCCCGATATCCAGCAAATCGCGATGACTGACCTCGACCAGTTCGAGATCGAAAACAACCTCCGAATCGTTACGGTCGGAAGCCTCCAATATCTGCCTGGCCAGCTCGATGACCTCGGGTTTATCACGCATGACAATCGCGTTAAGTTCATCATGCACATATATTTTTCGCGTTTGCAGTATGGTCCGCAACAGATTCACAGCCTTTTTGGCTTCAATATGCGACAAATAAAATACCTGTATAATCCGGTCCTCGTATTGCTTTTCCTTTTCCTTGGTTCGGGGATAGACAAGAATGGTCTGGCTATTGAGAACCCGCTTGCCCAAACCGTTGAGTTTGAGCAAAAGATCGAGCACTTGAGCGAAGGAGGCTTTTTTAAGCAACAGGGAAACAGGGCGCGGATTTATATCCTCATCCAGAATAAAATGAATCCCGGACAACTGGCTCAAAACTGCAAAGGCCTGGTGCAAATCCATCTCGGCGAATTGAAGACTCAAAGGTTCACGTGAACTCAAAGCCAACTCGTAACCATCCATGATGGTCTGACTGGCCAATTCCACCTGGCGCAAAAGATCTTGGGCACCGGGATCGGATGGCATCAGATGCAGTGCTTTTCTCAGGTTGGCTTTTGCCTGACCGTATTTTCCCTTTTCGTAGAATTCCTCCGCTTCGGCTACGAGCTGTTGCGCCTCTACCCGAGCCTGAAGCTCCCTCAATCTCTGCACCGCAACCGCAAGATTGCCATCGAGGGTTACCGCCTGACGGTATTCCGCAGCCGCCAGGGAAATCTCGTTTTCCGCGGCCAGCTGATTTCCCCTTTCGTAATGCTGCAATGCCGATCGATTCCGGGCTTTAAGCCATTTCAGACGATATTCGTGTCGTTCCGGCTCGGCAGCAACCGCCGCGGCATACTGCTCCATGGCAAGGTCGTATTTGCCCTGTTGAAAGAATCTGTCCCCGGCATTGAAGGCCTGCTTCCCTGCACAACCTGCCAATACAAGTATCAGCACCAACAACAAACCGGATTGCTTTATCGCTTTATTCATCGGGTTCGCCATCAATAGGCACCTCCTCCTCTGAAGCCTCGGTCTGGAGCGGGATCCCGGCAGGTTGCGTTGCATCAGGTTCGATGCGTATCCCGTTGCCGGTGCCAGGTCCGGGTAACACCGAAACAGGGGGTTCCGCTGCCGGGATCTGCATGCTGGCATCCTCCTCATCGTATTTTACGGTCAGATACTGCGCGGATATGTTCAGTAATCGATAGCGATTCTCGGGGCCGAAAAGCTCCCCTGCAGCAACCACAAAAACCTCTCCCTCAAGGGACAAAAAAGCTTTTTGTCCCCCCTCGTGGCGCAATACCCCCAGGAACACGGGCACCGGCCTGGGCGGAGGCATAACGGGTGCCGCAACAACGGTTTGCGGGCTGTCTTCAACGCTGGCAGCTATGGGCGGAGGGACAGCGGGAACAAAAATCGGAGCAAAAATATTCACGGTAAGATGGTCAGGTGCTCCCTGCTCATTTTCCGATGTCCCCAAAACGTCGGATGCGATGGGGGTGACGTCGGTTACCGGGGAAACAACGGCGCTGCGTTCTATGCCGACCCTGGTCTGACGCGGCCAGTTGATATATGTGTAAACAAGCGCCAGAGCCAGTACCCCCAGGAGTGCGAGCAGTGTTTTTCCAGAGTTACTCATGACGACACCGTTTTAAAATAGGCGACCAGGCGGATACGCAATTCCACAGAATCCCGTCCCGGTTGCCTGGCGGCAAGTTGCACCTCTTCTACGACAACGAGTTGCGTCCAGTTTTCAAGAGCCTCCAAGAAGGTCTTTATCTGGCGGTATTGACCGGTCACGGAAAAATCGAGTTCGTATTTGAGCACGGTCGGCAGATCGGTTTTTCCTGGTTGATAGTTAATCCTATTGATATTAAACCCCGAATCCCCGGCGTACTGATACAACTGACGAATAAAATCCGGAAAATTTTCATATGCCGCAACGCGACCATAAAAGACATCGAGTTGCGCGGACATCCGGCTAACCTGCCGGTTTGGGTCATGCTCTCCCAGGCCGCGCATATTGGCCTGCTTGCGGATCAGATCGGCCCGGTCTTTATTCAGACCCGGCAACATGACAGAGAACAGGAGCAGACAAAGGATCAAATTTACCAGCAGGCCGCCAAACACCACCCAGGATTGGACATCACGACTTCGCCATAGTTCGGCAAGGATATGCTTCATGCCCATATCAGAAGCCCCCCTGAATACGAAGTTCACAGCGCAACGCGCTATATGTTTGCCCCAGTGCATCCTTGACCGTGCTGTTTTCCTGGCGCAGCAACAGAACCTGAGAGTAAGGCTTGTAGCGCAACAGGCCGGCAAGATATTCCCGAAACACCGTTTCATCTTTGGCTAAAACAAGAATAGACAGTGTCTGTTTCCCGAAATCCGGTTTTATGGAACGAACCTGAATCCCCTCTATCCAGGTTTGTTCCAAATGATTGAGCATGCGGCTCCACCGAAAGTCGCGACGCTGCATAATCTGCTCGGCTTTTCGGGCTTCTTCCTGAAGCCCCTTGTGATCTGCGCCATCCTCATAAGCCGCAGACTCTTTTGCTGTCATTTCAGCCAGACCGTCCAGCACCTTTTGATGGCGGTGCCAAACCACCGTCATACCAACCAGGCTCACCATCAGCCAAAAGCCGACAAACACCAGCAAAACCATGCGAATCTTTCGCAAAACCGCCTTATCCAGAGGGCGTGGGGAGACTAGATTCACTGTCAGTTTCATTCACCCTCCCATCATCATGCGTTCCGCCGCACCCTGTGCAGCGGCCAGGGCCGGAGAAATATGCCCATGGCCTGTTAACAACAGAACTTTTCGGCCGAAACAATCATTCAACGCATCCAAAGTTGTCTCATCCACGGGCCTGTCGGCATGAAGGAAAACCCGCGCCCGATTACGAGGGGAAAAATCCTGCGCACAACCGGCTACGATACGATGCAACTCCTGCAACTGATGAGAGATCCGCGAACCGACAGCCCCTGCCCTGTAATAGGACAGCACCGAGTCGCGATAAGTTTGTACAATGATACCATCCTCGTTCATCGCCAGGAGAATGGCATCACCTTCGGGATCAAGCCGGTAACGCCAATGTCGATATATGTTCAAGCCGAAAAATCCCACCGTGTGCAAAATAAAACCGGCTTTCTGAAAAAGGGTCTCATATCTGTCGAGAGCCTGTTTTTCCATGGCCACAACCAGAAGATGGGCTTTCCCACCCCCTGTGCGTTTAAGCACCTGATAGTCGAAATGAAGGTCGGCAATCCCCGGCAGCAGTTTGCGCAGTTGCCACGCGACGACTTCTCGGCTCTCCTTGCGCGACCGGGTAAAACCAGCGACATCCATGGTCATGACGTAACCGCATCTATCCGGCAAGGACAATGCCAGTCTTCGCTCCTTAGAGGCGATCGGCAACAAAAGCTTATGCAGTGAATTTACAAACACCTGCTCAGCCTCCGGGGAGGCTTGTTTAAGCGACTCCAGCGTCATGTCCTTCGGCATATTTTCAATACGACTGGCAAACAACTGGGCACCCTTGCGCCAACGTCGGTGCATGCCTGCGATTCGCATATTGCCATCATGGAGGTCTATCCCGATATATCGGCGCCTTTTCATAGCGTACTTTCCCCCTCGACAAACGTTACCCTGTTGATTTCGGGCAGACTGGTAATACCTTCGAAAACTTTCTCCAGCGCCGCCTGTCGAAGAAAAACCGTTCCCATACGCGCCGCATATTCGCGCAATTGTCCCACAGCGGCCCGACCGATAATCATTTCCCGTAATTCATCATTGACTTCGAGTAACTCGACGATGGCAGAGCGACCGGAATACCCCAGCCCATGACAATGTTCACAACCACGACCTTCGTAAAATGCGCGTTTGCCATAAAGTTCGCTGTCGAGGCCAGCCCTGGACAGGACCGAAGGGTCGTAATGAACCTGCTCTTTGCAATGTGGGCAGATTTTTCTGACCAGCCGTTGGGCCAGTACCATATTCAGACCGGAAAGAAAGTGATAGGGATCGAGCCCCATATGTAAAAAACGACCCAATACGTCAAACACGTTGTTGGCATGCACCGTGGTAAAAACCAGGTGGCCGGTCAACGCCGATTGCACCGCAATTTCGGCGGTTTCCGAATCGCGAATCTCCCCGACCATGATTTTGTCCGGATCGTGCCTGAGTATGGAACGAAGTCCCCGGGCAAAGGTCAAACCTTTCTTTTCGTTCACCGGCACCTGGACGATACCGGGCACCTGATACTCGACGGGATCCTCGATAGTTATGATTTTTTCCTGTTCGGTATGAATCTCCCCGAGCGCCGCGTATAATGTCGTGGTTTTGCCGCTGCCGGTCGGGCCGGTAACCAGCACCATTCCATAGGGAGCACGAATCTGTTTACGAAACCGTTTGAGTTCCCGTTGGTTAAACCCCAGCGCCTCCAGGCTTAAGCCTTTGAGATCTGCGGCTATATTGCCTTTATCCAGAATCCGAATCACGGCATCTTCGCCGTAACTGCTTGGCAAAATGGAGATCCTGAAATCGATAGAACGACCTCCGATGCGAGACTTGAAACGGCCATCCTGGGGAATACGGCGTTCGGAGATATCCAATTCACTCATAACTTTAATGCGCGAAATGATCGGGCCCTGGAATCTACGATCGAGCGGTTCCATGGCCCGGGAAAGCACGCCGTCAATACGATATTTGACGGTTACCCCTTGCGGACCGGACTCGATATGAATATCGCTGGCCCGCTTACTCAGGGCATCGACCAAAGTCGTGTCGATCAACTTGATAACCGGACTATGTTCCGCATCCGGTTGCTCCCCGGCCAACAAGTCTTTATCCTCTTCAAGCGCATCATCAGGAATACTACGGAACTTCTCCAAAGTGCTTTCAAGAGCTTCACCAGTTATGGTTTGACTGCCGGCAACGTGTCTCAGGATATGGCTTTTAGCAGCGACTTTATAGAGAACCGGTACACTTACGGCCCATTTAAGCTGATCGAGGCGGTCGATATCCGTGGGGTCTGCAGTCGCAACAACCACACCTTTATCGGTACGTTGCAACGGTACGACTCCGAATCGAAGAGTCAGGTCTTCCGGTAATTGATCGAGCAATTCCGGGTCAGGGTGAAAGGAAGCCATATCTACATATTCGAGACCGAATTGACGAGCCAATACCCGGGCCAGAATTTCTTCATCATAAAAACCCAGTTCAATACCGGTTTCGCCAAATCGCAACCCCAGGACTTTCATTCTTTGCAAAATGACTTCGATCTGCCCTGGTGCGATAGCTCCAAACTCAACGAGCAATTCACCCATTTTAAGCCATCTATAGACCATTCGAAAACTCCTGACGAACTAACGAACCGTACCGGCCAGTTGAAAAATCGGCAAATAAATGGCAATCACTATGCCACCGATCACCAGACCGACAAAAAGCAGAATGAGCGGTTCGGCCAAAGCGGCCAAACGATCCAGCTTATGATCAATTTCCGATTCATAATACTCGGCAACTTCCTCGAACATCAGGCCAAGCGTACCGGTTTTTTCACCAGTAGCGATCATGCGCACGGCGATCTGGGGAAAGCTGGCATGGCGCTCCAGGGCGTTGCCGAGGCTATCGCCCTCATTGACCGCGCCAATGACCTTGGTAACACCCTCTTGCAAAACGGTATTGTTAAGCACGCCGCCAGCCAATTGCATGGCCTCGATAAGGGGCAAGCCGCTGGACAAAATCGTTGCGGTGGTACGGGAAAAATTAACCAGACCATTGAGTCGATACAAAGTACCGAGCAAAGGAATCTTAAGGAAAAGTCGATCGATCCCCCTTTTGCCCATGGTCGTTTGCGAGTATCTCCTCAGCGCAACCATGCCGGACATGACCAGAACGAGCACGACGAACCAGCCGCGCGCAGCCAAATCGGCAAGACCCAGAACAAAACGGGTCAAAAACGGCAAGGATACTTGTGCATCGGCGTAGATTTGAACGAAACTGGGGATCACGAAGAAAACCATAAACAGCAAAACGAGAATCGTCGCCGCTACGAGAACCAGGGGATAAAGTGCGGCGGATTTGAGACGATCCTTAACCTGAGCCATACGTTTCTGATAGCCGAGATATCGCGCTAACGTCTGAGGAAGATCACCGGTTTTCTCTCCAGATGCAACGGAAGCAACGTAAAGACCCGGAAAATATTCAGGGAATCCGGCAAAGGCTTCCGACAGGGAACGTCCCCCTTTTACAGAGGTGAAAACTTCGGTTAAAACGTTCTTGGTATTTGCGGAATCCTGATCGTGAACAAGAGAAGCAAGTATCTGGAGGATAGGCATGCCCGATTTTAACAGAACGAGCATTTCCTGGTTGAAAAGCAAAAATCTATGGGCTGGCCAGCCTTTTTGACGATACTCGCTGAAATAGGTAAAGGAAAAAAAGGCACGCCGTATCTTGAAGACGCAACACCCTTCTTCTTCCAGACTTTCCTGGAGTTCAAAACGGTTACGGGCCCGACAATTACGAATGACGACCCGTCCGTCAGGAGTGCCTACCCTGCAAATAAACAGTGCCATGATGTTAAAAATTGTACCATAGCTTGCCGGGTATAAAATATCGGCCCACACAAAAAGAAAAGGCACCGCAATCTGCGGTGCCTTTTCTTTAAACTTTTATGGCGGGGCTGACGGGACTCGAACCCGCGACCTCCGGCGTGACAGGCCGGCGTTGTAACCGACTCTACTACAGCCCCCGATTTTGCGTCTTTAAATGGTGGGCGAAACAGGGATCGAACCTGTGACCCTCGGCTTGTAAGGCCGATGCTCTCCCAGCTGAGCTATTCGCCCATTTTTCAGTCCGGGAATCCCCGGACTTTGACCTTCGGTGGTACAGTAAAAAAGCACCGCGGCCGGCGGTGCCATTCACCTTTTCAATGGCGGGGCTGACGGGACTCGAACCCGCGACCTCCGGCGTGACAGGCCGGCGTTGTAACCGACTCTACTACAGCCCCCGGTATTGCGTTTTTAAATGGTGGGCGAAACAGGGATCGAACCTGTGACCCTCGGCTTGTAAGGCCGATGCTCTCCCAGCTGAGCTATTCGCCCGTGTATAATGGCGGGGCTGACGGGACTCGAACCCGCGACCTCCGGCGTGACAGGCCGGCGTTGTAACCGACTCTACTACAGCCCCCGATTTTGTGCATTAAAATAGGAAACGTTCGTAGCCCGAAGACAAATGGACAATTTTCAGACACGTTTGTTTCCCGCTTTAATCTTCAATCAGTTTGTGGCAACCCTATTAGTTAACAGAGTCTTTCAGTGCCTTGCCAGGCTTGAACTTAGGAACCTTAGCGGCAGGGATATTCATCTTTTCGCCGGTTTGAGGATTCTGCCCTACACGAGCAGCTCGTTCACCGACGCTGAAGGTGCCAAATCCGACCAGCGCTACTTTTTCTCCGGCTTTCAGAGCTTCAGTAATAACATCGGTAAATGCCTTGATGGCTTTTTCGGTTTCGGCTTTGCTAAGCCCTGCTTTCTCAGCCATTGCATTGACAAGATCGGCTTTGGTCACAATATACCTCCACTTTTGATTGAAAGATTTGGTGCCGCTGAAAGTGCGATACTTATATCAGAACTCGAAAAAGAGTGTCAAGCAATTATTTGCACTTTTCCACTAATGACATACGGGGCCATCGGTGCCGAGACTCTGGTCTTTTACGGTTGAAGTCGACGCCAATGGCGAAGACATTTTAAGCCCCTGTTCGAGAACCTCATCCATATGAGATACCGGCAAAACCTCGAGAGCTGAAAGAATAGTTTCAGGCACGTCTTCAAGGTTCTTTTTGTTCTCCGCCGGTATGAGGACACGGGTGATCCCTGCCCTTTTGGCGGCAAGAAGCTTCTCTTTAAGGCCGCCGATGGGCAGGACTCTGCCTCTCAAGGTAATTTCGCCGGTCATGGCAAGATTGCGATCGACTTCACGCCCGGTCAAAGCCGACGCAAGCGCAGTAGCCATCGTTATACCTGCGGAAGGCCCGTCTTTGGGAATGGCACCTTCAGGCACATGAATATGTATGTCGATTTTATGATAAAAATCTTTTTCCAGTTGTAGCTCTTCCCAGCGAGATCGGATATAACTCAGGGCCGCCTTGGCGGATTCCTGCATGACTTCACCCAATTTACCGGTAACCGTAAGCTTGCCGTGTCCAGGCAGGATACTGGTTTCTATAGTGAGAAGCTCTCCTCCCACTTCAGTCCAGGCCAACCCGGTAGCCATGCCGACGCAGCTGTCTTCTTCCTTGATTCCATGCTCGTAGCGCGGAACCCCCAGAAACTCCTTAACAGCATCGGCGTCGAGGTTAAATTCCACCTTTTTACCTTTGGAAAGAACCACTTGCCGGGCAACCTTACGGCAGATATTCGCAATTTCGCGTTCAAGGTTACGTACCCCTGCTTCACGCGTATAACTACGAATAATGGCATAGATAGCACTATCCTGGAAATTCAGCCCCTTGGCGTTGAGCCCATGGGCCTTAATCTGTTTTTCAACAAGATATTTTTGGGCGATATTGACCTTTTCGTCCTCGGTGTAACCCTCGATGCGGATGACTTCCATGCGATCGAGCAGCGGCCGCGCGATGCTGTGCATGCTATTGGCAGTGGCGATAAACATAACGTCGGACAGATCGTATTCGACCTCCATGTAATGATCGCCGAAGGTACCGTTCTGCTCCGGATCGAGAACTTCAAGCAACGCCGAAGAGGGATCCCCCCTGAAATCGCTGCTCACCTTATCGATTTCATCAAGTAGAAACACCGGGTTTTTCACTGCAACCTTGCGCATATTCTGCACAATCTTGCCGGGCATGGCACCGATATAAGTCCGCCTATGGCCGCGGATTTCGGCTTCATCCCGCAAACCGCCAAGACTGATGCGCGCGAATTTGCGACCCAGGGCACGGGCAATGGATTTCCCCAGAGACGTTTTGCCGACCCCGGGCGGGCCGACAAGGCAAAGAATCGGGCCCTTGATTTTTTTGACCAGAGCCTGAACGGCAAGATATTCCAGGATCCGCTCTTTAACCTTCTCGAGCCCGTAATGGTCGGCTTCGAGAATTTTCTCAGCGTAAACCATGTCGCGACGATCCCGGGTTTTCTTTTTCCAGGGGACAGACGCCAACCAGTCCACGTAATTCCTGACCACCGTGGCCTCAGCGGAGGTCGGCGACATCATGCGCAGTTTGCGCAGCTCCGCCATAGCACGTTCCTGCGCATCTTTGGTCATGGAAGCTTGCTGAATCCGGTCCTCGAGTTCTTTCAACTCGATTTTGAATTCGTCGCTTTCGCCAAGCTCTTTCTGGATGGCCCGCATTTGCTCGTTAAGATAGTACTCTTTTTGGCTGCGTTCCATCTGCCCCTTGACCCGTGAACGGATTTTTTTCTCGATTTCGAGAATCTCGACTTCACGGGCAAGTAGGGTGATAAGACGTTCCAGACGTTCAATGGGGTCTACCAGAGCCAAAAGCTCCTGTTTTTCGTCCACCCGCAAACTCAAGTGAGCAGCCACCGTATCGGATAAACGTCCCGGAGCCTGGGTGGCGGAAACCGAAGCGGCAACCTCAGCGGGGATCTTCTTGCTCAGGGAAACATAGGTCTCGAAAAGCTCACAAACGCTGCGAAGCAACGCTTCAAGTTCGGCATTTTCGACCACCTCGGCATCCGAGAGTTCGGTAAATTCTACCCGAATGCACTCGTCCGCCGATGCCCAATGATCTATCCGACCGCGGCTTTGGCCCTCGACAAGCACCTTGAGGGTTCCATCCGGCAATTTAAGCAGTTGGACGATATTAGCGAGGGTTCCGATTTCATAAACATCATCGAGGGAGGGCTCGTCTACCTGAGGATCCTCCTGGGTAGCTAAAAAGATGAGTTTTTCACCTTCCATGGCCTCTTCCAGAGCGCGAATGGATTTGTCGCGCGCAACAAAAAGGGGCGTTACCATGAAAGGGAAAATGACAATATCGCGCAAAGGCAGCAACGGTACTCCGTTGCTGCCTGTGTTAGTTTCCTGCATAGTCATTATGATTCAATACTTCCCGGCAATCGGACCATGCTCGATCTAGGCCGATTCCGCACAGTCATAGACAATTATAGGTTTACCCTGCTGACGAATGACGTCCTCATTGATGACAACTTCCTTAACGCGGTCCTGAGAAGGAATGTCATACATGACGTCCAGCATGGCATTTTCGATGATTGACCGTAAACCGCGAGCCCCGGTCTTGCGCTTCAAAGCCTCTGCGGCGACAGCAACCAAGGCACCGTCAGTGAACTTAAGATGAACCTTTTCCATTTCGAAAAGCTTCTGGTATTGTTTAACCAAAGCATTTTTAGGCTCTTTAAGAATGCGCACCAGCGATTCTTCGTCCAGCTCTTCAAGGGTCGCCACCACAGGCAAACGTCCGACAAATTCAGGAATAAGACCGAACCGGATAAGATCCATCGGCTCTGTCCTGGCAAGAATTTCTCCGACACCTTCTTCCTTTTTTTCCTTGATCTCTGCGCCAAACCCCAAAGCCTTGGTTCCGCTACGCTGTTTGATAACGCTCTCGAGACCGGAAAAGGCTCCACCGCATATAAAAAGAATATTGGTCGTGTCAACTTTGAGAAACTCTTGTTGCGGATGCTTCCGACCGCCTTTCGGCGGAACACTTGCCGTTGTACCTTCAATAATCTTCAAAAGCGCCTGCTGAACACCCTCCCCGGAAACATCCCGGGTAATGGACGGCGAATCGGACTTTCTGGCGATTTTATCGACCTCATCGATATAGATGATACCGCGCTGAGCTTTTTCCAGATCATAATCGGCGGCCTGCAGAAGACTGAGAATGATATTCTCCACGTCTTCTCCCACATAGCCGGCTTCGGTCAGGTTGGTCGCATCGGCAATGGCAAAAGGCACGTTCAAGAGTTTTGCCAGGGTTTGTGCCAACAGGGTTTTGCCGCTGCCGGTCGGACCAAGCATGAGAATATTGCTTTTCTGAATCTCGATGTCATCTCCGTCCTGAACCATTTCAACACGTTTGTAATGGTTATAGACGGCAACGGAGAGAATCTTTTTGGCCTTCTCCTGCCCAATGACATACTCGTCAAGAGCGTCTTTGATTTCCGATGGACGGGGCAGGCGTTTGGGCCCGCTTTCCGCATCATCCTCCAGTTTCGCTTCCTCGGCAATTATGTCCTTGCACAACTCAATGCATTCATCGCAAATATAAACTTCAGGACCCGCAATGAGCTTTTTGACATCGTCCTGCCCCTTGCCGCAGAAAGAGCATGTCAGATATCCGGACTTTCCATCATGATCGCTCACAAAAATCCTCCGTGCTAAAAAGCTTAGACTTTCCTTTTAACGATATCGTCAACAATACCATACTTTTTAGCTTCCTCGCTACCCATGAAGAAATCTCGTTCGGTATCGGTAGCGATTTTCTCTAAAGTCTGCCCGGTGTGCGAAGCCAATACACCGTTGAGCGTTTCACGCAGACGAAGAATTTCCTGGGCATGAATATTGATATCCGTCGCCTGCCCCTGGAAACCACCCCAGGGCTGGTGAATCATGATACGGGCGTGAGGCAGTGCAAAACGTTTCCCCTCACCCCCGGCAGCCAGCAATACGGCACCCATGCTAGCGGCTTGCCCAACGCAGAGCGTGGACACCGGACAGCGCACATATTGCATAGTATCGTAAATGGCCATCCCCGCTGTCACCACTCCGCCGGGCGAGTTGATGTAGAGAAAAATCTCCTTTTCAGGATCCTCGGACTCAAGAAACAGCATTTGAGCAATGATCAGATTGGCAACCTGATCATCAACGGCTCCGCCCAAAAAGATAATGCGGTCCTTGAGCAGGCGCGAAAAAATATCGTAAGCTCGTTCGCCTCTGCCAGTTTGCTCAACAACCATGGGGATAAGACTCATAAGATCACTCCTCCGTCATTTTGGCATTTTCAAGAGCTTCCTTGTCGACCATTTCGATCTTGGCTTTTCCTGTCAGGAAGGCCACGACTTTTTCTTCAGCCATCTGAGAAACCAGTCCGCGGCGGCTTTCGTCGTTGCTGTAATAATTCATGACAGCTTCTTTGGGAGCGCCACTGGTCTCTACGATTTCCTCGAGTTTATCTTTGATTTCGTCTTCTTCGACCTTGAGGTTTTCCTGCAGTGCGATCGCTTCCAGAATCAGGCTCGCCTTGACTTGCTTGGCGGCAACCTCGCGATAAATCTGCCTGAAGGATTCGGCGTTGATGCCCATATCCTCAAGGCGCATGCCCTGGGCCTGCATCCGATTCTGCAGGTTTTTCAGCATGTAGTCGATCTGCGAATCGATCATACCCTCCGGCACTTCAAACTCATTGGCTTCAATCAGGGCATCGGTCATACGCTCGCGAAAATCCTTCTCGATGCGATCGCGCTCCTGCCCTTCAATGGACTCACGAATCTTGATTTTAAGATCCTCGACAGATTCCAGCCCGGCTTCCTTGGCGAATTCTTCGTCCAACGCCGGCAACACACGTTCTTTGATCTGATTCAGGCGAACCTTGAACACGGCAGGCTTACCGGCCAGTTCCTCGTTGCCATAATCTTCGGGGAAGGCAACCTCGATATCTTTATCCTGCCCACATTCCATCCCGACAACCTGGTCTTCGAAACCAGGGATAAAGCTATTGGAACCGAGTTCGAGTTCGTGCCCTTCAGCTTTGCCACCGGCAAACGCTTCGCCATCTACAAAACCTTCAAAATCGATGACGGCAATATCTCCCGCCTGGGCCACTTCACGCTCGGACACTTCCACCTTGGCCCGGCTTTTAAGCATATCCTGCAGACGATCCTCGACATCCTGGTCTTCAACGGCAAAATTTTCCTTTTTAAGGTCAAGACCTATATAGTCTTTTGCCTCCACGTCGGGACGAACTTCCACTTCGGCCTCGTAGGTAAAGGCCTGACCGGGCTTCAATGGACCGTTATCTACAACTTCCGGTGCGGAAACGGCATTAATTTTTTCGTCTACAAGGGCTTTAAAAAAGGTCTCATTCACCAACCGTTCAAAAACCTGCCCTTCAACGTGTCCGGCGTACTGACGCTCAAGAACGCTCCGAGGCACTTTACCTTTGCGGAACCCGGGAATCTTGGCGGTTTTGGACAACTTTTTGTATTCGTTGCTGAACTCGGTATCAACAGCTTCGACAGAAATTTCAAAAGACAGCTTCTTTTTAATGCTGCTGATATCTTCAACTTTAACGTTCATTGATTGTCACCTCACTGAAAATAAGACTTATTGTAATTTATAAGTGCCGGACATCTGACGCAAAGTCGCACAGCGACATGTGCGATTCCCGCCCCGCTAGATTCATATAGGGGGCGGTTCCGGAGTGAATGGTGCGAGAGGGGGGAGTCGAACCCCCACGGTTGCCCGCTGGATCCTAAATCCAGTGCGTCTGCCAATTCCGCCACTCTCGCAATAAAGGATAAGTACAGTTATGCCGCAAAGCCGACCGCCCTACAGAGGTCAACTTAATATATATGCGGTCATTAAAACAAAAAGCCCGTCAGTCGTCAACCGGGCCGGAAACCTATCAAGGTTCGGCGCCATGGTCTACGGTAGACGGGCGTAGTAGATAAATGGGGTGAGTGAAGGGGTTCGAACCCTCGACAACTGGAGCCACAATCCAGTGCTCTACCAACTGAGCTACACCCACCATGAAAGCGGCGGCATTTTACTTAACCGTCACATTGTTTGTCAATCTTTTTTTCCGTTCCAACCCTGGCTTAAGGCCCCGCCGTTTCCTTAGATCCAGCCTGGCGGAAATCCAACTCTTTTGTCACCACATCACGTGGCGCCACGATCAGAGGACAGGAATATATCCAACGAAGTCCGGCAAGTCAACAAAAAACATACAGACAAATCGACCCGTCAGCTCACCTTTGTTGCACCGCCCCCCTACACGCCCCGCAAACGCCCAGATAAACGGCTTTGCCGACCCCGGATCCGCACAACCTTCTTATCATCCGTACAAGCCAAACCGCGAAGGCAGAGGGACACCTGGAAGAACCATTCTCATTTAAAAATTCAGCAGCATCTGCGGCAGCGACAACCCGGCCTGGCGAAACACGACCTTAAACAGGAGAATTTCCTTGATAATATCGGTACCGGTTCCTATAATTCACCATTTACAGCTAACCCATGGGTAGGAAACGGGATGTCCTTTTTCATAAGCCTTGAAGGCATTGAAGGAAGCGGAAAAACTACGCAGATCAAACGCTTGGCCGACCGGCTTGAAAGCCTGGGCCATGCGGTACTGATCACGCGCGAACCCGGCGGCTGCCCTATCGCGGATCAGATCCGACAGATTCTGCTTCATCCCGATAACGGCCACCTGGACCCGAAAGCCGAATTGCTTCTATACGCCGCGGCACGTGCACAACATGTGGCCGAGGTTATTCGCCCTGCCCTGGACCAAGGCAAGATCGTTCTGTGCGACCGTTATTGCGATGCAACACTCGCCTATCAGGGGTACGCCCGTGGCCTGGATCTGCCTATGGTCAAACAGCTCAACGAGCTGGCCGCCGGGAATTGCCGGCCTCACTTGACTTTGTTGCTGGACATGCCCCACGACCGTGGCCTGCTACGTGCCCGCAGCCGGAATGCCCTGGGCGCAGGACCTGAAGAAGGACGCTTCGAGCAGGAATCCCTGGCTTTTCACAACAAAGTGCGCCAGGGTTATCTCGACCTGGCCCGCCAGGAACCGCAGCGCATCAAAGTTGTCGATGCCAATGGTACTCTCGACGAGGTGTGCCACCGTATCTGGCTCACAACCTCCAACGCGCTCAACCTCCCGGGGGGAATGTAATGTTTTCCCGAGTGCTTGGGCATCAAAGACAAAAAGACCTGCTGGAAAAGGCGGTATCCTCCAAACGCCTGCCCCACGCCTACCTTTTCGAAGGGCCCGAAGGTATCGGCAAACGCCTGGTCGCACTGGCACTGACCAAGATACTGTTTTGCGCCAACGGCAACAGTTGTGGAGATTGTCCCGCCTGCCACAAAGTTGACCATCACAATCATCCGGACCTGCATCAGCTCGGTCCGGATGGTAGCTCTATCAAGATAGAACAGATACGGGCGCTTCAAAAAGAGCTCTCTTACCGTCCCCTTGAAGCCCCCTATAAAGTAAGCATTATCGATGGCGCGGAAAAAATGAACCCGGCAGCTGCCAATGCTTTACTGAAAACCCTCGAAGAGCCGCGAAGTCAGACCCTGTTGATCCTTCTCACGCCGGCTCCCGACGCTGTCCTGCCAACCATTCGGTCGCGCTGTCAGCGACTGCCGTTCTCCCGCATCCCTCGGGAGCGCCTGCAGGAAGTGTTGGTCGAACAGTTGAATATTGAAGATGCCCAAGCGCACATTCTCGCCACCTTATCCGAGGGCAGCTTCAAAAAGGCCCTGGGGAAGGACAGGGAGTTGTATCTGCAACGCCGGAAGGAACTGCTGAAGAACCTGACCGCTCTGAGTTCGGGAAGCATCATCCCCCTGTTAAACCTGGCGCAGAAATTCGCCGAGGAAAAAGACCTGCTGTTCGACATCCTGGAGATCATCCAGGCTTTCTATAGGGATCTGCTGCTACTCCAGCATGGTCGCCCCATGGATGATCTGGTCAATGTCGACATGCTTGAAACCCTGCAATCCGTATCCCGCAGGGAAAACGTTTCATCTTTGCTGGGTAAACTCGATGCCCTCATGACTTCACGGCGACACCTTGAAAGAAATGTCAACCGCCAACTGGCTATGGAAGTCCTGCTGTTGCGGCTTGTCGCCTGATCTTCATACAACCTTATCGACACGCTTCGCCAGGCGAAGCGGTGTCGCTTACTCAATTTGACAGGATTTATGACTAGAATCGTTTCCATAAAATTCCGAACGGCCGGAAAACACTATCATTTCAATGCCGGCGACCTCGAACTGAAGTCCGGACAGTCGGTCATCGTCGAAACCGACCGGGGCCGCGCTCTGGGTACCGTTGTCGCCCCTCCCAAGGAAGTCCAGAAGGACAAGCTACCGGAAAATCTGAAAAATGTTCTTCGTACAACCTCGGAAGAGGATATTGCCTTGGCCGAAAGATCCGCCGCCAGGGAGAAAGAAGCTTTTCGCTTCTGTCTTGAGCGCATCAAAACCCGTCAGATGGAAATGAAACTGGTACGGGCCGAATATCTTTATGATGGCTCCAAGATCATTTTCTACTTTACGGCCGATGGCAGAGTCGACTTTCGCGAACTGGTCAAAGATCTGGCGCACTATTTTCACACCCGCATTGAAATGCGTCAGATAGGCGTCCGCGACGAGGCGAAACTCATCGGTGGCATCGGCATCTGCGGCCGCGCCTTATGCTGCTGCACTTTTCTGACGGACTTCGTTCCGGTATCCGTGAAGATGGCCAAGGAACAGGGACTGGCCCTCAATCCCAACAAGATTTCCGGACAGTGCGGGCGTCTGTTGTGCTGTCTGAATTACGAATACAAAACCTATCTGTCCCTCAAACAGCGCATGCCTAAATGTGGGCGACAGGTCAGCGTGGAGGGCAAGGAAGGTGAAATCGTAGGTCAGAATGTTCTCGACCAGACGGTTACCGTCAAACTTGAAGAAAACCAGAAAATCGAAGTTCCACTCGATAAAGTACAGGTTTCCCAAGGCCCGGCCAGGGAAAAGTCCGGCAAGGACGCTCCCCAGGCCAAACCACGCTCAAGAGGCCCTCAACGCCCGCGCCGAGGTGCCCAGAAGAAAGAGTCTGCCGCGACGGGCAAGAGGGAAGAGGACAAAGGCAAACAGCCCACGCAAGGCAAAACCGCGTCGAAACGTCGCGGCCAGAAGTCGGCCCAGCGGGAAACACCTGCTCAGACCGAAGGTACGCAGAGTGCCCGTAAAAGACCGAGAAGAAAAAGTCGTTCCAAAAATCGCCCAACTAAAAATACGCCTCCAGGAGACAAGCAATGAGCAACCGCTTTTATGTAACCACGCCCATCTATTACGTAAACGACGTGCCTCACATCGGTCATGCCTATACCACCGTCGCCTGCGATATGCTGGCTCGTTACAAAAGAGCACAGGGGCAGGAGGTCTTTTTTCTGACCGGCACCGATGAACACGGTCAAAAAGTTGAAAAGGCGGCCCAGGCAAAGGGGGAAACCCCTCTGGAACTGGCCGACCGGGTGGTCAAGCGCTATCAAGCCCTGTGGGAGAAGCTCAACATCTCTCATACCGACTTCATCCGGACCTCGCAGGAACGCCACAAAAAAGGGGTCTGTGATCTCTTTGAAAAGCTGCATGCAACCGGCGATATCTATCTCGGCGAGTACGAGGACTGGTATTGCACCCCCTGCGAGACGTTCTGGACAGAAACGCAGCTTATGGATGGATGCTGCCCCGACTGCGGACGCCCGACAGACAAGCTCAAGGAAGAATCCTACTTCTTTCGCATGAGCAAATACCAGGATCAGCTTTTAAAGCATATTGAAGAGAATCCGGACTTCATCCAACCGAGATCGCGCCGCAACGAGATCCTCAACTTTGTTCGCGAAGGTTTGCGCGATCTCTCCATCTCGCGCACATCGTTCTCATGGGGCATCCCCGTCCCCGGCAATGAACGCCACGTTATCTACGTATGGTTCGATGCTCTGACCAACTACATTACCGCCCTCGGATACCCCGACGACCCCGAAGGCCATTATAAAAATTTCTGGCCGGCCAATGTTCACATCATCGGCAAGGACATTTTGCGTTTCCATACCGTTTACTGGCCGACGTTCCTGTTGGCCGCCGGGCTGCCGCTGCCCGCCAAGGTTTTCGCCCACGGATGGTGGACCGTCGAAGGCCAGAAAATGAGCAAAAGTCTGCAGAATGTTGTCGAGCCCAACATGCTGGTTGATAAATACGGTGTCGATGCCATCCGTTACTTTCTGCTGCGCGAAGTCCCGTTCGGCCTGGATGGCGACTTTTCCCATGCGGCGCTGGTCCACCGCATCAACTCGGACCTCGCAAACGACCTCGGCAATCTGGTCAGTCGTTCCACCGCTATGCTGAACAAATACTTTGGCGGCATCCTGCCTGAACCGAAGGACCGTCGGCCCGAAGATGAACCTTTCATTGCAGCTTTTGCGGATACCGTCCGGAAGGTTGATATCTTTATGGACGACCTGGCATTCAACAAAGCCCTGCAGACCATCTGGGAACTGATCGGACTCGGCAACAAATATATCGATGACACCGCCCCCTGGGCATTGGCCAAAGATCCCTCGCAGCAAGATCGTCTCGGAACGGTGTTGTACAACCTGCTCGATTCCCTGCGTCTTGTCGCACAGTTGATCGCCCCGGTTATGCCCGATACTTCCGATAAGATTCTGGCACTTCTCAACAGCAAACCGGATTCGCTGACAGCGATGGGCGACGACTGCTGGGGCGGGCTCGAACCCGGCTCCGAAATCGCCAAGGCCAAACCGCTGTTCCCACGCATCGAAATGGAAGCATGATCACCGTCTGACTCATTATCCCAATCAAGGGGCGCGCCTGCGCCCCTTGGTTTTTGGAGCAAAACCCCATGAGCGTAACACAACCGCCACTTATCGATACCCATGCGCACCTCGATAGCCGCCAGTATGACCAGGATCGGCAGGACGTCATTCAACGTGCTCTGCAATCGGGCATAACACATATGATCACCATCGGATGCGACCTCGCCAGCTCGCGCGCCAGCGTGGAACTGGCACGGCAGCATGCCAACGTTTATGCCGCGGTCGGTATCCACCCGCATGATGCCGCAGAACTCAATGAAAGCGCCCTTGAGAACCTCAAAAATCTGGCAGACCGTAACCCCAAGGTCGTAGCCATCGGTGAAATCGGGCTGGATTATTACCGGGACCGCTGCCCCAGAGACATTCAGGTCGAAGCGTTTCGTCAACAAATCCGCCTGGCACGCAGCCTCGGTCGTCCCATCATCGTTCACGACCGGGACGCCCACCAGGATGTCCTGGATATTATGCGCGAGGAAAAAGCCGCGGAAGTAGGCGGTGTACTGCATTGTTTCAGCGGCGATCTGGCCATGGCCCACGAGTGTATGGATATGGGGTTCTATCTATCCTTCCCCGGCACCATCACGTATCCGAAAAACCAGGCACTGCGCGATGTCCTCCAGGCCGTACCCACCGACCGTTTGCTGATCGAAACCGACTGCCCCTACCTGGCTCCGCAAGCATTGCGAGGCAAACGCAACGAACCGGCCCTGCTGCGCCATACCGCGGAAGAAATGGCACGCATCAAAGGTCTGACCGTGGAAGATATCGCCCGAGTCACCAACCTCAATGTCTATCAACTGTTCGGTATCGGCAGCGTCGATCTGGCCACGAAAATCGCTTACAGGATCCGCAATTCCCTTTATCTGAACATTACCAACCGATGCAGCAATGCCTGTGTCTTTTGCGCGAAATTTCGCGATTTTGCTGTAAAGGGCCACCAACTGAAACTTGACCACGAACCTTCCGTCGAAGAAATCAAGCAGGCGATCGGCGATCCCCGCAACTATGAAGAAATCGTTTTTTGCGGATACGGCGAACCCTTGTTGCGTCTCGACGTCATTCGTGAAATCGGCACCTGGCTGCACCGACAAGGAGTCCCGGTACGTATCAACACCGATGGCCAGGCCAATCTCGTGTACGGACGCAACATCCTGCCCGAGCTCGGTACCTTTGTCGACGCCATCTCCATATCCCTGAATGCAGCCGACGCCGCCACCTATCAGAAAATATGTCAATCCTGTTTCGGAGAAGACGGCTATCAGGCCGTCAAGGATTTTATAAAGGAAGCCAAATTCCATATTCCTTCGGTGACCGCGAGTGTCGTAGCGATGCCGGGAATCGACGTCGAGGCCTGCCGACACATTGTCGAACAGGAGCTCAAGGTGAACTTTCGCGTTCGACCCTACAATGAGGTCGGTTAACCCGGCAGACACCAAACATCATAAAGACGCCCATAAAAAACCTGCTTGTTTCCAAGCAGGTTTTTTGTGCCATATCCCATGTCCGACGGCTCATTCTGTGGTGAAATAGATTTTTGACACCTTACATCAGCAATACTTCAGCGATCCAACCCGCCACAATACCGTTCGAAGATATCGGCTCCCTCCGTAATGGTCAGAATACGGATACCCATGCCCCCTTTTTTGGCAACACGAATCAAATTCGCCGGTACTTTGCGAGCCCATTGAACCTGACCTTGCACCGATACGATACCCTGCCCAGGAAGCGTCAATTCAAGGCACAAAGATGTACCGGGCCGCAACGGCTGCGCCGTTTTTAAAAAAATACCTTCCCGATGAACATCTTCAGTGAACGCAATACGAACGGGCTTCTCTTCACCGTACCGCACCTGGATACGCCGGCGTGCACGCGTCTTTATGCGTCGGTCGCTCATCCCCATGACCACTCCTTTTCAGCCCCTTGCACCATCATCCCCATATAAAAAATCTATCAACACGTTAATTCTATGTAAAAATTAACCTAACATTAGAAACAACGCAACCTTTTAGATCCCATACAACAATGGGCATACCCCGGTTACTGATTAAAATTCAATTATACTGTAACAGCCCCCGGATTTTCCGCTAAAATGAAGAGGTAAGTTCAATATGCGAATTAAGGTTCTTACTCATCAAAAAAGGACATGACGGCATGAAAGGCTTACTTATCAAAGACAAAACTCATTGGTGCGACTCATGGTCGGCACAGATGGCAACCTGCCTGGAAATCCTCGATTCTACCTACAACTTGCTGATTTTCCATGAACGTCACACGGCAGAAGAAATCCTTGCTCAGATGGATAACGCTCCGGAGCACATTTACCAGATCATCGACATTGAAAAAGGTCATGAAGACAACTGCGATATCGTCAGCGATGCCGGCACCTATTACCGTATCAGCACATCGCAGCAAACATGAAACCGGGTAAATGATTTACAACATCCTTCTACCCCTGATAGCTTTTTCAAATGGGCCAATGTTTCTTGCGAAACCTGCGGTTCCTGCCACAGGCAGCCGACGCTTCGATGTGATAAACCTTCCCCGGATGTTCCGGAAGCCGCAGCTCAGGCAAAAAATCCAACACCAGCGTAAATAAATGGCGCGTTGCTCAAAAGGACAAAACAACGCGCCAAAACAGGAAACAGAAAGCAATGGCACCGGCCGATATATTTCGATAAAGCCGCTAATGCTTCACGTCACGCCCTTTCATGGGCAACACCTTGGCCGAAGCATGTTCCCGCTTTTCCCTTTCAGCGAGAACGCCGTTCGGGTCCTGTAATACACGATTGAACTCTTCGAACTGTTCCCAGAACATGCCCATCATGGCGTTCATGCGAACGACGGGGTCGCGGTAACGTTTCAACCGCATCTCCACCTGGAACTGGATACCATAAGCGCGCTGCCGATATTTTTCCGGCAAATTTTCGATCATCTCATGAATCATGTCGTGCCGCTTTTTTTCAAAGGCTTCCGGGTCGGTCTGATATAAACCAACCATTTCAAGGACCTGGCTTTTCTCTTCGTTAGAATTCATATCGCCACCTCCCTTTACTTCATATTAACAGTCCCTTCCCGATAGGCAAGAAAAGCGAGGAATTCCCGGTCATTGAAGCTGTTTGCAGCCTTCCCGTCATTCTTTGAGTTGAACAATATTAACCTCCGCATCCAATCGATCCCACAGGTGACTGACATCTCCACATTGAAGGGTTATGGAAGAAAGGGTTTGGGTAAACTGCTCCCCGGTCCAGGCCGGTAACCGGCCGATATGTCGTCTTGCCTGTTCAATCAATGGGATCAACGGATTATCAACCAAATAAAGCCGACGACGTTGCCGATTACTGCCGTAAAAATTAACCATCAAATATGTCTGTTGCTCAAGGGCGCGTAAGAGTTGTCGATCACGGTCGTTATGATAATCCAGCCAGCATATATAGAGATACCGAACCAGTTGCCCGATACCCAACATCATGCCGATGGCGGCACAGTTTTTTTGAAGAAACAATCCACCACGAATCTGCGGTTTGGACTCACCGAAATAGTCGATGGTATTCGTCCGGTCCAACACCCGAAGAGTTGCAGTGGATGAAGATTGAGCATCGGACGTAAAACCCATTTCTCCGAATGCGTAATGGGCCAGAGACTTCCCGGCTGTTGCAGGTACCACAAATACCCCCTTTCGCCCGGAATCGACGATGTTCTTTTCTCCATGCATAATCTTGCCGCCTGAGCGCCCTTCCCATATACTGGCCACGGCAACCATTTATACTCTTCAACTCTATCCTCTAATCCCAAGACTGGAAAGTCGCGACATGAATAATTTTACCTATTACAATCCGGTTCGTATTGTCTTTGGTCGTGGTTCCATTGCCCAGTTACAGCAACTCGTACCCACCAACCCCAAAATATTGCTGGTTTACGGTGGCGGTTCCATCAAACATAATGGCGTCTACGAGCAGGTCCAGGCTGCCTTGAATGACCATGATGTGATTGAGTTTGCCGGCATCGAACCCAACCCTCTTTATGAGACCTGCATCAAAGCAGCCGATCTGGTAAAACAGGAAGGAGTCGGATTTTTGCTCGCCGTAGGCGGTGGGTCGGTGATGGATGCAACTAAATTCATCGCCGCCGCTGCCGCTTACACCGGTGCCGATCCCTGGGATATGGTTTTGAAAAAAGCTCCTGTCACCGACGCTTTACCCCTTGGCTGCGTGGTAACCCTACCGGCGACCGGTTCTGAAACCAACATCAATGCCGTCATTTCAAGGGCATCGACCGCTGAAAAAATCCCTTTTAAAAGTCCATTGCTTTATCCGCAATTTTCCATACTCGACCCCGACACCACCTTCTCACTGCCCCAGCGCCAACTGGCCAACGGTATCGTCGATACCTTCGTTCATGTTTGCGAACAGTACCTGACTTACGATGTTCATGCACACCTGCAGGATCGCCAGGCCGAAGCCATCCTCCTTACCCTGATTCAGGAGGCACCCAAGCTGTTCGGTCCCGATGACGACTATGACGTTCGGGCCAATCTGATGTGGTGCGCAACGCAGGCGCTGAACCACAATCTTGCCTGCGGCGTACCAATGGACTGGTCTACCCATGCCATCGGTCATGAATTGACAGCGGCCTGCGGTATTGACCACGCCAGGGCACTGGCCATCGTCATGCCGGCCCTGCTAGATCATCAACGGGTTCCCAAGGCTGACAAACTACTGAAATTTGCCCACCGGATATGGGGCATAACATGCACCGACACGAATGCGGCCATTGACACCGCCTTACAATGTACCAGGAAATTTTTCCAGGACCTCGGCATGCCGACCCGCCTGAGCGACGCCCACATTCCCTCTACCGTTATAGCCAAAATCGCCAACCGCCTCGGACAACGATGTCCGCATATCGGGGAGCACCAAAATCTGGACACAAAAGCTATCCGTGCTATTCTCGAGGCGACTATTTAGCCGAATAAATACAGGATGCCACCGGATGCGGTGATTGCATCACCGCCACAAAAAAAGGTCGGAACCCTTATCATGGGCTCCGACCTTCGGATATCCGCAAATAAACTTACGCGTCACATATCTTAAAGCTGAATCGCTTTAATCTCCAGAAACTCTTCAAGTCCGTATTTCCCCATCTCACGGCCATAGCCGGATTGACGGTAGCCGCCAAAAGGCGCCTCGGTATTATACGGCGCACCATTGATATCTACCTGTCCGGCACGCAGCCGACGAGCCACAGACATGGCTCGTTCCGCATCCGCCGACCAAACCCCCGCAGCGAGACCATAGGGCGTGGCATTGGCCAGGGCTACCGCTTCCTCATCTGTCTTATAGGTCATGATTGATAAGACTGGGCCAAAAATCTCTTCTTGAGCGATGGTCATTTTCGGCGTTACGCGGCCGAAAACCGTAGGTTGAACATAATAGCCACGATCCAGTCCGGCCGGTGCCTCGGTGCCGCCGAGGAGCAGCATGGCACCTTCCTGAATACCACCGCGGATATATTCCGTAACTCTCTCATATTGACGTTTGGAAACCAAAGGACCGAGTCGCGTATTCTGGTCCATAGGATCCCCCGAAACGAATTTTCTGGCAACATTAACAGCCAACTCTGCAGCCTCTTCATAGAGCTCCTCGGGAACCAGCATTCGAGTCCAGGCACTGCAGGTCTGCCCGGAATTGAGAAAACAGGCCTTAACCGTACCTTTGACCGCTTCGGGCAGATCTGCATCATCGAGAATAACGGAGGGGGATTTCCCTCCCAACTCCAAAGCAACGCGCTTGACCCCTTCCGCTGCCAATTCGGCAACCCTTTTGCCGGCACGGGTGGATCCCGTGAACGAAATCAGATCTACGTCGGCATGCCCCGCAAGGTGCTCGCCAACCACCGGCCCCGCCCCGCTGACCAGATTGAAAACCCCGGGCGGTAGACCTACCTGCGCTATAACATCCGCAAGCAGGAATGCATTCAAGGGGGTCACCTCACTCGGTTTGAGAACCACGGGGCAACCGGCAACAAGGGCCGGCGCCACTTTCGCAATAATCTGATGCAGAGGATAATTCCAAGGCGTAATGGCCGCCACAACCCCCGCAGGCTCTTTAACAATGAGGGAATGGCCTATGCGTTCCTCAAAAGAAAAACTTCTTGCGTGGTTGACGAAAGATTCAAGGGTAGCCAGCGGCAAACCGACCTGGATCATCTTTGTAAGTTTAAACGGCATGCCGAGTTCGGCCGTAATCACCTGGCTCATTTCCTCCGCGCGATGTTTAAGTTCGACGTGAATTTTTTCCAGCCAATTCGCGCGTTCTGCCACCGGCGTAGTGGACCATTGTTCAAAAGCATTTCGCGCGGCCCTGACCGCGGCGTCAGCATCCGCAACGGAAGCGGCCGGAACAGTCCCGATCGTTTCTTCAGTTGCAGGATTGACTACTTCAAAAACCCCATCACCGGACGCAGGTATCCACTGACCGTTAATGTATAATTCATTCCTTTTCAGCATCGCTTGCCTCCTGTTTTCTTTTCGGAAATTGGTGCAACTATACCAAATAGCCTCCCACCCATGAAGCCCTGCACGAACATTTCCCGGGGAACTCCACTTCGCGACACTAAAATGCGTTTTCTTGACAGGAATCAAGGGCCGTTGATTTGGCTTATGAGAGAGTAAAGCCATTCAGAAAACACACCTCCAACAATCAGCAACGGGAGATTTATGATGAAAAGAAATATCATTCATATCGATGAGGAAAAATGTAATGGCTGCGGCCATTGTGTACCTGCCTGTGCGGAGGGTGCCATTCAGATTATCGATGGTAAGGCCCGTCTTGTCGCAGACAATCTGTGCGATGGACTCGGCGCCTGCCTCGGCCATTGCCCGCAGGATGCCATTCATATCGAAGTCCGTGAAGCTGATGAATTTGATGAATCCGCAGTAGAGAAAAAAACGGCAAACCCCGACAACAGGAAAACTCCTCAAGCTCATGGAAACGGCCATGGCGGTTGCCCTTCTGCGAGGCTTATGTCATTTGACAAGCCACAGACACCCCCTGTCTTAAGCCCTGAAACGCAGACTTCTGCTCTGGGTAATTGGCCGGTACAACTCAAGTTGATACCCGTGACTGCACCCTTTTTGAAAGAAGCCGATCTGTTACTGGCAGCGGATTGCGCCCCCTTTGCCTATGCCGACTTCCACCGGGAACTGTTGGCCGACAAGGTTTTGCTCATCGGCTGCCCCAAATTGGATGATGCCACGGAGTACCAGCAAAAGCTTGCCGCCATCCTGACAGAAAACAATATCCGGTCCATTACCGTTGCCTACATGGAAGTGCCCTGCTGTTCAGGTCTTGTGAGTCTGGCTCAACAAGCTTTGAACGATAGCGGATCGGATCTCGACCTGCAAAAGGTTTGTATCGGTATCCGGGGAGAACGTCGCTGAACCCAACTTGGTTGCTTTAGAGAATCCAGGCAGGTCCTTAGTAAAAGGGCCTGCCTGGGGTCACCATTGTTTATTCCTGCATCAAAATCGCCGTTTATTCCTCCTGTTGTTTTGGCCTGAAGGCAGTCCGTCCGGATCTTTCAATAACAGATAAACATTTAATAACACAAGAAGTTCTAGCACATAACCTTTCATCAAATAAGCACCTTTCAGATTCGGCAGGCCCCCTCATTGACTCCGACAGCATTGGTGGTATGAGTAAAAGTAAAGGCAC
Source organism: Syntrophotalea carbinolica DSM 2380 (assembly GCF_000012885.1). NCBI lineage: Bacteria > Pseudomonadati > Thermodesulfobacteriota > Desulfuromonadia > Desulfuromonadales > Syntrophotaleaceae > Syntrophotalea > Syntrophotalea carbinolica. Next base: position 1,987,030 of record NC_007498.2, read on the forward strand.
TCAAAAGTCCCGATAAAACCAAACCTGTCGCAAGACAGGGACGGAAAGCAACGGATCTTCGAACCAGAAGATGGCCGAGCTGCCGAAGGATAATTCATTTCGGTATGCTCGGTCTTTTTGTTTGCTTTATAAAACCAGGTCATTTGTGGATGTGGGATTTCTCCCCTCAATGAGTCTGAGACAAGGATAATAGGGTAGAAATTGTGTTTAAGGCGTCATGAAGAATGCGGGGGTATCCAAATTTTAAGAAGGGAGGATAAACCTTGAAAATTATAAGGGATAGCTATTATGGATCAGCAATCTATCTTCTCTTTAAATGGGCGGCTGTAAAAAATGCTGAAAACTTTGACAGACGACATATTGAAGCACTTCAAACGGCGCGCCTGAAACGATTGTTAAAACATACTTTAACCCATTCAAATTTTTACAAAGATTTTTATAAATCCCATGGAATAACATTGGACCATATTGCGACTGTAAATCTTTCGGATTTACCCATCATGACGAAAAAAATCATGATGGATAATTTTGACAGTGTGGTGTGCGATTCCCGTTTAAAAAGAAAAGAACTCGAAAAATTTGTCGCAAACCCGATAAATCACGGCAAAAAATTTCAAGGACGATTCCAGGTGGTTCACTCTTCGGGGTCCAGTGGAACGCTGGGAATATTTATATACGGTCCAAAAGACTGGACCACCCTGAAAGCATTAACCCTTTCGAGAGCCACTAAGACAAAGATCAATCCGCTGCGAAAACAGAAACTTGCGTTTATTGGCGTGGTGGATGGTCATTATGCCGGAATCAGCCTGGCCCAGGCGGCGCCGCCATTCCTTTTTGATTTATTACCGCTTGATATTAACTCGCCACTGGAGAAGGCACTGGCCAGATTGAATGCATTTCAGCCGGATTTCCTTGGTGGATATGCCTCCGGGGTAGGCCTTTTGGCACAGGCCCAAACAGAAGGCAAACTTGACATCCACCCGAAAGGAATTATGTGTTCTGCCGACCCACTCACTCCACGGATAAGTAAAGCTATAAAGCAAGCCTTTGGCATTGACCCCGTCAACCTGTATGCAGCCTCCGAATCGATCGGGATCGCGGCACAGTGCAGCGCCCAACATAATATGCATGTCTTCGATGATTGGCATTGCATCGAGGTTTTGGATAACAATCTCAATCCCACCAAAAACGGAGAATTCGGCAATCTTGTACTGACCAATCTCTACAACTACACGCAACCACTTATACGCTATCAGATGAACGACGAACTCGCCCTCGACGAAAGACCCTGCGGCTGCAAATGGCCGTTTCCGACCATTAAAGAAATCGCTGGCAGAGAAGAAGATTTTCTTTGGTTTCAAAGAGCTGATGACAATCTGGATTTTATCCATCCCGTAGTTTTCGTCGAATTCATGGTGCCGGGACTTGTCGGCATGCAGGTCGTCCAGACAGACCGAAACAGACTGCTGATTAAAGCAATCATAAGCGGTGACGAAAAAGATACGATCACTCTTATCCGAAATAGAATGGACGCTATTTTGCGAAGGAAGCAATTGGATAACATGGTTGTTTTTGACGTCGAATTGGTGAGTGAGATTGGCAATGATCCCAAAACCGGTAAATATAAACTTATTATCCCGCTCAAGGATAAGTCCGCCGACAGCATGGATGGATTGGGTTGAAATAAGAAGCGCCGACGGGATTCAGGCAAAATCGACAGCTGCTTTTATCAGAAAAACCTCGTTGTCATATGCCCATTTCCTGAACAACGGAATAAAGAAGCGACACTCCCGCAGGAATTAAAGCATCCGGAAAGACATAATCCTCGCTGTGCAAAGTAGCGCATGTCTCGCCGCTGCCCAACCCCACCATTGCCGCGCGGCCATATGCCGCATAATGCGCAAAGTCCTCAGACCATCGAAAAGGAGCCTTCGGCTCGAATACGGACAAACGGGCCCGACCCGCTGCCCTGCGCACCAGTACGCAGGCTTCCTTGTCATTGGATACCACAGGGAACACGTCCTGCCAGTTCCAGCTGACCTGTAAACCGTGTTGCTCCGCAATCATCCGAACCAGGTCGACCGCATCATGAGTCCATCGCGTCATGGCTTCGTTGGTATCGGTTCTTAACGTGGCCCAGACCTCGGCCCGGTCGGGAATGGAGCCGAAATGCTTTTCGCCGAGTCTGGCACCGATAATGGTCGCCATACGCATGCCTGATGCGGACGGATCCGGGCTATCGAGATTTTCCAGCTCCTGGATAAGCCGCGACACGGCCATGGCAGCGCTGACCCCCAACTCAGGATAACTTGCATGACCCGGCTGGCCTGTAAAAACGACTTCCAGTCCACGTGAAGCACAGCACATGCTACCCGCACGCACCACAACCTGCCCCAACGGCCATCCCGGAAGATTATGCAGCCCCAAAATAAACTCGGGTCGCAATGCGATAAACCGCTCATCTTTACAGACTGTCAGAGCACCCATGCCGTTCTCTTCGGCAGCCTGAAAAAGCAGAACGATCCGTCCACACATTGGAGCTTTTCTTTGCAACGCCAGGGCAAGACCGGCCAGAATAGCCATATGCCCGTCATGGCCGCAGCGATGAGCGGCGCGGACCTTTTCATCCGATCCCAAAGCCAAAGGTACGGCGTCGAGTTCACAACGCACCAGAAGCGTCGGCCCTATGCTCGTGCCCTCATAAAGCATGGCCATACTGCCTCCGGCATATTCCTGGCAGACCCATTGCGGAGCATGGCTCTTGAAGAACCGCTTCAACAGCTCCCGGGTTTGCACCTCCCTTCCCGGCGGTTCGGCACAGCTATGCAATTGCCTTCTAAGATCGATCAGCAGATTCAGTGTTTGCGGTGGAAGGTCATTAAGTCCGGACATCATGTGTGCATGATCCTTAAATGAAAAAAGTCCTGACCGCTGTATGGGCCAGGACTTGAAACAAGGCTAGTTTTCATCCGGAAACGGTCCTTTTCCCCAATCTCTGCGTCAATCTTCCCACTTGCTTGTGACTTGGGCCATCCCTGGCCCTCGCCCTACGGGCAGCCGGAGGCTGTCCATTGCGCATCCTGCTCCATGATGCGGCGTAAAAACTACGCCTCCGCGCAAATGCTCGATTTTCTTGACCTTGGGAAAAATTACTCATTTCCCTTATGAAAACTACGCAGTGTGCAGCCTGAGTTTCCGGCTGCACACAAGGCTAAAAAACCGATCAGCCTTCAGCGGTAACCGGTCCGATGACGGTTTTGATTTCGGAGATACTGTTGGCTGGGAAACCCCCTTTTTGGGCATGTTCGAGGATTTCTTTTTCGCTGGGTGAAATATATACGCAATAAATCTTATCGGCCGTCACAAAACTCTCGACCCACTGAATTTCAGGCCCCATGTCTTTAAGAATCGCAAGCGAACTCTGAGATATATTCTGCAGATCCTCAGGGGTAAGGTTACCTGCTCCGGGGATTTCCCGCTCGATGATGTACTTCGGCATGACCTGTTCCTTTCCTTGGCAGCAAGAGATACATGACACAACGATAGACACTACTTATCAAACGCTGTTACATAATGCCGATATTCAAAAAGTCTTGCAACGCAAAAATAGATCAGGCGTTTTCCCGGCCTGCCGATATAAGCATCTGTCGGCGCAACCATGTACCGTTAACGCTGACGATGTACTCGACTTCCTGTTCCGTCAACTCTCTGCCGCACGCAATGGCATGCCACTTTTCCAGACAGCCGCGACAACAGGTGGCCGTAGCATGCTGGGCCACAAAAAAGGGATGATTGCGCATGGGCGTCTGCCGGCCATCATTGTCCGGTCTGGCGGGAGCCAACCTGGCGTGGACAAAATCGCGACCGTGGGACAGTATCGTCTCCAGGCCTTTTTTCTGCAGATAATTCATCTCCTGTTCACGCAGGAAAAAACGGCTGCGGAAACGTGAGCGCTTCAGCCGCCGGAAAAGCTCTTCGGAGGACAACATCAGTGGGTACTCTGGAAAAAATGAAGAGTGAGCAGCGCCCGGGAAACGCTGCTCACGGAGTTAACGCAAAAACGGCAGGATCATTCCTTAATCCGCGAGATCTGGATATCGGTGCCACTTTGCTGCGCATTTTCGGATAATACGACAGTCTTGACCGTATGGCCGGATTCTATCGTTATGGTGACCATTTTCCCTGTAGGCATAGCCATTTCAAAGATGCGGGGCTGTTCGTTTTTAAACTCATCCTTATAATACTGGGCCACCTTCTCGATGGGATCGGCACTGTGCACCGATACCGACAGCACGGAATCGGCGCCATCCGTGCCCTCGCCCTCAACCTGCAACGTCCCCCCCTGCCCGGCGCTGGCCCCTGGGTAAAGGGATACACCGAGATCGTCAGGCAAGGCCGTTGTGCCGTATGTCATGGTTGCGGTACCGTTTTCACTGTTTACGGTTACTTTGGTTCCATCATCCGTGACCACGGTTTGCTCTTCCTTTTTGCCGCACCCGAACATCATGACTGCCATACCGACAACCGCCAACGTTACTTTAAAGTTCATTTCCTCTTCTCCTTTTCATCTGCAATCGATGTCACGGACCAACCGTCGCATCCGGTCTAAAAGGCTAAAAACATCCCTGCAACAAAGCATACCCCACTCACAGAGTAAACCAACCGTCCAGAATGGGAAAATACAAGGCCGTGCGAACATGGCATCCTGGCTCCAAGGCCTGAAACAGGCGGGCATAAAGTTCCAACTGGCCTTTATAAATATGAGCTTGCTGTTCAAAAAACACGTCATCCGCCATGCCCTTGCTGTCGCCGGTTTTATAGTCGACAACCCAGCGCACCCCCTCTTTATCAACAAACGTGCGATCGATTTCGGCATGGATAATACGGCCGTCCAGCACCCCGGACAGAGAAAGCTCGCAGGCGGATTTTTCATGTTTTCCGAGAATCCACCGCCCTCGATCACTGTTCAAGGTATTGGACACCGCCTCAACGATGCGATCCGCCGCCTGCATACAGCGATCAACCGCCACTCCCATACGGCCAAGACGATGACACAGCGTCGGCCGTTCCTTTTCAACACGACCAATCGACCAATGCTCAAGGCCTTCATTGGCGATACGCTCCAGACAGGCATGCACCAGAGTGCCGATATGGCGACCATCTTCCGTTTCCGGCATGAGCGTCGTCCCCTGAGAGTGATGGGCTGTCGAAGAAGGGCTCAGCACCTCCATGGAACTTTGTGCGGATGTCGAAGGCAGTGCGGGTAAAACCCAGTCGGAACCGAGCAGCCGCATCTGCCTGACGGTTTTCGGGGCATCGGACGAATCCGTGAGCTCAGGATTCAAACCATCGAAACGGTCGCCTACGGCCGGCCAGAGTTTTTCCAGAAAAGAACCGCCAGACGGACGAAACTCCCCGTCCCTGGAGGGCCTGGCATAGCCCAGCAAATGCAACCGCTTTTTGGCGCGGGTTGCCGCCACATAGAGGACCCGGGCGATTTCCAGGTCGCATTTCTGTTTTTCAACACGCCCGATCGCATCGTAAATAGGATCGCGGCTCTGGCCATCCAATGGAGCCAGGGGCGCCAACAACAACCCCGTCTCCGGCAGTTCGAGCCAGCGCATCAGAGGGGCGTCTTCGGTGCGAGGTCGGCGGCCCAGACCCGGCAGGATAACGGTGTCGAACTCAAGGCCTTTGGCCTTATGGATAGTCATGACCTGGAGAGTATCGTCAGCAGCGGGATCGGGAGCGGCAAACAGCTTGGATAGCTTATCGGCCAGACCCTCCATAGGCAGCATATCCCCGCCGTAATCAAGCTGATCCAGCAGACCGAACAACGCTTCGGCATCGACCAGACCGGCATCATCCAGACACCCAGGCCCGCCAAGAGCCAGCCAGGCCCCTTCAACCAGCATCCGCAAGGATACCCTGCCGCGCTGGGACAGAGACTGATTCAGTACCCCCAGGCAGCGTTCAACCCGCATGCGGCCATCGGCCGACATCCGCATAAGCCGCTGCGGCTGACGCAGCAATTCGGGCAAGGTGGCATCCGGAGTTTCGCCGCACAAAGCGTGCAGATCGGCCAGACTTAATCCGCACCATGGCGCGCGCAGAACAGCCAGCCAGGCCACCCGATCGCCAGGATGGAGTAACGCACGCGTCAGAGCAAGTAAATCCTGCGCGACCGACCGATCGGCCAAAGCATCGATTTCCTGGGCGCGAAACGGCAACCCGGCTTCCCGAAACGCTGTGAGAATCTGGCTGAGATGGGTGCGCGCACGCACCAGCACCGCAACGGTTCCCTCCGGATCGGCGCGGCGCGCCTGGCGCACCAGGTCCACAACCTGCAAGGCCTCGGCGCGGTCATCCCGCCCCGCCATAGGATGACAGGTCACGGCCGGCCCATCCAGAACATCCCGCGCCGCCACCGAAGCAGCATAGGTCACGCTGCCCAGTGCTTCATCCTCACGAGGGGGGAACAACTCCGGGAAAACCCGGTTGACCCAATCGACGACCCCCGCCTGGGACCGGAAATTCGTACTCAGGTACAGAGCTTCGAGTCGCAACTGATGGATGCCGTGATGCCGTGCCTGCAGATAAAGTCCGACTTCGGCCTCCCGAAAACGATAAATGGACTGCATGGGATCCCCGACCAGAAACAGACTGCGCCCGTCACCCTGTTGCCATCCGGCGGTCAGTTTTTTCAGCAACAGGAACTGTCCCCAGGAGGTATCCTGAAACTCGTCCACCAGGATATGGCGAATTCGGCTATCGAGATGCAGCAGCAGATCGGTGGGAGCATCAACCTCGCCAAGGGCCCTGCCGGCGGCCAGCGCCACCTCGACAAAGTCGCACTGCCCCTGTTCCTTGAATACCAGCCACAACTCGGCGACGGCCCTCGGCAGCAGGGTGGTCAGGGCCTCGAGAACCTGCCATTGGTCCGGCTCATAAACCACGGGCGGCAGCGAGCGGACCTCGGCAAAAAGCTCCAGTACGCCTTCATCGGCGGCAAGCGTTTCCAATAAGCGCGCCATCTCCTTTTTCATGGAGGCCGCCGGTTCCTGTTTGCCGGGAGGAAAACCGCAATTTTTATCCAGCCGCTTGCGCACCGTACCGCTGCGAGTCAGCACTAATTCAGCAAGACCGCGCCAGATCGGCAGGGCATCGGCCGATGCCGCTGGAAAACCGTCCAGACCGGACAGAACATGGATGCCGTTTTCGATCCCCAGGGCCTGTACGTTGGAACCGGCAAAACATCCCAGATGCACCATGGCATCCTTCTGCTCAGGATCCAGCAGGCCATACAGTCGATCCAGCACGCCTTCTACCAGACAGCGCAAGCCCCCTTCAAAAATCTGCCGCCGCTGTTCGGGCTGCTGCCCGTAGATATGCCGTAACCATTGATCGCGCCGGGCCAGCATACCGACCAGCAGTTCGCATAGCCGCTCCATGCGGTTGTCGAGGTGACTCAGAAGCAAGCAGGCCGCTTCCCCATAGTTGTCAGGGCCCTCGGCAAGCTTCAGCACCCTTTCAGCGGCCTGTCGGTAGAGCTCCCTGGCATCCTCAACAATCGCGGCCTGGGCACCGAAGCGGGATAACCAGGGCATGCGCCGCACCAGAGATGCGCAAAAGCTGTCGATGGTCTGCACCGCCAGGCGCACGGGATTCTCAAGCAGGCGCCAATCATGGCGCGCATCGTTTTCCAACACCGCCCTGGCCAGGCGCCAGGTCGTACGGGCATGCTCCGCCTGTGGTTCCGGTTGACGGGCCGCTTCAAGCGCCCGAACCAGGCGATCGCGCATTTCGCCGGCGGCTTTGCGTGTAAAGGTAATGGCCAGCACCTCTTCAGGCTGTTGCACGCCACCCAGCAAAGCCAGAATGCGTTGGATGAGCAATTCGGTTTTACCACTGCCTGCAGGAGCTTGCACGATAAAGGACCGGGCAGGATCGAGCGCCTGTCTGCGCGCATCGTGATCGGGGGGCTGTGTCATACGCAGTTTCATGGCAAAACCTCGTCCTCGGCAAAATCATCCCTTTCGGAAATACGACACAGCGGTTGCAAATCACAGCGATCGCAGGCCTTTTGAGAATTGATGGGATCGACAATGGCCTGACCGTCGCAAAAATCCCTGCCGAGCTGCTGCAGGGTCCGGCGCCAGAAAAGCAGCAGATCCTCCCAGGTTGCAATATCCGTTTCCGCTTCGAGCTGCCGATGTCCGTCGGTTGCGGCAATCCCCGGAATCAGGTCATCGTCCCTTCCGATACCGATAAAACCGCTATCGCCGCGGCGAACCTTGGCAAAGGCCACGGCAGAGAGATCGGAGCCGGTGCGACCAAGGGTATAAAGCGGCAATTGCGGCTCCACGGGACGCGCTCCAAGCCAGTCACGGACAGAAGCCAGTCCGGTTTTATAATCGATAATGACCTGGGAACCGTCGGCGAGTCGGTCGATGCGGTCGATCCGCGTCTGCAACGTCAAAGGGCCGAATTTCTCCCGATGCCAGGCCTCAAGCGTATCGACGGTAAAGGTAGGGCGCTTCGCCTCGATAGCAAGCCACTCTCCAAGCAAAGCCAGCAGGCGCGAACTTTCCAGATGTTTCTGACTTTTGGAAAACGGCACGCGACGTTCCGCTTCAAGTTCCTCCAAAGCCTGATCGATATACTTAACCAGCAACTGTTGCAAGGCAGCTGAATCCAATGCCGTCAAGCTTTGCCAATTGCCGATATCCTTCCAGAACCATTCCAGAACGCGATGCACCAGGGATCCCCTGTCCAGGCCGTCAAATCCGAGACTGGCCGTAGCCAGTGCCCGCGCACCCAATCGATGTCGGGCGAAAGCGCGAAAGGGACACAGCGCCTGATCTTTGAGAATCCCGGTTCCGCCGGAAATCCTGGAGCCGGCCTCTATAGGTGGCCCGCTGCTGTCCGCAATCTGTTCGAGTCTCCCCGCGACAGCCTGAATCAACGCTGCCGGTTGCCGGCTTTCGGCCAATACGGGCACGATCGGCGGCAGCTGGTGAATCAGGGGGCTTGGCTGACGTTCGCGACCGTCCAGACCTTCGGGCCAACTGACCACCAGCTGCGGTGCCGCATTCAGCAGACGCTGAGCAACTTTGTGCGCAAAATCGAGTTCGCGGGCGGCATCGGCATGGGGCATTTCAAGACGTCTCTGTAATGCGACCGGAATAAAGGGATGAGGACGTGCCGGGGCCGGGAACACGTCCTCATGGGCACCCAGCACCCACAGGGCATCAAACTGCATGCCAGCCGCTTCCAATGCCCCCAGAACCTGCACACGTCCTTCCGATCCTTCCGGTTGGAACACGGCATCGGCGGCCAGGCGCCGCAGTAAACGCAATGCTTCGCCACGTTTCATCGGGGCACTGACCGCATCGAGGCAGGCCATGCCGGCCAGAAGCTCCTTCCAGGCCGTAAAAACCTGATATTCACGACTGTTGAAAGGGCGATCTTTAGACCATTGGCAGGTTTCGAGAAGTGTGGCGAAATGCCGGGCCCAGGCGCCGGGCAATCGCGGTTGGGCATCTTTCAACAAGCTGTCGATCATTTCCAGCTGACGGGAAAAAAGGTCGCAACAACCCAGCTTTTTTTTGAATCCCCGCCGGGCATGGACCATTGCCTGTTTCAGCGGCAACTGCCCCATGCGTAAATTGCGCAACTCCCGATCCAAAACGGCCCTGGCATGCTGCTCGGAAAGATGTCCCCACACAAACGGCGAGCGCAGTAAATAACTGAGGCTGTCCAGCGAAACGGTTCGCCCCAGCGATAAAAGCTCAAACGCGGTGGTAACCATCCCCTCATTCAGCAACGGAGTTCCCAGAGACAGATTGAAAGCTTTTTCAGCGTCTGCGCCGGGTAGCAGCGCTCCCGGCGAGAGTTCTTCCCGGAAAATCCTCTGCAACCGGCTCTGATAGGCGGTCATATCCAAAACCACAACACCGATGCGCTCAGCCTTGCCTTCCAGCAAATGCCGCACCCAGCGAGCACAACAACGCACCTCTTGTTCGACGTCGGCATAAGCGACGCGGCCACCGACCTGGTCCTGGCAGGCAGGAGGGAGCCACCGCCTAACAGCCGTACCACGCTCCTGCATGATCTGACATAATCCCTCGATCACCGGCGGCAAATCGTCAAAACCGGCCAGCCAGACTTCAGACGGCAACAGCAGTTGCCCCCCTTGCAACGCCTCTAAAACCCGTCCAGGCAGAAGCGCCGGATCGTTCCAGCCTCCCGCCCTGCACAACTCCCGCCAGCGCCGTCGCCAGCGCAAAAACGTCCGGTGATCCTCACCGGCCTGCTCCGAATCAAAATCAACGCCGTACTCACTCAACAACTGATGTGCCCTGGCAGCTTCCCTGGCAGCTTCGGGAACCCGCAAAAGACCGGCGCCCATTGCGCTCAAATCATCTTCGATGGCCCGTTCCCAGAGCCTTAGCGCTTGCAGCGGCTCAAGAGTTTTGCCGTCAAGGCCCAAACGCTCAGCCATCTGTCGCTGCCAGCCGCCGCAGGCATATACAGCCGGAGAAATCCATGCGCTGCAGCCCTTATTTTGTTGCTGTCGGTCATAAGCCTGTCGCAGATAACGGGCCAGGCGTTTATTGACCGTAAGGACCATGGCCCCTTGTTCGAGACGTGCAAGCAATGCATCCAAAGCTACATGATCTATTTGCATGATGTTATGTTTCCAAACTTAAAAAACGCTCTCCAGCACAGATATGCCGCTACGGCACCCAAACTGTTGGCAACCATATCGGCGAATTGGGCAACACGGTAGCCGCTCAAAGCCTGAGCCCCTTCAAGGATCCCCCCATAAACGATAGCGACTCCCAGGGCCCGACGCCAGGCACGTAAAGCTCCCCATAAGGGAGCCAGGGCCCATCCGCCCAAAAGGGTAAAGATTGCATAGGCGAAAGCATGCTGCGCTTTATCCCAGGACAGCACTTCATGAATAATTTTCGGGGGCGCAGAGACCAGAGAAAGCACGAGGATGATCAAAGCAAAAGCGACAAACAGTATGAGCCGCAAATTTACCGAAATCTGAATCATAAAAAAACCTTCAAGAGATAGTGATTGAACAACCGGTGACAGAACGAGGAGTCGATCTTACTCCATAAATACCAGCCTCCCGATGACCGATCTACGGTATCCTATTTTTCTTTAAAAAAAAAGCTGTAAGGAACGTTGCTAATTATCGCTATCACCCCTTGCAAAACCTGTGATATTTGCTTGCATGTAATGAGTTAGGCTGGTGACTCACAACCCATTACGGGAGGAACAAACCATGAATGGAATAAATCAGGCATTGAAAGTCGTCGTTATTGTATTGCTGGGAGTTCTCGTTATTCCCTTGAACAGCGATGCCGACAGGATGCGTGGCGGGTCCGGATACCATATGATGGGCTCGGGCATGATGTCCCAACTTACGGCCGAGGAGCAAAAAACCGTCAACGATCTGGTCCAGAAATATCACGGCCCCATGATGGAGCTCAAGAAACAACTGTTTGCCAAACGCGCCGAGCTTAACGCCGTGATGGCGCAGGAAAAATTCGATGCTAAAAAGGCTCGTTCCCTGAGCAAGGAGATCTCCGCGCTGCAATCCAAATTCATGGATCAACATGCCGAGATGTTTATCGAAATGCGCGAAAAAGGTGTTTCCTACTATGGCACCTGCATGTCGGGCGGTAGAATGGGACACGGTATGATGATGAATGATGGCATGATGGGCCGGGGTATGATGATGGATGGTCGTATGATGGACTCAGATATGATGAACCAGAACAGGATGCAGCCAGAACAGGAATAAACTCAGTCATCAACTCTCCGCACAACGAACGGTTGTCATAAACCGCCAGGCGGCATGTCGAATCATCTGACATGCCGCTTTTCTATCCCCTTCCTCTCTATCAATTTGCAAAAAAATGGCCGCTGTTCAACGGCCTCCAATACCGAGCTCCGAACAATGGCCACAATTTTTTTCAATTCCATGCATTTTCTCCGTAAGCCGGACAAATACGCAGGGCCCTTACTGCTCCTCTGACTATTACAACTTCACGCGGCGAAGCCTGAGGGCGTTGCTGACCACCGATACGGAGCTGAAACTCATGGCCGCAGCGGCAATCATGGGACTAAGCAACAAATCGAATACCGGATAGAGCACCCCCGCAGCGATGGGCACGCCGAGGGCGTTATAGCAAAAAGCGAAAAACAGGTTCTGCCGGATATTACGCATGGTTGCCAGGCTCAATGAGCGGGCGCGGACGATACCGCGCAGGTCGCCCTTGACCAAAGTCACATCGGCGCTTTCCATGGCCACGTCGGTACCGGTACCCATGGCGATGCCGACCTGGGCCTGTGCCAGAGCCGGAGCATCGTTGATACCGTCACCGGCCATGGCGACGAAACGTCCGTCTTCCTGCAATTCCTTGACTTTTAGCGCCTTGTCCTGAGGCAGCACCTCTGCCCGAACCTCATCAATATTCAATCGATCCGCTACCGCTTTGGCCGTGGTGAGATTATCCCCGGTAAGCATAACGATACGGATGCCGCTTTGATGCAACTGCCTGATGGCTTGGGGCGTTGTTTCTTTAATGGGATCGGCTACCGCCAGTAAACCGGCAGGCTGGCCGTTTACCGCTATGAACATCGCAGTCTGACCTTCTTTTCGCAAAGTTTCTGCCTTGCTCAAAAGGTTTTCCGCATCGATGTTCCTTTCCTTCAGCAGTGCCTGCGTGCCCAAAACCACCTCTTTCCCATCGACCCGACCGATCACCCCTTTACCGGTAAGGGATTCGAAGTCGTCAGCCTTGGTCAATTCAACCTTCCGGTCCTGCGCACCTTGTACGATGGCCTCCGCCAGAGGATGCTCGCTGCCACGCTCAAGGCTCGCCGCCAGGCGCAACAGCTCATCATCCTCCATGCCGGTGGCCTCCACGGCAACCAGTTTGGGTTTGCCTTCGGTAAGAGTGCCGGTCTTGTCCACCACCAGGGTATCAACCTTACGCAGGTGTTCGATGGCCTCGGCGTTCTTGAACAGCACGCCGAGAGTCGCTCCCTTACCGGTTGCCACCATGATCGACATGGGAGTAGCCAACCCGAGGGCACAGGGGCAGGCGATGATAAGCACCGCCACGGCATTGATCAGTGCATGGGCCATGCGCGGCTCGGGGCCGGCCAGGGACCATACAACGAAAGTGATCAAGGCCACCGCCACCACCGTCGGCACGAAATAACCGGCCACCATATCGGCCAGTTTTTGGATGGGGGCGCGGCTGCGCTGCGCTTCGGCAACCATCTGCACAATCTGGCTTAACAGGGTATCGGCCCCAACTCTTTCGGCCTTCATGATAATAGAGCCGGTCTGATTCACTGTCGCTCCCGTGACCGGTTCTCCGGGCTGCTTGCCCACCGGCAGGGGCTCGCCACTGATCATGGACTCGTCTATGCTACTGGTGCCTTCGAGGACCACACCGTCGACAGGTACTTTTTCGCCAGGACGTACTCGCAACCGATCCCCGACTTCGACCGCTTCCAGGGGTACATCCTCTTCATTGCCGTCATCGTCAATGCGGCGTGCGGTCTTGGCCGCCAGACCTAACAATGCTCGGATCGCCTTACCGGTCTGACTGCGGGCACGCGACTCCATAACCTGTCCCATCAATACAAGGGTGGTTATGACGGCAGCCGCTTCAAAGTACACGGCCACCTCCCCTTCCGGTCCACGAAAGGAGATGGGAAAAAACTCCGGCCAAAGCGTGGCCACAATGCTGTAAAGATAGGCCACTCCGACGCCCAGCCCGATAAGGGTGAACATATTCATGCTGCGATTCACCAGCGACTGCCAGTAACGCACCAGGATCGGCCATCCGCACCACAACACTACCGGCGTGGCCAGAGCTAATTCAATCCAGTTCCGGGTATATGGATCGGCCAGGTTTTTAATCCAGCCACCGATCCCAGGAATGAGTTCGCCCATGGCCAGCAGCAGTACGGGAAGAGAAAGGACAGCCGCCACCCAGAATCGGCGTACCCAACCCTTCAATTCGGAGGTATCCTCTTCCTCCTCGAGGCTGATAACTTTGGGTTCGAGATCCATGCCGCACTTGGGACAGCTGCCCGGACCGATCTGCTCCACTTCCGGATGCATGGGACAGGTGTATTCCCTCCGATCATCCTTGCTTGCTGCTTTTCTTTTTTCTTTCCTAGCTTTATCCAGATATTCTTCAGGATCTTGTTTAAATTTTTCCAGACATTTAACGGAGCAGAAATAATAATCCTTACCTTGATGTTCCGTTTTTCCGGCAGCTTTTTCAGGAATAACATCCATACCGCATACTGGGTCTTTCATGGCAGGCTCCTATTTCTGAGCAAAAGGGGTCCTTTGCGCTTTCTTTTGCGACAGCTACTTCACCACGTGATGGGTATGAAACTGACGCACCTTGCCGTCTGCCAGTTTCGTAGCAATGCGAAAATGCCAGAGACCTGGACGATCAAGGCTCACATCAACACCGAAATGGCCCTGCATGCCCATAAGTTTAACGGGTTTCGCTTCCACTTGCTCCGGGTCGGTGATTTTGACCGCCACAGTACCGCTATCGAGGGATTTCCCAGTCTTTGCATCGTTGAACATCACCATCAGGTGATGGGTCGCCTTATGCCCACTAGGCAAAACCTCAGGGTCGATAGGCATCAGGTGAAACATGGCCTTGACTCCGTCCACTTCCTGTTGACCGAGCATGATCATGCCACCTTGCATCTGTTGCATACTTCCATGGTTCATATCCATCGACATATCATGCTCTGCAGCCAATACAGGTGTTGCGAGCAGGGCACCGCCAACGATCAGGACCGCCACCCAACCCATTATTACGTGTTTCATTTCTACCTCCGTTTTGGTGATATGAGCCGGCTGTCAAAACAGGCGGCTTTTCAGTTAGTCTTCAAGTTCTCCCTGCGCCGTTGGCTCCAGGGTCGTATCAAGCTTCCTCCCGCGCCACAGATAGTAGATGACCGGGTAGACCATCAGTTCCATGATCCCCGAGGTCACCACCCCGCCGACCATCGGCGCGGCGATCCGCTTCATGACGTCGGCACCGGCACCATGGCTCCACATGATCGGAAGCAGGCCGGCGATAATTACGGCAATGGTCATAACCTTAGGTCGGATGCGCTTGACTGCGCCGTGGTGAATGGCCTGCACCAGGTCACCCCGGGTGCGCATGCGGCCGTTGTCGCCCCACAGCTTATGGGCCAGGTCGAGATACAGCAGCATCACCACCCCGGTTTCGGCATCGAGGCCGGCCAGGGCGATAACCCCGACCCAAACCGCAACCGAGGTGTCGTAGCCCAGCAGGTAAAGCAGCCAAAAAGCTCCGACGAGTGAAAACGGCACAGCCAGGAAAACGATACCGGTCTTTATCAGGCTTTTGGTGTTCAGGTACAGAATCAGGAAGATGATGAGCACCGTCAGCGGTATGACCAGCATGAAGCGTTCTTTGGCTTTTTCCATGTACTCGTACTGACCGCTCCAGACCAGGCTGTAACCGGAAGGCAGTTCGATATTTTCCGCTACCGCCGCTCTGGCTTGCTTGACATAGGTACCGACGTCGATCCCCTTGAGATCCACGTAAATCCAGGCGGTCCGCCGGGCATTTTCGCTCTTGATGGCTGGCGGCCCCTTGCGGATTCGGATATCGGCGATCTGGCCGATGGGAATATGCTTGCCCCCGGCGATGGGGATCAGTACCCTCTTCAAGGCCGGCAGATCGTTGCGATAATCCTGCAAATAGCGGATATTGACAGGGTACCGCTCAAGCCCTTCAACCGTCTGGGTCACGTTCATGCCGCCTACGGCACTCTGAATGATGTCCTGCACATCGCCGATATTCAGTCCGTAGCGGGCGGCCTGGTCACGATCGATCTCGAAGTCCAGATAGTTGCCTCCCACCACACGTTCCGAGTAAGCGCTCAAGGTTCCGGGCAGGGTCCGCACCAGGGCCTCGATACTCTCGCCAAGATCACTGAGGGTCTGCAGATCCGGGCCCATGATCTTGATCCCCACCGGCGTCTTGATGCCGGTGGAGAGCATGTCAATGCGGGTCTTGATCGGCATGGTCCAGGCATTGGTCAGTCCGGGAAACTGAATAGCCTCATTCAGTTTTTCGGTCAACTGCTCCACGGTGATGGTTTCCTGCTCGGCCCAGACCAGGCGCAGCGGTTTTTTCAGCCATTCCGTCCAGTCTGGCCAGCCACTGTAAAAACGCTCCACCGGCACCTTGCGCCACTGCTCCTCCGGCTTGAGCATGATGGTGGTTTCGATCATCGACAAAGGCGCCGGATCGGTGGCGGACTCAGCCCGCCCGACCTTGCCGAACACATGATGCACCTCGGGAAATTGCCGGATGATACGGTCGGTCTGCTGTAGCAACTCCTTCGCCTTGGTGATGGAGATCCCCGGCAAAGTGGTCGGCATGTAGAGCAGGTCGCCCTCGTAAAGCGGCGGCATGAACTCGCTGCCCATCTGCGACAATGGCCAGGCGATGGAAAGCATAGCCGCAAGGGCCAGCACCAGCGTGGTTTTGCGCCACTTGAGCACCAGGTTGACCACCGGGTGGTACAGGCGGATCAACAAGCGGTTGATCGGATTGGACTCCTCCGATTTGATCTTGCCACGGATAAACCAGGTCATGAGCACCGGCACGATGGTGATCGACAACAGGGCTGCCGCGGCCATGGCATAAGTCTTGGTATAAGCCAGCGGTTTGAATAATCGGCCGGACTGTTCCTGCAAGGTGAAAACCGGTACGAAGGATACGGTAATGACCAAAAGGGAGTAAAATAGAGTCGGCCCTACTTCCTTGGCTGATTCGAGGATGACCTCGGCCCGCGATTTGTCGGCTGGCGCCCGTTCGATATGCTTGTGAGCGTTCTCGATCATGATGATGGCCGCATCGATCATGGCGCCGATGGCTATGGCTATGCCGCCCAGGCTCATGATATTGGCATTGATCCCCTGCCCCCCCATGATGACGAAAGCCATGAGGATTGCCACCGGCAAGGTAAAGATGGCCACCAGGGCGCTCGGCAGATGAAAAAGAAACAAAGCCGTCACCAGGGCCACCACGATACTTTCTTCGATCAATTTTTCCTTGAGGGTATCGACAGCCCGTTCGATAAGTCCCGAGCGGTCATAGGCGGTTTTGATATGCACCCCTTCGGGCAGGCCCGCCTGCAACTCTTCCAGTTTCTTCTTGACGTTTTCGATGGTTTTCAGAGCATTTTCGCCGTAACGCATAACAACGATGCCACCGACGGTCTCGCCGCGACCATCGAGTTCCGCCAACCCGCGCCGCAGTTCCGGTCCGACGCGAATCTGGGCCAGGTCCCGCAAAAGAATCGGCGTTCCTCGACCATCAGTACCGACGACAACATTTTCCAGATCGGCGACCGACTGGATATAGCCGGGACCGCGCACCATGAATTCGGTTTCCGCCATTTCCACCAAACGTCCGCCGACATCGTTGTTGCTGCGCTGGATGGCCTTTTTGATCTGCGGAATGGTGATGTGGTAAGCCAGCAGGCGGTCGGGATCGACAGCAACCTGGTACTGTTTGACGTAACCACCGATACTGGCCACCTCGGAGACCCCTTCCACGGCGGTCAGCTCATAGCGCAGAAACCAGTCCTGGATCGAGCGCAGCTGCTGTAGATCATGCTTGTCGCTCTCCAGTGTGTACTCGTAGACCCATCCGACTCCGGTGGCATCGGGCCCCAGACTTGGCGTCACTCCCCGTGGGAGTTTGCCCGAGGCATAGTTGAGGTATTCGAGCACCCGGGAACGTGCCCAGTAGAGATCGGTACCGTCTTCGAAAATGACGTAGACAAAGCTGTAACCGAAAAATGAATAACCCCGCACGACCTTGGCCTTGGGCACTGCCAGCATCTGGGTGGTGAGCGGATAAGTCACCTGATCCTCCACCACCTGCGGCGCCTGTCCGGGGTATTCGGTGAACACGATCACCTGCACATCCGACAGGTCGGGGATCGCATCGAGCGGTGTGTTCTTCAGAGCGTACAACCCGCCGACGATGAGAAACACCGTCAGCAGAGCCACCATGAATTTATTGCAAATCGACCATTCGATAATTTTTTCGAGCATAAAAACCGTCCTTAGTCATTGGTCATCTGTCATTGGTTAAATGCCAAAAGCCCCGATCATCGTTGTTTAAACAAATGACCAATGACAAAGGACAAATGACGATTTTCCTGAAAAGACAAATGACGATTGACCCTTATTCAAACAGTGCCTCGAGATCTTCCTCCGGCATATCGTGCCCGGCATGATCCTCGGACGGCGAAGACTCGGTTGTTTTCGGCTCCAGCATCTTCTGGATCGCCTCGCGCAGTTTGCTTTCCGAATCGAACAGGAACTGGGCGCTGGTCACCACCGTCTCCCCTTCCAGAAGCCCCTGGGTGATTTCGGTGAAACCTTCCTGATCCTGTACGCCGGTCTTCACCTGGCGCGGCTCGAACTTACCGTCACCCAGAGCGACGAACACCGTCTGTTTCTCTCCGGAATTGAGCACGGCTTCGCTCGGCACAGCCAAGGCATCCTTGACTTCCATACCATGAATCCGCACATTGACGTACATGTCGGGTTTGAGTTCCAGACCGGGATTGTCGAATACGATCCGTGCCTTTACCGTACGGGTCTGGGGCTCCACATAGGGATAGATATAGTCGATGTTCGCCTTAAGGGATTGGCCGCCTACAAAAGGCAGGATCACTTCGGCCTCCTGCCCCGTCTCGATCCAGGGCAGTTCGTATTCGTAAATATCCGCATAGACCCATACTTTGGATATATCGCTGATCTGAAAAAGCTCCTGACCGGCCTTGATAAACTGGCCGGGCATGGCCATCTTCATAGTCACCACCCCCTTGGAGGGAGCGTAGAGGGTCAAGGTTTTGTGCACCTTTCCGGTTTTTTCCAAACGGCTGATCTGCCGTTCGCTGATGTCCCAATAACGCAGGCGTTGGCGGGCCGCCGTCAACAGACGATCGCCCCCGGCAGCAATTTCTTCAAAGGAGCTGTTTTTCAGCGCATCCCTGTTTCGCAGGGCCAGCAGATATTCCTGCTGGGCCGAAACCAGTTTGGGGCTGTAGAGTGCCAACAGCGGCTGCCCGTTCTTCACCATCTGCCCGGTTTCGTCGACATACAATCTCTCGATCCAGCCGTCGACTTTGGCGTTGATGGAGGTTACCTTCGGCTCGTCATATTTAATGGTGCCGACTGTGCGGATCTTGCGATGCATATGGCGACGTTCCGCTGAAGCCGTGCGCACCCCCATGTTCTGGGCAGTTACCGGATCAATGGCGATGGTCGCGCCGCTTGGGGCCTGGTCTTCATAGACCGGCACCAGGTCCATGCCCATGGGCGATTTACCCGGCTCGTCGCGGATGTAGGTCGGGTCCATCGGCGCCACCCAGTACTTGATCTTGCGTTCTCCCTTGGGCTTATCGCCCTGCGGCACATCTGCGGCCTGCATTTGACCGGTGGTTCCCGATTTGACGGGGGTGAGAGCCATGCCGCAGATGGGGCAGTCACCCGGTTCATCGGTAATGATCATCGGGTGCATACCGCAGGTGTATTGCTGCCTGGCGATTTGAGTTCCTTCGACGTCGTGAGATGCATGCTCCGCAAGGGAGCCCGCCCGGTGCACGCCGTACCAGACACCGCCGACGGAGAGAAAAACGAAAAGGAGGATAAAGAAAAACCGTTTCTTTAAAGGAGTCATGCTTTAATCCTTTATATAAACAATCAAGGTAGAGGGGCACCTGCTGTAAAAAGCAAATGCTAAACCGGCCTCACGCTCGTTCGCTTTGCTCACTCAAGCCGCAAAGCCGCAAAGAACGGCAAAAAGCAAATCCTAAAGGGTTTTCTTGGCGACTTTGCGTCTTGAGCGACTGTAAGAAGCGGGCGTGAGATAGCCTTTGAATTTTCAGTTTGTCCATTGTATTTGCCCTCTATTCCTGAGAAGCGAATGTCACCCCCACCGCCGCTTCCAGCCGGGCGACGCTACGCTCGTGGTCACTCAGGGCACGCTGATAATCTATCTGATAACGATAAAGGGTCATCAGCCCATCGAGAAGATTGAGAAAATCGGTATCACCGACCTGATAAGCCGCCAGGCTTGCTTCAAAACTCTGTTGGGCCTGGGGAATGACGCCCGTTCGATACAACGTCACCAGATCTCGGTCTTTCTTCATTCGGGCCACCTGGTCGATAATCGTGGAATCGACCCCATTGCGCATGTCAGCGAGCTGGCTCCAGGCCATGCGCAGAGCCGAATCCGCTTCGGCGACCTCAGCCCGCCGCTTGGCCTGCCACAAAGGCAGATTGATACTCACCCCGGCTGAAATAAAATCGCTGCCTGCGGCCGGATCTCCCGGTACCTCTTCACGGACCCGATACCCTGCGAAAACATTGAAATCCGGATAATAATTGAGTTTGGCTAATTTGCGCTGCGCCTTATAACGGTCAATCATCGCTTCATAGGCGGCAAATAGAGGTCGATGGGTGCGAGACAAATCGGATAACCGGTTTATCTCTGCATCGATCTCCGTAAGAGACAAATCATCGGGCAACGACAACGTTGCATCAATAGCTCGGCCCAGCAATCTGTTAAGATCGGACAGCGCCGAGATGCGCTGTTGCTCCAGGCTAAAAAGCTTATCCTGAAGCTTCGATCGTTCCACCTGGGCTTTAAGCACATCCTGCTGTAAACCGGTTCCAACGGCGTAACGGGTTTCCGTCAGACGAACGAAATCCTTCAAAAGGGTGATATTTTTGTGCGTGATATCTATGGCCTGTTCTTTAAAATAGAGTTGATACCAGGCATCCTTGACCTGCTGAACCAGACGCAGGCGGGCATCATCGTAAACGCCCCGATACCATAATGCCTGTTGTTCAGCCATTTCTCCCTTGGCCGCCAACTTACCCGGGAAAGGAAACATCTGCGACAGCTGTATTTCCTTGCCGGTCATAGGGGTCTCATCATCGGCAAAACTGTCTATGGGATAATTTGATAATGCGAAGCTCAAACGCGGATCGTCCAGACTGCGGGACGGAATGACCCGATGTTCATACATTTCCCAACGCGCTTTGGCGGATTGCAACTCCGGGTTATTGGCCAAAGCCTCTGCAATCAGATCACTCAACAGGCTATGATCGTTTTCGGTGGCAACAGCACCTGACGGGTTCGTTTCCAGAGCTGTGACAGGTGTCACCGCCAGCATGGACAGAACCCCTGCCAACAGCACCCCAACCGATTGAATCCCGATTTTCATGGATTCCCTCCTTTGAAGTATTTTCGAAAAACACTTCATTAACTATAGCCCTGATTGCTGGAAATACGAGGACTTGCGAGCATAGTACCGATGCTTATTGAGGGTTCAGCTGTACTATTTTAAGTACAATCTGGAAACCATCGAACCGGTGTCCACACAGCCTCAAGGAGGCTCCGTCATAAACCAAAGAATGCGTCTATAACCGAATCATGGAACATCTGTTTTTAAGGGTTATCGTAAGAAAAACTATTACCTGTAAGAGACAGGTAGGCGGTCTCCAAAAATCTTCACCAGGTAAATATGTAACCACCATGGTTCGAATTCATTGAACCGGCGCCATCAGGTTTGGCTGGAATCAAATCAGAAAGGAGCAAATGCGGAGAAAGACAGAAGGGGTACCACCAGCGCCATAAGATAGCACCCGGGTAAAATATACCTCGTGAATTTCAGCAAACGTGTGCTTGGATGGGGTAATGCCGATGCCGGCATCCATGAGTTGGAGGGCATCTATTTGTATTTTCTGCCCGACAGCAGCCGGTTGCAGAGCGTCGGCAAGCAACTCTTTCGAGCAATGATGGGTCCATTTCGCAACACCCTCTACCCCCGAGCGTTCGTTTTCCACCCTCTGACAACAAGACGCCAGAGGTGCGTTACTCTTCATTTCGCAGGAATGCACTTTGGCACCGAAAACCCCGACCGGAAAAAACAGGGTCAAAAGCAAAAACGATGTAATAAAGCGCAGCAGCATGTCGCGAATCCTCAAAAAATCAGGTCTTAATCAAACCTGCAACCCACAAGAATTGCAGGTCTGCAATTAAATTAAACACTAGCTTTGCTAGTGTTTAATGTCAATCCTTATTTGACAGAAACAATAAACAATCACTTTTCCCTAGACATTCAATCACTGAACAACTCGGTAGACAGGTAGCGCTCTCCGGTATCGGGTAGGATCACGACAATCTGCTTGCCCTGATTTTCAGGCCGCTTGGCTATCTCCAAAGCTGCACAGAGGGCCGCTCCTGAAGATATACCTGCCAAAACGCCCTCTTCTCGAGCCAGACGGCGTGCTGTCTGCAGAGCCATTTCATTGCTTATTTTGATGACCTCATCGATAACGGCCTTATTCAGAACTTCAGGTACAAAACCAGCGCCAATACCCTGGATCTTATGCGGGCCGGGAGGGCCACCGGAAAGCACCGCCGAATCCTCAGGTTCGACACCCAGCACCTGAATGTCAGGTTTACGCTCCTTGAGAACTTCACCAACGCCGGTCAAGGTGCCCCCTGTGCCGATGCCGGCGACCAGAATATCGATTCTCCCGTCGGTATCGCTCCAGATTTCTTCGGCGGTGGTCCTGCGATGAATCTCCGGATTGGCCGGATTGCGAAACTGCTGTGGAACAAAAGCATGCTCTATCTTCGACGCGAGCTCCTCCGCCTTGTCAATCGCCCCCTGCATTCCCAACCCTTTAGGGGTAAGCACAACCTCAGCCCCGAAAGCAGCTACCAGGTTACGGCGCTCTACACTCATGCTTTCAGGCATAGTCAAAATCAGGCGATAATTCTTCACTGCAGCCAGCATAGCCAGGGCGATGCCGGTATTACCACTGGTCGGTTCGATGATGACCGAGTCACTTTGCAATATCCCTTTATCTTCAGCGTCAAGGATCATACTTAATGAGGTTCGATCCTTGACACTGCCTCCGGGGTTGAACGCTTCAAGTTTGGCCAGCACCTCAGCTCCGCCAGGCGGGTTAATCCGGTTCAACCGCAAAAGCGGCGTCCCGCCAATCAACTCGATAAGGCTGTCATGGATATTTGCCACGATATATTTCCTTTCCGGTAATATTGCCTTTACCCGCTCAAGACAAGACGATCATTATGGTTCCGATCCTGGCTCTTTAAATCTTATCCAACGCTTGTTCAAGGTCTGCAATAATGTCATCGACATGCTCCAGCCCTACCGACAAGCGAATAAAGTCCGGTGTAACCCCGGTAGCCAGCTGATCTTCCGGTGACAGTTGCTGATGGGTGGTCGAAGCCGGATGAATGACCAGAGACTTGGCGTCGCCGATATTGGCCAACAGAGAATGCAGCTGCAGATGATCGATAAATCGTTTACCCTCTGCCACGCCGCCATCCTTGATGCCAAATCCGATCAAGGCACCAAACAAGCCCCTGTGAAAATATTTGCGGGCCTGTTCATACGACGGGTGGGTGGACAATCCAGGATAGTTGACCCAGCCGACTTTCGGATGGTTCTGCAAAAATTCCGCAACCTTGGCGGCATTGGTGCTGTGGCGTTCCATGCGCAGATGCAGGGTCTCCGCTCCCTGCAGCAGCAGAAAAGCGTTGAAAGGACTCAGTGCCGGCCCGACATCCCGCAATAACTGCACCCGCACCTTGATGATATAGGCCAGATTGCCGAGGGCTTCGACCAGATTAATGCCGTGATAACTGGGATCGGGCTCGGCCAGTTGAGGAAACTTACCGTTGGTCCAGTCAAAATTCCCACCGTCGACGATAACGCCACCGAGAGAGGTTCCGTGTCCGCCGATGAATTTGGTTGCCGAATGAACCACAATATCCGCGCCATGGGCGATGGGATTCACCAGGTAAGGCGAAGCTACGGTATTGTCAATAACCAGCGGGACACCATGCTTGTGCGCAATGTCGGCCACCGCGGCAATATCGAGGGTATCAAGTTTGGGGTTACCCAGCGTTTCGGCAAATACCGCACGGGTTTTGTCGGTGATGGCCGCCTGGAAATTTTCCGGATCGGAGGGGTCGACGAATTTCACCCCGATGCCGAATTGAGGCAGCGTGTAACGAAACAGATTGTAGGTGCCGCCATACAGGCTTGTCGAAGCGACGATCTCATGCCCTGCATGAGCAAGGGTCAGCAACGCCAGGGTAATGGCCGATTGTCCTGACGCCACAGCCAGGGCTGCGACCCCGCCCTCGAGTGCAGCGACCCGCTGCTCCAGAACATCCGTGGTCGGATTCATCAGGCGGGTATAGATATTACCGAATTCCTCCAGCCCGAATAGCCGCGCCGCGTGATCGGCATCGTCGAAAACATAGGAAGTGGTCTGATAAATGGGCACCGCACGCGCCTTCGTGCTCGGGTCCGGTTTTTGGCCTGCGTGCAGGGCCAGGGTGTCTGCATGTCGCTTGATATCGTCACTCATGTCGTGTTTCCTTTCCTTGTTCGTACTCCAAAGTCATATGAATGCTGTTTATTCGGGAATCAACCCGCCCAAACCGTCAATTTCCGCCACATATCTTTCATCGGTCGATGCGCCAACACCGTTGTGGCGATCCATTTCGACCATGATGCTGTACCTGATGCACCTTGCTCAGGATTTTATTTTGAGTATTTCCATGGATCTTTCTTTACTACATATATGTATTTAAGTAAATGCCTTATTGACCTTTTTACTCAAGTTAATCGTGAAAAAATTGCCGGAAGTCTTTCACCTTGTGCATGGACTTCCGGCTCGCAGAAATCGTTAGAAAGGAACCTCCACCACCTCCATGTCGAGCAGGTTCAGATGCAATTTGCGATGACGCAGGGAATCCCCTTCGTCGATCAGGACCTTGCACGCTTCCGCCACCTGAAAACTGGCAGCGACTCCAGGAGTAAAGGAAGGATTGCCAAGTTCGGATTCCACCCCACTGCTGTCTTGAAAACGGCTATAAATCTTTTGCAAAGTCGTGTCACCGGGATACTGGGTAGCAACATGTCCGTACCACCCGGCGATGGCGCCATGCACCAGAGGGATCCCGGATTTACCGCAGATATTGGCCAGTGCAAGCCGAGCCGGAACATTATCCACCGCATCCACCACCACATCGGCACCTGCAACCAGCTCAGCCCCGTTCTCCGCACCGAAGGCCGCACGCACCGGAATCAGGTTTACCGCCGGATTGATATCCGTTATCCGGTTTGCGGCGACATCGACTTTGGCATGACCAAGCAGACGTGGAGAAGATAGCAATTGCCTGTTAAGGTTGTGTTCCTCAAAGGTATCGGGATCGATGGCGGTAATCTTGCCCACCCCGAGACGCGCCAACTGCTCGAGAACATAGCCGCCCAATCCGCCGCAACCGATAACCACGGCATGGCTTTGAAACAGCCGTAATTGCTGTCGGGTGCTGATCATATTGCGATTACGCTGATAACGTGCCGGAAGCAGTCCAAGCTCGAGAATCGCTTTCTCGACCTCCGCAATGGAGAGGCCATAGCGTTCCGAGGCAGCCACCTGGCTCGCCCAGCTTACCAGGTCGCCCTGCACCGAAGCCTTAAGAAAATGGATCAAATCCGCCATGATCAACCTCCTCCCACCAGGGGAAAGATGGACAGGCTGTCACCATCTTTCAACTCCTGATCACCTTCCACATGTCGTGCGTTGATAAGCACGGCCCCGAGCTGATCCTCAGGAAGATCCAATTCTTTGATGACCTGGGACACCATGGTTCCCGCTTCATATTCGCAAAGTTTTTCTTTAAATCGACCATTGCGAAATGTAGCAAATAGCTTGACACATACCTTCATATCCGTCTCCTCTCCCCATAATCATGGCCAACACCGACTTGCGAATTCCCCATCTATGCTGTCTTCTTTTTAAATATATTTACCCGACATTCCTTGTCAACTACTTTTTTCATACTGGCCAAATCGCAAAAAAAGTCTTAATCCCCTGTACTTACTTGATTTTTTATCACATCACCCATGCCATGTCCCATCCGTAACCCGCATTTTTCAAAAATTATTACGGAAATTATCCTATTTATCATTGATTTATTTTTTCATGTTTGCTAGATGTTTGTTTATATTTTTTGTCGGGTTTTGCGCATCCCAATTTCCGCGCAACATCGGATACTGTTCCAAGTATAGCAGCTGCCCCTCCAGGAATCCCGATGGCGCCCCAAAATTTTATAACGTTACATATGCAAAACGAAGGACAGGCCCGCCCATCAATACCGTTCATGCAGCCACTACGAGCAATGGCAAAACAGACGGGAAACCCCGGAAAGGAAACACCATGACGCGTG
The DNA here is from genome assembly GCF_000012885.1 of Syntrophotalea carbinolica DSM 2380. Classification (NCBI taxonomy): domain Bacteria; kingdom Pseudomonadati; phylum Thermodesulfobacteriota; class Desulfuromonadia; order Desulfuromonadales; family Syntrophotaleaceae; genus Syntrophotalea; species Syntrophotalea carbinolica. The sequence goes on from NC_007498.2 coordinate 2,013,447, forward strand.
AGGAAATTCTATACTGGCTTAAAAACGAGGATGAACGATCCCTGACGGAACTCTGGGACAAAGCCAACGATGTACGGCACTCCCAGGTCGGCGATGCCGTCCATCTGCGTGGACTTCTTGAATTCTCGAACCACTGTTCGCGGGATTGTCACTACTGCGGTCTGCGTGCCGGCAACAGCAAACTGACGCGTTACCGGATGTCGGAAGAGGAAATCATGTGCTGCGTAGAAGAAGGCGTTGCATACGGTTACGGGACTCTTGTGCTCCAATCGGGAGAAGACTACGGCCTTGACGTCGATTGGATGACCAAGCTTATTCAACGCATCAAGAGAGAAACACCCCTGGCCGTCACCTTGAGCCTGGGAGAGCGTAGCGCAGAGGATCTGACCGCCTGGCGCGATGCCGGTGCGGATCGCTATCTGCTGCGCTTTGAAACATCGGATCCGGAACTGTATCGTCGCATCCACCCCGCCCTGCCCGGCCACAAGCCGAACCGGATAGAGCTGCTTCGAATCATTAAAAAAATCGGTTACGAAACCGGTAGCGGCGTCATGGTCGGGATTCCTGGCCAGACCTACGAAGACCTGGCCAAAGATATCGAAACGTTCCGGGAACTCGATCTTGACATGATCGGCGTGGGACCTTTTATTCCCCACCACGAAACGCTCTTGGGGAGCGACGCCAAAACACCGACCCTTCTTGCGGAAAATCAGGTACCCAACACCGAACTGATGACCTATAAGGTCATGGCCCTGGCACGGCTGATTCAGCCGCTGGCCAATATTCCGGCAACCTCGGCCCTGGCGACCCTCAACACCCCTACCGGGAGGGAACTCGGCCTGTCCCGCGGTGCCAACGTGGTGATGCCCAACCTGACGCCCAAAAAATACCGCGCCCTCTATGAGATTTATCCCGCCAAGGCCTGTATCGATGAAACCGCTGCCGATTGCCGTTCCTGTATGCATCGACGCATCCAGTCCATCGGCCGGCAGGTCGGCAAAGGGCGCGGCGACTCTCCAAGTTACCGCCGGGCCTGAAATATCAAAACCCCACCCTCTAAATAGCGAGAGCTTCACTACACCTGCTGAAAAATCCGTTCATTAAGGCAAAATCCCTCCGATCCGCAAAGGATCGGAGGGATTTTTTTTGTCAGCAAAACCGGTAATTCGGCAAGACCGGTGGACCATGTCCCTGTTTTTTGACTTACAGGCTGTTATTTGCGACGGAACCGGGAAAGATCCTGCATCAACCTCAACATGACATCCTGGTGAGTAGAGACAAACGCCCCCTCCTCCTCCACCGATGCGTCGTCCTTGCGGGTTACGCTGTTGCGTGCCAACCCCTCGGCCTTAAGCGGAAAACTCGCCTTGTACTGCGATCCGACGTAACAGATCCTGCTCCAGTCGGCAATAACGGAGAACTCCCGCTGTTTTGTGCCTAAAAGATCGTATCCAAGGGAGTAGTCTTCGGCTGGATTTTTCACCCCGAGCAGCGGAAGAATCGTGGCAACGATATCCAGGTGACTTGTCATCCGATCCGTTTTGCTCGCACCCGTGCCGGGAATCCAGAGGACCAGAGGAACCCTTGTCTGCTCCTCGGTGAATTTGGAGTTGTGTCCCCAAAACCCTTTTTCCATGAATTCCTCACCATGGTCTCCGGTGATAATCACGATCGTGTCTTCAAGCAGGCGCTCTTGCTCCAGGAGAGCCAGCAGGCGCCCGAGTTGGGTATCGAGGTGATTGCAGGAATTGATGTACCGATTCCTGATCAGCTCGATATCCTTATCCACGGACATGGTCGCGTAGTTGAAATCCTCAAGATAAGGTTTGCGTATCGCACATTCTTCGGGAAAATAGTAGCGCGCGTGGGGAGATTCAAAAAACATGAACGTCATAAAGGGACGGTTCCTGTCCCTGTTTTTCACAAACTCGATGATCTGATCGACATTCTCCCTGTCACGCTGCCAGCCGGGCTTGTCGCCGACTTCGTGCATAAAGCGATCGGGAACCCCGGCAAAAATCGTCTTGTCGAACTCCGGATAGCTGAATTTAGCGCTGGTGTGCAGGTCGAGCTGATACCCCTGCTGCTGCAGCACGTCCATGATCACCGGTGAGCGCCGCGCTTCAAGAAAGGGGAACCAATAGGGGCCGTAAATACCATAGAAGGCGGAAAAAAGCCCCATGCGGGTGCCGTTGCCGCCGCTGTAATGCTGGTTGAAACGGTGGGCCTGGTGAGCGAAATTCCAGGTTGCAGGCATAATCTCAGGATCGAGCATGTCGGCCCGTAACGACTCGGCCATCAGCCAGACAATGTTGAGAGGACGCGCGGGCTTCTGCACATCAATGGGCCTGAGGGGATAAGAAGGCTGCAAAGCATCGAGATCCATCTTCAATTTGGATTGGCGCTTAACCTTGTATCCCAGTTTTTTTGCCAGAGAGCGAAAAGTCGTCGGCTGATAAAAGGGGAAGGTGCTCGCCGCCGCCAGTACCGGCGTATGGGCCTGCAGATGGCTGACGCCGTAGATGCCCCGCTCCCCAAGCGCGAGCAAAAGGAGAAAGGCGGCGATAAAGCGGTAGATTTTCCTCGGTTTCGCAGAGCGGCGATTGCTCCGGAGCTTTATCGTCAGCCACAGAAGGAAAGCCTGCACGGCAAAGAATCCGGCGATGATGAGGCCAAAAGTCAAGTTCGAGGAGTTATTCCCGCCCAGGGACTCAATGCCGCCGGGAGTCTTGACCAGATTCCAGACAAAGCCGTTGAGATGAAAATGGTAGAGGCGGAAGATAAAGAAATCCGCATAGAGGAAGACGGCCGTAAGTCCGGTGGTCAGAACCGCAACCGCCTGCGCCGCTTTCCAGCCCAACGAAGATTTCCCTCCCAGGCAAAACAGGCCATGGCACAACCTGGTAATCAGGAAAGCAGGCAAAAGGTATACGGCACAGTAACTCAGGTATGTACCGACGGCGAAAAGAAAGGTACGCGTATTGACGAAATCGACTTTGAAAAGATAACCGGAAGCCAGCGTCAAAACGACAAGATAGGAAAACAGGAAATAGTGGTTTAGAAACCGCGAACGCTCGGTATAGGTCATAGAAAAAATCTACCTTCCTGAAAGCCTAGAGCTTCCACCCTCGGTTGCCGGACGGAAAACTGCAGGAGATATGTTTTTAAAAGATCAGAGTCAAGGCCTGACGGTAACCTGACTGAAATCCCCGCCACAGCGGTCCCTATATGTACCACCGATTCTTGTTACAAGTAAACATTAGATACAGGATGGTGATTACTGACGGGATGACATGTGTTTTCATCCGGCCCTTCCTCTGTCGAACGGTCGCCCGGGGGGACGGCAAGCGGAGAAGATATCCAGGTCTTGACGATAGATTGCGCTATCGATATCGAACAACCCGAAAATACTGTGGAATATCACGTCATGGCTATAGGATGTTTTACTATGGGCTTTAAGAGCATCGATATCCAGGGATTTCCGGCTAATGAAATTTTCCGAGGCCCAGAACATCATGGGTATCTGCTTCTGCTCAGCGGGGGCCAACGCGTAGGGCAGTCCATGCAGATATACCCCTCCCTCTCCCAGCGATTCGCCGTGATCGGAGACATAAAGCATCGCCGTAGGAAAACTCTTAGATCGCAGTAGATCGATAAGTTTTGCCAAAACATGATCGGTATAAACGATCGTATTGTCGTAGGCGTTGACGATCGTTTGCTGCGGGCACTCTTGGATATTATCCAGGCTACATTCGGGAAAAAAGACCTTAAAGGCAGCCGGAGTACGCCTGTAATACGAGGGACCGTGACTTCCTTTCATGTGCAGCACGATCAACATGTCCCCCGCGGTTTCCGCAAGCCGCCGGTCAAGATCGTGCAGCAGGATTTCATCGAAGCAGTTACCGCCCTCGCACAACTCGGCGTCGGACTGCCGGGACAGATCCTCGTAGGCGATGCGATCGGCGACTCCTTTACTTCCCGAATTGTTGTCCCGCCATATGACCGTGACCCCGACCCGCTGGAGGATGTCGAGCAGGTTTTCCTGACGGGCAGCTTTGTCCCGGCTGTATGCCTCCCGCTCAAGCGAGGAAAATATGCAGGGCAGAGATTCGGCGGTGGAGGTACCGCATGCCTGGACCTGGGAAAAATTAACGACATCCCGGTCGGCAAGCTCCGGGTTGGTGTCGCGTTGGTAGCCGTTGAAAGAAAATTCCCGGGCCCGGGCAGTTTCACCAAGCGCCAGAACCACGACCGTCTTGGATCCGTTTCGGCTTTTGACCGCATCGGGCGCCACCACGCGCAATGGTCCTTCGTCCCGGGAGAAATATTTTTTTTGAATGACTTTTTGCAGGGAATATAACGAATAGGAAGGATTCAGGCACATCCGAAGGTCCCGGTTCTGGCGACCGAAAAGGACGAACTGCTTATAATGCGTCATGCCAAGACCCAGAACAATGACCAGACTGCCGAGGATCACCCCGCATCGGGTCAGCAATTCTCTTTTACAGGAGCGGGTTCGGATGCGCGTCAGGACAACCAGAACGGCCGGGATGACACCAAACCACAGCAGATGGTTGAACAGTGACCAGGTCACAAGTTCGAAGGCTTCGTTGACGTCGGTCTCAAAGACATTATGAATCATCGATTTGTCGATAACCACGCCAAAGGTGTCGGAGAAATAGCTGATGGCAGCCGTGGTCAGTAGCAGAATCACCAGGAAGGGTTTGAAGACCGGACGGAAAGCGAAGAGAGAAATCAGGATGTTGAGTAGAAGCACCAGAACCAGTCCCACGGAGGCCACGAAGGCCCAGTGGCTCCAGGTATCCAGTCCCAGTCTGGAGGTGAACGAGCGCCAGAAGAGGCGGTTATCCATCGCGACAATGAACAGGGCGACGGATAGCGCAACGAAGGTTGCGCTGAACGAGGGGCGATGAAGTTTAACCGAGCGAAAAATTTGCATGCCTGCAACTCCACAAATAGTTGAGATGCAGGCATCTTAGAGATTCGGATGTCTTCGAAAGGTGAAGAAAAGATCAAAAAAACGTCAAAAGACGCAAATCATGCGAGATTTACCCTGAAACAGCACCCTTGCGGCTGGTTTTGCTCAAGGACGACCGACCAATGTTCTCTCTCGCAGATCCGCTGTACCAGCGACAATCCCAGCCCGAGACCTTCACGGTGAGATGCCGTGCCGCGGTAATAGGGTTTGAAAACCTTGGTCATTTCATCTATGGCAATACCCGATCCCGTATCCCGAAGCTCAAAGCTGTCGGCTTTCAAAACCAGAACGATTTCGCCTCCAGCGGTGTGGTGGACGGCATTGCGGATCAGGTTATCGATAACCGTACGCAGCAAAACGGCCGGGTATTCGATCCCCTTTGGCGCCGGGATTTCCACTTCCTGCCGGAGAAGGAATCGGTTTCTCTTCTGTTCCGCCAACTGTTGCCACGTTGGCAGTTCCGATTGCACGATTGCCTCCAGCGTAGCCGTTTCCGAGGGAGTGTCTTCGCCGCGGGCAAGGGCTAAAAACGCCTCGACCAATGACTCCATCTTCATCACGGCCCGGCGGATCGATTCGATTCTCTGGCGGGTGTAGTCATCCAGATCCCTTTTGGCGACCAGGATCTCGCAGGCACTCTGGATGACCATGAGGGGCGTGCGCAATTCATGACTGACATCACTGGTGAAAAGAACTTCCCGGCGCAGGGTCTGCTGCAGCCTGGTGAAGGTTGCATCGAAGGCTTTTGCCAGGGCCCCGACCTCGTCGTTGGCATACTCCGATGCAAGGGAAAGCGGCTGTTCCTTAAAAGTCTCCCGACCGGCCACCTGACGCGTCAGTTTTCGTACCGGAGCGATGACCTGCTTGACCATAAACACACCGAGTACAAAAGAAATCAGGACACAGAAGACGAACCCACCCAGGACCGCTCTTTGCAGGAGGATTTCCGCCTTTTCGAAAGAAGTCTGGTCTTTGACCAGAAAGTATGAAGTTTTGCCCTCGACGAGGTGATAAACGTAATAAGCGCGATGACGGTCGCCCAGAACAACTTCCGTGTAGCCCGTCGGAATGGAACGCAGATAGTCGGGCAGCGTCGGCCCCGCCGGAAAAAATGCCGACCCTTCATCCAGCCGCAAGTCCAGGCCATTCCGGTAATCTGCGAATACCCGGGCAAAATCCTTCTGCAATTCGCTTGCGACGAGACTTTTTTCGACATAGTGAATCGTGGCCGTCAGGCCGATAGCGAACAGGCCGCTCACGATGGTGGTTAGCAGGACGACGGAAAGGATGATGCGCTGCGACAGTTTCGACTTAAATTGCATGGTCTTCTGCTTTAAGGCAATAGCCTATGCCGTGAATCGTATGGATCAGCGGCGTGGCAAAGGGCTTGTCGATGGTCTGGCGCAGTAAATGAATATGACTTCGCAGGCTATCGCTATCGGGAACATCGTCACCCCACAAGATGTCCTGGAGCGTCTCGCGCCGGACCACATTGGGGCTGCATTTCATCAGTTTTTCGAGCAGTTTCAGGCCGATAGGATTAAGCCTGAGGCTCTTGCCCTGCCGGGTGATCTCCAAGGTATCCAGGTCGAAAACCAGATCGGCGACCTGCAATCGGTTGCTCTGAACAGGCTGGCTGCGGCGCAGCACCGCTTCCACCCGAGCATGCAGTTCCGGCAAAGAAAAAGGCTTGACCAGATAGTCGTCCGACCCGGCTTTGAAGCCGGCTAATTTGTCCTCAAGCTTGTCCCGCGCCGTCAAAAAGATCACCGGAGTCTGCACCCCCGCCTCCTTGCGAAGTTTCCGACAGAGTGTCAAACCGTCCATGCCGGGAAGCATGATATCGAGGATGATCAGGTCGAATTCGAGCGTGACCGCTAAATGCAGACCGCCGAGCCCGTTTTGGGCGCAATCCACCGTAAAACCGTGCAGATGAAGATAATCTGCGATGTTCTGAAGGATGTCCTCCTGATCTTCTACAATTAAGATTCGCATGGTGTTTCGCTACTCCAAAAGCAAATATCCGTACCTTGTCGGAGGCATATTAACATTCTTCAGTCTGCAGGGTGAAATGTTTAATGTGAAGAAACCCGCAGTCCCGGGAATCACGACATCGTGACAGCCCGAAAATCCTGCCTCCGGTCAGTCCGGGTAAGCGCAAGACGCTAAAACGTCAGGCACACCCTGTTCCCGGAGCTGTTTATCGGACACGCCGATATTCCTTCCCGACGACCGTGTCGTCCCTGCCGGCTTTATACTTGACTTATTTGCTTGTTTTATGGATTATTATTACCGTAGCGTTTCACTCAAGCCACTCTTTTCGGAGGACGAAGGTATTGATGTCACAGGAAAAACTCAAAAAGGAAATCCGCCGTCTGGCTCAGGAACGTAATGCCTTGATCCTGGCGCACAACTATCAGCGCGACGAAATCCAGGAAATCGCCGACATTACCGGTGATTCGCTGGCCCTGTCCATGGAGGCAGCGCAAACCGACAAAGATATGATCGTCTTTTGCGGGGTCCATTTCATGGCGGAAAGCGCAGCCATTCTGGCACCGAATAAAAAGGTCCTGCTGCCGCGCCTGGATGCCGGGTGTCCCATGGCCGACATGGTTACCGCTGAAGGGCTGCGCGATTTCAAACGTCGACACCCCAAGGCAACGGTCGTCACCTACGTCAACAGCACCGCCGCCACCAAGGCTGAAACGGATATATGTTGCACCAGTGCCAATGCCTTGCGGGTGGTACGGTCTTTGCCGACCGACGAAATCATCTTTGCACCGGACCGCAACCTGGGCCGCTATGTCGCTTCCCACTGCCCGGAAAAGACTTTCCATTTCTGGGAGGGGTTCTGCCCGACCCATGACAATCTCCGCGCCGACGCGGTGTTGAAGGCCAAGGCGGAGCACCCCGACGCACCCTTCGTCGCGCACCCCGAATGCCTGCCCGAGATCCTCGAACTGGCCGACCATATCTGTTCGACCAGCGGCATGTACGAATATGTGGCTACACATCCGAGCAAAAAGTTTATCATCGGTACGGAAATGGGCATCCTCTACCGTATGCGCAAGGAAAATCCGGACAAGGAATTCATCCTGGCCAACCCCGAGGTGCTGATCTGTCCCAACATGAAGCTGATCAACCTGGAAGACCTGCTGGAAGCCTTGCAGACCCTGGCCCCCGTTGTCACCGTGCCGGAAGATATTCGTCAACGCGCCAAGCTTTCGCTGGATCGCATGCTGGCCGTACCGAGGGACTGAAATCCGGAATCCCGGATTTCAGTCGAGACGGAACCGCATTACGGAGTCGAACCATGTTATCTGCCGTATCCGAAACGGATCTGCTGGCCTTGTTTGAAACGGGGCACGAAGTACTCAAGGCGGAAAAAGTCCTGAAACAGGCCGATATCCAACTGCGTCTGCTGCCGGCACCGGCAGGCCTGGCAACGGGATGTACCCTGGCTATCCGCTTTGAGGCTGTGCAGCGTCAAGCCGTTGAGAAAGCCCTTGAGGCGGAAGAGCTGCGCCCCAAAGCTATCTACCGCAGGGAGCAGGACCGTTGGCAGGTTGCCTGAGTTTGCCCTATGTCGATCTATCTCGATAACGCCGCAACATCCTTCCCCAAACCCGCATCGGTCTATCAGGCGGTCGATGATGCCCTGCGACATCGAGGCGGCAGTCCGGGGCGCGGCAGTCATCACATGGCCCTGGAGGCAGGACGGCTGTTGATGGCATGCCGCGACACGGCGGCAGGGTTTTTCGGCATTCGCGACACCTCCCGTGTGGTTTTTACCGGCAATGCCACCGAAGCCTTGAACCTGGCCCTGTTCGGCCTGCTTAATCCCGGCGACCGGGTTGTCACCTCGACCATGGAACACAATGCCGTACTGTGCCCCCTCCAGGCTCTGCAGACGCGCGGCCTGAAAGTCGTCAAAGTTCCACCGGGAGCCGACGGCCGCCTGCATCCGGACTCGGTGCGCGAAGCGGTCATGGTCGATGCAAAAGCCACCCGCCTGGTGGTCCTCACCCACGCTTCCAATGTCACCGGGGCTATCCAACCCATAGAAGAGATCGGCCCGTGGTGCCGCAGCCTGGGCATCCCGCTGCTGGTCGATGCGGCGCAGACAGCCGGATACATCCCTGTCGACGTCGAAGACATGGGCATCGACCTGCTGGCGGTGCCGGGACACAAACACCTCATGGGGCCACCCGGTTGCGGTTTTCTGTATGTCCGTGAGGGGCTGCAGCTTACCCCCCTGCTGTATGGCGGCAGCGGTTCGGATTCGGGCTCGCCGCTACCGCCGGAGCACATGCCCGAACGCCTGGAAAGCGGCACCGCCAACCTTCCGGCCCTGGCCGGACTGAAAGCCGGAATCGACTTTTTGGAAAAGACTGGTTTTGTAAATCTGCGCCGTCATAAAAAAGAACTCATGGCGCACCTCGCAGATGGACTGAGCGCCCTGCCCGGCATTCGCCGTTACGGGCCCACCGATATCTCCCTGCTGGCAGGTGCCCTGTCCTTCAACCTCTCGGGTCTGGATCCTGCGGAAATCGCTTTCTGGCTCGACAACGAACACGCCATCTGCGTGCGTGCCGGACTGCACTGCGCCCCCGACACCCATCGCAGCCTGAATACTTTCCCCCGCGGCACAGTAAGGGTCAGCCCCGGCTATTTTTCCCGACATGAGGATATCCAGGCTCTGATTCATGCTCTGGAAACCCTCTCAAACCATGGCAAATAAGGTACTTTTCCCTATCCTACGCCATCGGTACGGGCCATTTGTTGACAAAACTTGCGGGAAATCTTTTATTGTGGTAATTCTGACGCATGCTTAACGGAAAAACGTCGCATCTTTTTTACCCAATAAAGTTGGTAATTTCCCCGCGTACTTTTATTGAGATAAAAGCAGCTCATCTTTCTAAAAATACACCATAAAAAACCGCTATTTTGTGAGGAAACCTGTGAGACTATCGACCAAAAGCCGTTATGGACTGAGGGCCTTATTTGATATTGCCTACAACGCAGGGAACCAGCCCGCACAGATCAAAGACATCTCCCGTCGTCAGGATATCTCTCCCCGTTATCTGGAGCAGATCTTTCAGAGTTTCAAAAAAGCCGGCATTCTCAAGAGTAAAAAAGGGCCTCAAGGCGGATATTTTCTGACCCGCAAGCCCGACCAGATAACCGTTCGCCAGATCGTCGAAGCTGCCGAAGGCGATACTCTGCTGGTGGCCTGTGCCTGCGAAACCCCGAAAGGCAAAGGATGCTGCACCATGAATGGACAGTGCGTGACGCAAACCGTATGGTTTGAAGCCACCGAGCATCTCAATACATTTTTGGACAGCCTGACTTTGCAAACCCTGTGCGAACGCGGTCAGGATATGGGGGTCAAACGCGAAAGCGACCATCGCTTCATGTATTACATATAACAGCCGGTGCAGCCTGGTGCGACCTTGTTTCGAAGCTGCCGGAAAACGGGGATACTCCATCCTGCGTTTCATCAGTTGACCTGGGAGAGATTTCGATTAATCTAGTACTCAATTAGAACCGGCATAATCGACCGAAACATATCCTTAAGGCCTTTTTTATGAGTGACTGGAAAAAATTTCTCCCGGAACAACGCATCGCCTATTTCTCCATGGAAATAGGCCTTACCTCCGAGATCCCTACCTACAGCGGGGGGCTCGGTGTGCTTGCTGGCGACACCATTAAAAGCGCGGCGGACTTAAAAATACCCCTTGTAGCGGTCACCCTACTGAGCCGCAAGGGGTATTTTTCTCAATCCATCGACGATCAGGGCCGGCAGCAGGAAAGTCCCAACCAGTGGCATCCGGAAAATCTGCTCGAGTGCCTTCCCATAAAAACGCTGATCACCATCGAAGAACGCGATGTCAAGATACAAGCCTGGCTTTATCGGGTGACCAGCCCGTCGCGCGGGCAGGTTCCGGTTCTGTTTCTCGACACTGACATCCCCGGCAACGCCGCTGAAGACCGGCGGATAACGGATCATCTCTACGGCGGCGATCAGGCCTATCGCTTCAAACAGGAAATCGTTCTCGGCATCGGGGGCGCCCGCATCCTTAACCAGCTCGGCTTCAACATCCGCAAATATCACATGAACGAGGGCCACGCCAGCCTGCTGACCCTGGAGCTGCTTACCCATGGTCGCCGCCCCCTCGAAGAAACCTGGGATGAACGAAACTCCTGGAACACTCAGGAGGTCACGAACAAGTGCGTCTTCACTACACACACCCCGGTACGGGCCGGCCACGACCAGTTTCCCTACGATCTGGTCGAGCGCATCCTGGATCACGAAATCCCCCTTGATTTGCTCAAGGATCTTGGAGGACAGGAGCACCTGAATATGACTCTGCTGGCCATGAATCTCAGCCAGTATGTCAACGGCGTGGCCAAAAAACACGGGGAAGTTTCCCAGGCCATGTTCCCCGGCTTTCATATTCATGCCATCACCAACGGCATCCATCCCTTCACCTGGACCTCGCCCTACTTTGTCAACCTTTACAACCGCTATCTGCCCAGCTGGGCAACCGAACCGGAGCTTCTGGTACGGGTCGACAGTATCCCCGACGACGAAATCTGGGATACCCACTGCGGTGCGAAGGCTTATCTTTTTCAATATATTGCCGAGACCTGCGGTGTCGAACTCGATCCGGACATTCTGACTATCGGGTTTGCCAGACGTGTCGCGACCTATAAGCGCGGAGATCTGATATTCAGCGACATGGACCGCCTGCTGAGCCTGGGAGAAGGAAAACTGCAAATGGTTTTCGGCGGCAAAGCCCACCCCCATGACGAACCGGGCAAGGAACTCATCCACCGCATGATGCAGAACATCCGTCAGTACGGGGATCGTATCCGCATGGTCTACCTGCCTAATTACAACATGGATGTGGCTTCGCGCCTGATACCGGGCGTCGACTTGTGGCTCAATACGCCCATGCGCCCGCTGGAAGCTTCCGGAACCAGCGGCATGAAGGCAGCGATCAACGGTGTGCCCAACTTCAGCGTACTGGACGGTTGGTGGATCGAAGGTCATATCGAAGGCGTCACCGGATGGTCCATCGGCCCTGCACCCAACGGAAACTCCATTTCCCAGAACCATATGGACGAGGATGTCGAAGACCTTTATGCCAAGCTGGAAAATACCATCATACCGCTGTACTACCAGGACCGTTCCGGCTGGATACGCATCATGAAAAACGCCATCGGTAAAAATGCGTACTATTTCAACACCCATGTCATGATGCGCCGTTACGTCACCGAAGCGTACTGCCATTAATGCAGCTACTTGCGCCTTTAAAAACAGACAATCAGCGGTTGACCTTGATTACCGTCAAAAGATAATATGGGTCTTCATGCGTAACGGTTCAAATCCGAACCGGAACCGCAGACGATATACATTTATCCCCGCATTGCAATTTACAGGGCCAGGTATGCGGATGGTAATAAGGGCGATAGCTGCCTAACCGGGTATCGACCTGCGGTGCCCCATCCTCAGACCTGAGTCAACATCATTCCCGGACCCATATTTTCTATGCATATTCAAGATATTTTCGACCGCTACGAAACGACCTTTTCTTTCGAATTCTTCCCCCCGAAAACCGACAAAGCGGCTGAGCGTCTCTACGAAACCATTCGCCAGCTTGAATCGCTGCATCCGCATTTCACCTCGGTTACCTACGGAGCCGGCGGTTCGACCCGTGAACGCACCCATGATCTGGTCATGCGTATTCACGAAAGCAGCTCCCTCGACCCTATCCCGCACCTGACCTGTGTCTCCAGCCCCGAGCAGGAGATTCATCAGATTCTGAAGCGCTACGCCGAAGCCGGTATCAGCAATATCCTGGCACTGGCCGGCGATCCACCGCCCGACATGCCGCATTACGACCGCTCGCAGGACGCTTTTCCCCACGCTGCCGATCTGGTACGCTTTATCCGCAAATTCAACGACGAGGGGCTGCATCCCGACAAGCGCGGTTTCGGCATCGGTGTGGCCGGTTTTCCCGAGGGACATCCGACCACCCCCAATCGCCTGCTGGAGATGGATTACCTTAAAGCCAAGGTCGACGAAGGGGCCGACTATATCTGCACCCAGCTGTTTTTCGACAACCGCGACTTCTACGATTTTCGCGAACGCTGCGAACTGGCCGGTATCAGCATCCCTATCATCGCCGGCATCATGCCCATCGCCTCAGTTGAAGGCATGAAACGCATGGCGGAGCTGGCAGCCGGGGCACGCTTTCCCGCCCCGTTGCTGCGCGCTGTGGACCGCTGCCAAGACGATCCCGAATCGGTACGCCGCATCGGCATCCACTGGGCCACGGAACAATGCCGCGATCTGCTCGACAACGAGGTACGCGGCATCCACTTCTACACCCTCAACAATTCCGACGCCACCCGCCAGATCTTTCAATGTCTTGGGCTGCAGAACCATAAATAGCCCGCGCTATTCATAAAAGAAGGCGGTAGAAAAGATGGGACTTTTCTACCGCCTTTTTATATTCTGTGCTCATCCATACCGCCTCATCATCCCACTCTGAGGCCTCGGCCCCTGCCCCACAGGATGTAGCGGGAGAATCCTTCAAAAACAACTATTTAAAGGATCAATCGTCCGGATTTTCCGAAAGGGTTCGATGGCACTCCTCCAACATATCCATGATGCGAATGTGCTGGGGACAGTGCTTTTCGCATAAACCGCAACGAGTGCAGTTGCTGGCCAATTCGGCGGCATTCATGGTGATGGTGTACATGCGATGAGGAAAGCCTGAGTCACCGTAGATGAAGCGGTCATTGTAAAGATTGAAGATACGCGGAATGTTGACCCCGGACGGGCACGGCATACAGTAGCCGCAGGCGGTACAGGGTACCTTGATGCGTTTGCGCAGAGTATCGCGAACCTGTCCGATTACGGTTAGCTCCTGGTCGGACAGCGAAAGGGGCGAGGCCTGATCGGCAATCCGACAGTTTTCCTCGAGCTGCGCGGGCTCGTTCATACCGCTGAGCACCGAAGTGACGCCGGGATGATCCCAGACCCAGCGCAATGCCCACTCCGCCGGGGTTCGGCGAACCGGAGCCGCATCCCAGAGCTTCTGGATATCGGGAGCACTCTCGCGGGCCAGGTGACCGCCGCGCAACGGCTCCATAATCACCACGCCCAGGCCGCGATCGGCGGCGTAATCCAGCCCTTCCCTGCCCGCCTGAATCTGCTCGTCCATATAGTTGTACTGAATCTGGCAAAAACTCCAGTCATAGGCATCCACGATCTGCTTGAATAAGGGCAACTCGTCATGGAAGGAAAACCCGGCAGCGCCGATGCGGCCGTCGCGGATCGCCCGGTCAAGAAACTCGAGCACGCCGAGATGGCGGAGTTTATCCCACCAGTCGGCCTTAAGGGCATGCAGCAGGTAGAACTCGATGTGGTCGGTTTGCAAGCGCTCCAACTGTTCGTTGAGAAAGCGATCGAAATCGGCCGCCGTTTCCACCGCCCAGGACGGCAGTTTGGTCGCCAGATGCACCTTGTCGCGCAAACCGCCACTCAACGCCCGGCCGAGAAATTTTTCGCTCTCGCCTTTATGATAGGGATAAGCCGTATCCAGGTAATTGACCCCTTTATCGATGGCGCTTCTTAGCATCCGATCCGCTTTCGGTACGTCGATCGCGGCCTCATCGCCGCCGATGATCGGCAGACGCATGCAGCCAAAACCGAGAATCGAGACTTCGCACCCGGAACGACCCATCTTTCGATATTTCATAGCATGTATCCCGTATGGAAATATGTTGAAAGAAAATTGAACAACTCCTACAGCATCTGTTCAGAGTAGGTTTATTCCAATTTACTGTCAACTTGTGCGACAGACTCTAAGGAGAACAAAGGGAATTCACTGCTTGTTTGGCGGGATGATGCCGTATTTATCCATTTTTCGATAGATCGTTGCCCGACTGATGCCTAGCTCTTTCACCGCACGAGAAACCTGCCACTTATGTTTTTGCAGCGCTTCCAGGATCACCTGACGTTCAGCCTGTTGCATGGCGCTAAGCCCGCCAATAACTTCATCAACAGAAGAAGAAGAAGGCTCCGGCTCGGCTGTTTCAGACAAACAACCCAAAGCCTGCAAAGGAAGGCACGAAACCATCGCATCCTTAGGATCCTGCGAATAAATAATATCGACCGGCAGATCGGCGCAGGTGATGACACCTTTTTCGCAGACCGCCAAGGCATAACGCAGGGCATTACGCAACTGACGGATATTGCCGGGCCAGGGAAAATCGGCCATGATACGCATAGCCTTGTCGGCAATAGCCACTGGCTCGACACTGTTTCCTGCTTCGATGGCCAACACATCGCCGATCAGACACTCAATATCCGAACGTTGACGCAAAGGCGGAAGTTCGAAGGATACGCCATTGAGGCGATAATAGAGATCTTCGCGCAACGCGCCGCAAGCCACCATATCTTTAACATTACGGTGGGTTGCGCATATCACATGCAGATCGACGGGAATGGGGGTCTCCCCGCCCAGGGGCGTGACCTCCCGCTCCGCAAGCACTCTCAGCAAACGCGGTTGCAGACTGGCAGGCATATCACCGATTTCATCGAGGAACAGGGTCCCCCCATCCGATTGCAGGATCTTGCCCCGCATCCCCTTGCAGCGCGCTCCGGTAAAAGCGCCTTCTTTGTAGCCGAACAATTCACTCTCAATGAGCGATTCAGGAATCGCGGCGCAGTTAACCGCCACGAACGGTTTGCCGGCCCGGCGGCTGGCATGGTGGATGGCCTGGGCGAACATTTCTTTCCCGGTGCCGGTTTCCCCGTTAAGTAAAATCGGAATAGGCTTATCCATGACACGCTTGATGCGCTCAACACGCTCCTTGAGACTGCTATCCTCTCCTGCCAGATAATCAAGAGTGAAGGGTTCACCCTCAGCAGGAACCTTTTTATTCCGTAAAGTCGATATCTCGGCCCTGGTAACCGGCTTGGCGGAATGGGTCTGCGGACACCGCAGTGAAGCGAATATCTGGTGTCCCGTTTTTTGCGTATGAAGGGGCAGAACCATACTGGATCCGGATAACATTTCCAGCAGTTTCTCAAAATCGACATCGAACACATCCCCGATCGGTTTCCCGACCAGGCTCGCGCCGCCGAGTTCTTCCGCCAGGACGGAACAGGCGACCCGATCCGCTGCCAGAATGCAACCATCGCCATCCAGGGCGACCAGGCAGCCACTGGCAACCTCGGCGAGTTCCCGTTCCAGGCTGAGCCGCAACACCCATTGTTCTTCGAATTGACTGAGAAAGTACGCTGATTCGATCATACGTGCGGACTGCATCACCAACTGCAAGGCGAAATGCTGCCGATCTTTGGAGCGGGTGGAACGAAAGGACGAAACATCGATGACCCCCAAAGGCTTGCCGCTCGGGCTTAAGATAGGGGCACAGGAACAGGTAAGGTTGGCATTTTTGGCGCGAAAGTGATCCCCCCCGTGTATCGTTAGCGGAACCTGTTCAACCAGTGCAGTACCAACCCCGCAGGTACCCTCCTGACGTTCTTTCCACACGGCTCCGAGATACAACCCGCAATCTTTCCACTGCCGCGAAAAACGCTTGTCGCCCTGCCAGTCAACGGTGACACCGTCGGAATCACACAGAAGGGTCGCATAGCCCAAATCCGCGACCTGGCGGTGCAGTCTCTGCACCGCCACTTTGGCAATACGCGTAAAACGTTCGATGGGCCGGGTATGCTCCCGCAATTCGGCAGCCGTCAGAACCTGCACCGGACGGGATTCACTCGGGTCAATGCCGTAATGATGAAAACAACGATCCCAAGATGCAGCGATTAATGGATCAATCTTGATACTGTTCTGTAGATCTTTTCCAACTAAACAGGACTGGATTTTTTGAGTATGACTGGTGGTTTCTTGGGGATACATACTTCAACCTTAGGATAGAGAAACGATGCTCCGACATCCCTTACACCTCAATGAGGCATTGCCATGAATCCTGCGGCTCTTCAACTTTCCTCAGAGGAATTTTCCTTTGGGCCATAACAGCACGGAGCCATTGTATTTCGCCGGCACAGATCAGGCCGGAGTAGCCGCGCTTGGATACCGCCCATTACCAGGAATACGTTGATCCCACCCAAATTTGGACTGCAAACGAGCCTGAACAACCCCACTCAATTCCGGCACAACTGGTGCTAGATTGTAGCACCATAAAATCAACTCGCAATAAAGCAGGGGGTGCTTTCCATGAAAGAAACAAAATATTGCTCCATTATGGTGCATTCTTAATGGTTTTAAGATAATCCAACAAGTTCGCCCATTAGTTTTCTACAAAAATTGTGGTCATTTTTCAGTGACAAGTTAAATAATGATCAAGCATCAAGTTCCTGCCTTGCACAAAAGGATGACTCAATCTTAAACACTCCTGTCCTCAAACATGTCAGACACGAGAAAAGCCCACCAATTTGACTTGGTGGGCTTTTCTGGCAGATAAATCGTAATTTCTAATCCGTGTTTTGCCTGGCACAGGCCGACGTGCTTACGCCTCTACATGCTTAATGCATTCAAAATCCCGTAGATATTCAGGCAGAGAATGGCACCTGCCGCACAGAGGATGGAAGGCATCGGGTGAAAAACAGACCTGGATGTCACCCGTCAACTCCATGGAACCAGCCTTGGGTATCGATGCGGTCAACAAGAGCCCGGAAACATCGACGGTAACTTCGAAAAACGCCCCCCTGGAATCGACCTTGACCACCTGACCGGCAAAACAATTCGCCGGCCGCACCTCCCGGCACAGTTTGATTTTTTCCGGATGCAGGCAAAGCGAAAGCTCCTTTTTCCTTGTAAAAACGGGATACCTTTTCACATCGATCTGCAGTCTTTCCCTTAATTCGGGATGAACGATATCGAAGGTCGCCGTGCTTTCCTTCAGATCGACCAACCGGACATTCAGGATATTCTTGGAACCGACGAAGGAAGCCACAAAAGGTGTCTTGGGTTGATAAAACACCTTATCCGGCTCTTCCACCTGTTCAATACGTCCCCGGTGAAGCACGGAAACCCGGTTGGCAAGGGTCATGGCCTCCATTTTATCATGGGTGACATACAGGGTCGTGACGCCGGATTCCCGCTGGATGCACTTCAACTCATCGGTCAATTGCTCCTTGAGCGACACATCCAGATGACTCAGAGGTTCGTCCAGCAGCAACACCTCCGGCTCGATCGCCAGCGCCCTGGCCAGAGCGACCCGTTGCTTTTCTCCGCCGCTCAGGGTGACCGGATATTTACTCCTATGATCGGACATTCCCACCAGATGCAGATGGCGATTTACCCGTTCTTTGATGCAGCTACTTTTTAACCCTGCGGCACGCAGCCCATAGGCAACATTGTCAAAGACAGTAAGATGTGGGAAAAGGGCAAAGTCCTGAAAAACGAAACCGACCGGCCTTTTCCGAGGCGGAAAACTGTTGATCTGCCGGTCTCCTATCCAGATTTCGCCACGATCCGGCTTGAGCAATCCGGCGATAATGGCCAGCAACGAGCTTTTTCCTTCACCGCTGGGGCCTAAAATCACATGAAACTCGCCATTTTTGATCTTCAGCCCCAGATCGTTCAGAACAGTTCGCCCACCAAAATTCTTGGTTATGTTATTAAGCTGGATACTCATCTTTTTGACCGAATCTGGTTTTCACAATCAGTAGAAACACAAAGGAGAAAACCATGAGGATAAGAGCAATGGCAGTAGCCGTCTCAAGCCCACCGCTCATGGCCTGCATGTAAATCGAAACGGTCATGGTCTCGGTTTGCTGCGGAATGCAACCGGCCACCATGGAGGTTGCTCCGAATTCTCCGAGGGCCCGCGCCCAGGTCATGACCAATCCTGTCCAGATGCCCTTTTTACACAAAGGGAAGATCAGGTGCACGAGGGTAAACATCGAAGAAGCGTTCAGGGTGGCGGAGGCCGCCAGCAGGTTCTTGGGGATCGCGGCGATACTCTCCCGGACCGTTTTGATGAAAAACGGCGCCGCCACAAAAAGTTGAGCAAGGACAATCCCCTTTTTGGTGAAAATGAGATCGATGTGCCAACGGTTCAACCAGCCTCCGACCAGCCCTTCCCCGCTCAGCAGGATCAACAGGGCCAGTCCCGAGACCAACGGAGGCATGACAATCGGCAGATCGAGCAGCGTATCCAGCAGAACCTTCCCCTTGAAGTCTTTCAAGGCTAAAAGGTAGGCGATGGGAAACCCGAGAAAAAACGCCAGGAAAACGACCGCCAGAGAGGTCTGCAGGCTGATCCAGACCGTTGAAAAAACCTGCGGTGATCGCACCTGAAACCAGAATTCATGCAACGATGTCGTCGCGACCAGTGCCAGCAGAACGCACACGACGAAAGTGAAGAAGATACTGGTTATCAAGGCAACAACAAGATCGAAACCCAGGGCCTGTGCGTCTTTTGTATTCACCATATATCACCTCGAAAACGGCAGTTCAGCGATATCGCACACAGCCAAAATTCCGCAAATCCTGCATTTGAATAGACACTTAAGTCGGGCAGAAACACAAACGGTTTAATCCCAGCAGATGGGCGGCTCCCGCAACCGATGTTCCGTAAAAGTGAACCGGCACATTATGCTCCTCGGCCAGTGCAAGGATCTCCGGCAACGAACCGTTCACAATGGTGGACCCCGTCGCCAGAACAAGATCGGCCTTGACGAACATGTCTGTCATAGACTTGCTGTCTCCCCATACGATCGGCACACCGAATTTGCTCTTCCCGCGGAATTCCTCATCCCGATCCACGCAGGTCACCTTTTCGGGCCCCAGACGCTTTGCCAGGCTTTCCAGAATCGCCGGCTGCAGGCCGACAAGCCCGACAAACGAGGGCGCTAACTTTTCGACGAATTCGCCAATTTCCGTGGCACATTCTTCCGGCTCGTTGTTTTTACAATGAACGGTCCCCAGTTCCGGCTCCAGATAACGCATGATGGCATTGAGACAGGCGATAAACAGGGCTCGTTGCTTGGTATCTTTCAGCTCCAGGCGAATAATATCCGCCAAAGGTCCGGTAAACTCAGAAGGCGCGTCGGTATAAGCCTGCCCCCTGGCTTCCCCGTAGGTGGCTTCCATAAGGAATTCCTTGCCCTTCAGCAAGGGATAGTCCTGCCGATCCGGATTGCCGATGGCCTCCGCAGTTTTCAGAATTTTGGTTTTGATCGTGATTTCTTCATCCAGGAGGTTGTTTTGCGTTGCGAGTGCTAGAAATTTCTCCTGTAGTTGACGATAAAACATGAGCTTTTCTCCTTTGTGTCCCCAGATGGGAATGGAACGACGAGCTAAAAAATCAGCTTTTAAAAACAGCGTGGCGGGGTGTATCCGACCGAACTATTTCGCACTCTTGAAACCGAATTTTGCGAAAACTTTACTACCATGAGCGGCAAGGTATTCCAGATACCTGGCGGCCGCTTCGGGATGGGATGCGTCCGTCATCGTACACACCGGAACGATATCGACACAATTGACTTCTTCCGGGATGGGAACGATCCTCACCTTATCGTTATGGAAGCCGTCGGCATGCCATGCGATGGTGGCGTCCCCATTGCCGAATTCGATCCAGCGAACCAATTGCTTCACCGTCACCCCTCTCGAGACCACGTTCAGTCCGCTTTCATCCAATCCCGCCTTTTTCAACAGGCAGCCGCCGTTTCTGCCGATGGCGCAGGCCTTGGGATCCCCCAGCACCAGGCGAACATCGTGTTTGGTAAAATCCTGCAGACTGTTTACTTTTGTGTTGTTTGCAGGCGTAAGTATCACCGGCACATGCTGGGCCAGACCGAAGTAGGTTTTGACAAAGCCTTTTTCCTTAAGCAGTTTGGCCCACTTTTCCGCTCCCGGAATGAAGACATCCGGTTTTTGCCCGGCCAGGATTTTGCTGGCCAGACGTCCGGACCCTTCGTAATCGTGAATAACCCGGATCCCGGACTCGGCCTCGAACTGCATGGCAACCTCATCCAGAGCTGCACGCATGCCGGCTCCGGCAAATACCAGCAGAGAGTCATCGGCCCATCCGGTATGGGGCCAGGTCGTTGTCATAAGAATAAAAAACATAAGGATCAATTTTTTCATCTGCTTACCCTCCGCTATCAAGGTACAAGGCAATCCGTCGGCTCAGAGCTACGCTTCATACCTATATGCTAAATGCACCGTCCATACCAATAAAAAAATGCCGAAAATGGGCGGGAGCCCCCCTTAAGGTGGCGAACTCCTGCCCAAGCCACAGGCAGTTTTATCTCCGGTAGGTCTTTTTTTGCGCACAGGTCTGCCTGCCGAAGAACAGCATCAAGCCAGAAGCTGCTTTACATTCCGTTTGTCACTTGTCACTTGTCACTTGTCACTTGTCACTTTCTCCTTTCTCCTTTCTCCTTGCCCTCTTGACTTACGCAAAACTTACGCATACACTTACGGCAGGCATAAGATAACCATGCATGAGGCTATATGAGTCCCCTTACTCCCAAACAAAAACAGGTTTTCGATTACATCGCCCGGCATATCGGCGAGCAGGGGTTCGCTCCTTCCCAGCAGGAAATCGCGCGGGCATTCGGGTTCCGTTCCCTGGGCACGGTACGGAACTATCTGGTGCGCCTGGAACGCGAAGGACTGCTGGAACGCAACTGGAACGCCCGCCGCGGATTGCAGCTACGCACAGCTTCGGAACGCGGCATGAAGCTCCCCCTGGCCGGAACGGTTGCAGCCGGCAAACCTATCGAGGCGATCGAAATACCCGATGTCATTGAAGTACCGCCAACCATGGTCGGTTCCGGCGAGCATTTCGTATTGCGCGTGGCCGGCGATTCCATGATCGGCGACGGCATCATTGACGGCGACTACGTGGTGGTGCGCAAACAAGCCACAGCCGAGCACGGCCAGACCGTCGTCGCCCTGCTTGACAACGAGGCAACGGTCAAGCGCCTGCATCGGCGCAATGACCGGATCGAACTGCACCCGGCAAATCCCTCCATGCAACCCATCGTCGTCACCGATCCGGATAACTTCCGCATCGAAGGGGTGGTGGTCGGTGTGATCCGGCATTACCGATCGGCATAATCGAAAGTATATGGGAAAAATGAAAACGATGGATGCCGGGAGCCACGGCATAAAGGTTTGAATCCGCGTACCGTTCAAAAGCATGTTACCGCCCGTTCGCTTCGCTCACTCGAGGGCGCAGAGGCCGCTGAGGAAATCAAAATCAAGAGTTTGTTTTTCAAAAAAAATCCAGACTTTTCTTTGCGTTCTCAGCGTTCTCTAGCGAATGGAATGAGCGGGCGGTGAAATCAGAATCAAAGGCGCTAGAACGCGGATGCCGCGGAAACGGCAGGGATCAACATCTGGTGTAACCCCAGAACCCGACTTTGGAGTTGAAGAATTTGACTTTATCCGTGTGCATCCGCCGTTATCTGTGTTCGGTATCAGGGTTCTGATTTGCGGTTTGAATCCGCGTAAATCCATGCGCACCGGATGTTATCCACGTACCAGTCAAAAGCATGTTACCGCCCGTTCGCTTCGCTCATTCGAGAACGCAGAGGCCGCTGAGGATTTTTGAATTCCAAAACCAAAACCCCATGTCTCACGCAAAGCCGCAAAGAGAGGCAATATCCTTCCCTAAGACTTCGCTTTCCTTTGCGGCTTTGCGGCTTAAGTGAGCATAGCGAACGGGCGTGAGATCGGTTTTTCAGGGAATTCAAAACCTGATCACGCAGGGCAGCAAGTCAACCAAGAATCAAAACCAGGAGTTTGGTTGTTTGGTTTAAAACAAGATTTAGACTTTCCTCTGCGCTCTCAGCGTTCTCCAGCGAATGGAATGAGCGGGCGGTGAAATTGCTTCTTGAAGTAGGAATTATCCGCATATCATTTGAAGTTTAACCAGAGTTATTCATTGAGCATGACCCGCGACATTCTGCATGTAGCCGTGCCCGACTTCGACGTCGCTCTGGCACGAGCCGCCGATCCAGGCCTTGAAAGCCGTCCCCTGGCCGTGGCCACCGGCGTCAGCGAGCGGGCGCTGCTGCGTTGCGTTTCTGCCGAAGCGCGCTCCGACGGCGTGCAGCCTGGCATGAGCGTATATGTCGCCCGCAAATGTTGTCCCGCCTTGCATCTGTTGCCGCCCCAGGCGGAGTTGGCCCAGCGTGCCACGCGGGTCTTCGGGGAATTGGCGGCCTGCTGCAGCCCCCTGTGGGAACCCGGCAGCCCTGGACGGTTTTTCATCGATCTGACCGGCAGCCGACGTTTGCTTGGCGCCACACTGGACGTAGCCGCACGTCTGGAGCGGGATATCGTCGAGCGCCTGCGTTTGTCGGCCACCTGCGGTATGGCCGGCAACAAACTGGTGGCGCGCATCGCCGCCGACTACCTGCACCGGCCCGGTATCTGCGACGTCTTGCGCGGCAGCGAAAGCTGCTTTATCGGACCTTTGACCGTATCGACCCTGCCGGGAGTCGGCAGCGTGCGCACCGGCCGTCTGCTGGCGGATCTCAACCTGCGAC
Source organism: Syntrophotalea carbinolica DSM 2380 (assembly GCF_000012885.1). Taxonomy (NCBI): domain Bacteria; kingdom Pseudomonadati; phylum Thermodesulfobacteriota; class Desulfuromonadia; order Desulfuromonadales; family Syntrophotaleaceae; genus Syntrophotalea; species Syntrophotalea carbinolica. The sequence goes on from NC_007498.2 coordinate 2,037,005, forward strand.
GCATCGAGCAGGTCGCCGCCCTCTCCGTCGCCCAACTGGAACCGGTGTGCGGACCCTTTGCCGCCCTGTTGCAGCAGCGGGCCCGAGGTATCGACCCCAGCCCCGTATGCCCACCGCGACGCTCTTCGGCGATTATCGAGGAAACCGTCCTCCCGCGGGCCGACAACGACGATATGGCGGTACGTGCCGCCTTGGGACGCCTTGCGGAAAGCTGCGGTTTGCGCCTGCGCGAACTGGGCCGGGGCACTACCTGTCTGCGCCTGCAGGTCCGCTATGTGGACGGTCTCAGCGAAGAACGCACCGACAGTTTCACCGCGCCCAGGGCCTTCGACCTGGAACTTATGCACGCCGCCGACCACCTGCTGCAGCGCACCTGGCAACGCCGGGTACGCCTGCGCGCCCTGCGGCTTGGCTGCGACCGCCTTGCGCCCCTGACCCGACAGTTGGATCTGTTTGCCGCAACGCAACAAAGCAACGACGAACAAGCCCTGCAAACCGCTCTGGATCGCCTGCGCAGGCAGTTCGGCCACGAATCGATACAATGGGGGAGAAATCGGGGGAAAGCAGTGATTGGTGACTAGTGATTGGTAATTAGTGATTGGTGATTGGTTTTAATCCCAGTCACTTATCACTTATCACTTATCACTTATCACTTATCACTTATCACTTGTCACTTGTCACTTGTCACTCGGATCTGGATCTTGCATTTCACCCACCTGCATGTACACTCGGCCTTTTCTCCCAACTGGGGTATCCATTCCCCTGCCACCTTGTGTGCCGCAGCCAAAGCTGCGGGTATGACACGCCTGGCACTGACCGACCGCAACGGCATGTATGGCATCCCCTGTTTTCTCGAAGCAGCCCAAAAAGCCGGTATTGCTCCACTGATCGGCGCCGAAGCCGTCAGCGGATCACAGCGAGCCGTGCTGCTGGCCAGAAACCAGGACGGTTACGCCAATCTGTGCCGCCTGCTTTCAGCACTGCACGACCCGCAGCCGTTCGATCTTGCCGTGGCCTTGGCAACCTGGCGGGAAGGATTATACATCCTCAGCGATAATGCCGCGGTGCTCGGCAGACTCGCCGAGCAGAGCCGCGAGGGTTTATTCGTCGAAACATCCCCCGGACATCGCATGGAGCAGGCCATGTTCCTGGCCCGCCGCCTGGGACTGCCGCCCGTCGCCACCAGTCGTGCTGTCTTTCTGCAAAACGCGGATATCAAAACACACAGGGTATTGCGCGCCATCGCCGGAAATACCACGCTGTCACGCCTCTCCGCCGAGACCTGTGCCGGGCCGGCCGATTTCCTGCGGGCGGAGACGGATCTGAAAGCCGCTTTTCCTCATTACCCCGAAGCACTGGAAAATGCCGCGCGTATCGCCGATAACTGCCAGACCAACTGGGATTTTTCCGCGACCATCTTTCCCCGGTTCCGTGGCCTGGCGGATCAACAGGCCAGCACCCTGCTGGAACGCCGCGCCCACGAAGGTGCCATCCGACGTTACGGCGAAATGAACACTAAAATCGCGGCGCGTCTAAGCAAGGAACTGACCATCATCCGCGACAAGGGATTTGCCCATTATTTCCTGGTGGTGCAGGAACTGGCGAAGCGCTCGCCACGCACCTGCGGCCGGGGCAGCGCCGCCGCCTCTCTGGTCGCCTATTGCCTCGGCATCACCCATGTCGACCCGTTGCGTTACAACCTGTTTTTCGAACGTTTCCTCAACAAAGGCCGCATCGATCCCCCCGACATCGATATCGATTTCCCCTGGGATGAACGGGATGCGGTGCTCGACTTCGCCTTTCAACGCTACGGAAACCAGCGCGCCGCCATGGTCGCCAACCAGGTCGGATTCAAAAGCCGCGGCGCCCTGCGGGAAGTAGCCAAGGTATTCGGCATGCCGGCCGATGAAATCAAAACGATTACCCGCCGACTGTCAAGCCACTGGTCGATACAGCGCGGCACCAAAGCCATGGACAGCCACCCGCTGTTTCGCGGTGAATCCCTGAGCAGCGACTGGCAGGATATACTCGCCATCGCCACCCGCCTCAACGGCCAGCTGCGCCACCTGTCCCAACATTGCGGCGGACTGGTGATCGTACCCGACGACATCCGGCAATACGTGCCGACAGAGGTTTCCGCAAAAGGCCGACCACTCATCCAGTGGGAAAAGGATCAGACCGAAGCCGCCGGGCTGGTCAAAATCGACATTCTCGGCAACCGCTCCCTGGCGGTCATCCGCGACGCCCTGACAGCGGTACATCATCACACGGGCAACAACATCGACTACCGCAACTGGCAACCGTTGACCGATGCCAAAACCCGCGCCCTGCTCTGTTCCGGCGACACCATCGGCTGCTTTTACATCGAATCGCCGGCCACCCGCCAGTTGTTGAAAAAAATGTGGGGCAACCGGCCCATGCCCGATGAAGATACCCTGTTCGAGCACCTGGTCATGGCATCATCGATTATCCGACCGGCGGCCAACAACGTCATTCGCGAGTTCGTCGCCCGCATGCACGGCAAACCCTGGCACCATCTGCACCCCCTGCTGGAGCCGATTCTCGACGAAACCTACGGCCTGGCCGTCTACCAGGAACAGATCACCCAAATCGCCATGGCCCTGTCCGGCTTCAGTGCCAGCGAAGGAGACCGGCTGCGTAAAATCATCAGCAAAAAGGATAAGGGAAAAACCCTGGATGACTACCGGCAGCGCTTTATGCAGGGCGGAAACCGCAACGGCATATCCGCAGCGGTGCTGAAAAAAATCTGGCAACAGGTGCTTTCCTTTGCCGGCTACTCCTTCTGCAAGCCCCATTCGGCCTCCTATGCCCTGGTCAGCTGCAAGGCCGCCTGGCTCAAGGCCAACCATCCCGCGGAGTTCATGGCTGCCGTCATCAGCAACGGCGGCGGCTATTACACTCCTCTCGGCTACCTTTCCGAGGCTCGCCGCATGGGACTTCACATTCTGACGCCCGACATCAACACCAGCGACCGGGCCTACCGTGGCAAAGATCGGGATCTGCGCATCGGCCTGATGCAGATTGCCGCCGTTGCGCAGGCCACCATCGAGGTCATTCTGAACGAGCGCCGAAAAAACGGCCCTTTTTCAGACTACGAAAATTTTCTATGGCGGCTCCCGCATCTGCCTGTCGCCGATATCAAACAACTGATCAAGGCCGGCTGTTTCGATGCGCTCGAAGGCAGCGAACAGCGTCCCGGACTGATCTGGCGGTTGCTGCAGTTGCAACGAGGCCCCGCCACCGCTGCAGATACGCTTTTCGTTACAGAGCCCGAACCGCCGCCGGTTCTGCCGCCCTATGACGCCGTGACCTTGCAAACTCAGGAGCTCGAGACCCTCGGCATGCCCGTCGGCTCCCATCCCCTGGTACCATATGCCGAAGCCATTCGATCCAGCGGCGCCGTCCCTGCCGCCGAACTGTCACGCTGGATCGGCCGCCACATCACCCTCGTCGGGTGGTGGGTAACGGGCAAGCCGGTACGAACCGTCAAGGGCCAGCCGATGGAATTCGTCACATTCGAAGATGCGACAGCCCTTTTTGACGCGACATTCTTTCCCGCAGCCTATGCACGATTCTGCCGCAATTTCGGCAGATCCCGTCCCTATCTCATCAAAGGAGTGGTCGATGAGGAATTCGGTGTCGCAACCATCAATGTCATGTGGCTGGGGTTTCTGGATGAGCAAGGGAAAACTTTATCAAAACAAAATGTTGCCATGAGGCGACTTTAATTTTTAAGCATTATTAAAGACTTACAGATGTAGGCAACATCCGTGTCCCCGACAGGAGACACAATCCCCCTCCCCTGAGGGCAAAATCCACCCAAGAATCCTCAACACCCTGTTTTTAAATGATTTTCAAACATGGCACGATGGTTGCGATTAACAGAACCATATCGTCATGAGACGATAAAACTCTAACGTCAAAAGGAGAAAATCATGAAAAAACTGACCGCCTCGCTGTTGATGGTAACCGCTCTTTGCCTGCTTTCCACTACTGCTTTTGCCGCTACCGAAGACAGTACCCCAACCTTCGAAGCTCTGGACGCAGACCGTAATGGTTTCATTTCTACCGATGAAGCCGCATCCTGCGAATCCCTTTTAATTGACTTCGGAAAAATCGACGTCAATCAAGATGGTAAGCTGGATCCGGAGGAATACGCAGTATTCGACCAAAAAGCTGTCCAGAAAAGCTGAAACCAACTCTATTGTATAGTTCGATGTTGGTAAGAAAAACGGGGCGGACTCAGGCCCGCCCCGTTTTTCTTATCCAAGCAAAGTTATACAGATGATACTTTAATTTTCAAAAGCGTTATCCGCGAATCGAAGTCACAGAACGCCTATGACAGGTGGTTGCAGAAACACTTTTTGCGACGTTGACGTCTTTGAAGACAAACAATTTATAAGAAAAGAAATTCCACAACATACTGACAACCGTCGCTGCAATTTTGGCAAGATTGAGATGAAGGAAAAACGACAGTCCCAGATCAAAAAAGTCTTGCGATAGAATAAAAATCATGCCGGAGTTAATACCAAGCCCCCCCAGAGAACAGACCAGGAAAACCAGGTATTCCTTTTGCGAAGCGTGTTCAGGGTGCCGAAAAGTCCATTTTTTATTCATCACATAACTATTGACATTTGCTCCCAGAAAAGAAAAGACATTGCATAAGACCAGGCCCCCAGGAGTGAAAACACGCAAAACCAGAACAAATATATTGAGTAGAGCGCAATCCACAACCGTATTAATGATACCAACCAGCCCGAATCGCAAAATCTTCATTCTGTCTCCATGTGCCCATCGCCTCTCGAATAACGTCACAGGTCCCTGATATTATACCCGATAATTGTCCTGTGAACAGTTGCATATATATCCATTCGGCGGCCTCTCGCCCCATTGTGGTCTGAGAATCTTGACATGAGACCATTAAGCGCTATCCTTCCTCTAAAAGTTCATAGGCTCCTTCATATTCAAAGGCTGTTGGTCCTCACGAAAAACAAGGAGAACATTCAATGAATTTTGTCATGTCAAAACTCCGAGATCTTGTATGGAAGGAAGAAGGGGCAACTTCCCCGGAATATGCAGTCATGCTGGCGTTGATTATCATCGTTTGCATTGCCGCCATTTCTTATCTAGGCAAAAAGGTCAACAATACCTTCAATGACATGGCGCAACAGTATCCCGACAATTAACCGTCCGAATTGATGATAATCTTTGCCAATTACAGCATTCCACACTCGTGGTGTGCACAATTCTCTGTGCGCCCCTAACCTGAATTTTTCATGCCCACATAAACAATCCCAAGGATATCGGCTAGGCAGGTTTCGGCAAAAAATACCTTTGTGCTAAAAAATATCCGTTTGATTACATCTGAGTCCTTTTCCCGTGCAAACTATCAGATTTTTCCTTATGAATAAGGCATATAGACAATTCCATCCGATTTTAATTGCGAAGCGCCACTATGTATCTAACGACAAAATGGCCTCTATCTACCGAAAAACCTTCCATCCCCAGCCTTTCGCAAACCTTGACAGGGCAAAAATCCCGGCTAATCTCAAATTAAAAGCAGTTCGGCAAAAAGCTCAGGCATCAACAATCACTGATCTTTTTGACCGAATTGCATACACGGGAAGGCACCATTGCCAGCAACACATCGTTAAACGGTATGCGATGGGTTTCGGCATCACTGCCGGAAATCATCACCACACAGGCCAAGAAGGAGGTCAACAGATGACAAAAATGCTCATGAAATGCAGGGAACTGATTCGCAGTGAAGAAGGAGCAACCGCTACGGAATACGCCGTCATGCTGGCACTTATTATCATCGTTGCCATCGGCGCCATCACTTTCCTTGGCAAAAAAGTCAACAACACGTTCCAGAACATTGCAGAAAGCTTGCCTGACCCCAGTTAATTTCTGCACTTAATACTGTTATCTAAAATGAATTTCGAGGCAGCTGGAATGACAACTACTCATGCTATTAAAATGACACGCTGTGCTTTTGGCCTGGTGGCCATGTCGCTGGCCATGTTGTTTATTTATCGACATCCATCGGATATGGTCATTCTGGCTGCCTCGGGTTATTTGTTCCTGATCTGTGCAACCGACACCCTTTATTCAAAAATCCCTAACATCTGCACTCTGGCCTTGATTACCATCGGGCTGGTTACCAACATTGTCATCTCGGGCTTGCCCGGCATTATCGTTTCGATAACGGGATTTAGCGTGGGCCTTGCGTTGCTCCTGATCCCCTTCTTGCTGGGAGGGATGGGAGCCGGCGATGTCAAGGCACTGGCGGCGCTTGGCGCTCTGCTGGGACCAGGCAAGACCTTTCAAATATTTCTGTATATGGGACTTATCGGCGGCCTTTTGGGGATTATTTTTCATCTTATCTCGACGGATACCCGCAAAGAACTTCGCCATTATGCTTCCATGCTCAAAAATGTTTATCTCACAAGAGATTACACATCCTTTAAAAACTATGAAAGTCGCTCCACATATCGGTTTCCTTATGCAACAGCCATCGCATTCGGATTTTTTGCCCTGACCTCTTGGGGTGACATCGTGTAACAAACAGTAGAAGTTGCAACTCGCCGTTCGATTTTATCGGAGGATTTGTAAGGGGTTGAAGCCAGTATTTCCTGAAAAGGCAGCCCGATTTTACCGTTCCGTTTCACAGGAGGCCCAGTATGAAAAAATATGGCACCATCATCGCCCTGGCACTGGCCGTCATTTTCGGGGTCATTGCGGTTATTCTGGTCAACAGATGGCTTTCCTCCAAGGTATCACAGGAAGCCACAACACCCAGAGAGTCCATCGCCATGACCGAGATCGTCGTAGCGGCGGCTGACGTCAACATCGGCACCCGACTCGATCAAACACTGCTGGCCATGGCCCAATGGCCCAAGGCCAGCGTCCCAAAGGGAGCCTTTGAAGATATCGAGCAGGTTGTGGGGCGCGTTTCCGTGAGTAAGATGGTTACGGGTACCCCCATCCTGGCGGCGGAACTTGCCGCACCCAATTCCGGAGCCGGACTCGTTGCCCTTATCAAGCCCGGCATGCGGGCCATGGCCATTAAAGTCAACGAAGTCGTCGGTGTCGGCGGATTCATTCTACCGAATACTTTTGTCGATATTATTTCTCTGGACGAAAGATCGAAACGTACCAAAGTAGCCGATACATTCCTGCACAAGGTCGAAGTTCTCGCCATCGCCCAGGAAACCTTCATCGAGGAAGGCAAGCCTAAAGTGGTTCGCACCGTAACTCTTGAATTAACACCTGAAGATGCCGAAAAGCTGGTGGAAAAAACCCATGAAGGCCCCATCCAACTTGTCCTGCGCAACCCTCTGGACGAAAAAGAAACTCCTCCGCCACCTAAAAAGGTGGTAAAAAGAACACGTGTTCGTAGAGCAAAACCAAGGGTTTACACGCCACCGGCACCAACTTTCGAAGTTGAGGTCATACGCGGCGAAAGACCGGCGGAAAACTATCAGTTCAAAGCTAAATAAATGGGGTTTATTGAAAGGGAGGTCATTATGACAACACGCCGAGCCATTCTTCCGGCAATCTGCTTCTTAGGCCTGTTTTGCCTGGCTCTGTTCACCGGGACGGCCGCTGCCGACGATATCGAGCATCTGACTCTCGATGTCAATATCGGCGGCTCGGAACTGGTCGAAATACGCGAACCGAGCCAGCGGATGAAAATCCTCATCTCCAACGGCGACATCATAGGCGCCAGACCGTTGCGCCCAAATTTGATCAACGTCTATAACCTGGGCAAAAAGATAGGCTTTTCCCGGGTTACCGTTTGGGACGATGCCGCTCGCCAGGTACGCGCAATCATCGACGTAAGCGTCAACCTCGACCTGACACCTCTCAAACAAAAGATCGGCGAGCTCTACCCACATGAGAATATCAAGGTTTATGCCTCGGAAACCGGCGTGGTCCTCTCAGGCACCGTCTCCAGCCCGGAGGTGGTCGAGCAGGTCATTCGCCTGACGGAAACCTTTTTACCCAAAAAGGCTGAGGCTTCAACGAGCGGTAAAGGCACCGGCAAATCGGGCAGCGGCATCACCAACCTGTTGAGCGTCGGCGGTGTCCAGCAGGTCATGCTCGAAGTCAAATTCGCCGAAGTCACCCGCTCCTCCGGTCGTGACTGGCAAGCGGCCCTTGGATTCAACGGCCTGGGTGATAATTCCGGTCTTGTCGCTGGTGTAGGCGGCATTTCCGGCGATATTTCCGGTGGCGATTTTACAGGCAAACTCGGCAGCGTATTGCTGAACTTCGCTGACTTTGCCAGCAACCCAGCAAACATCTTTGTACAAATGGGCGATTTCACCTCGGCCCTACGCTTCCTTGAGGATGAAGGCCTTGCACGTATCCTCGCCGAACCGAGATTGGTCACCATGAGCGGTCAGGAGGCCAGTTTCCTGGCCGGTGGAGAATTCCCGATCCCGGTACCGGATGAAGACGGCATCACCATTGAATTTCGTGAATTCGGGGTCTCCCTGCGATTTACCCCCGTAGTAATGAGCGATGGGAAGATCAGTTTACGCGTGGCTCCAAGCGTCAGCGACATTGCCTCAACCAGTTCCATACCGTCAAGCATTACGGGAACCACCTATAATGTGCCCAACCTGACAACCCGCAAACTCGAAACCACCGTACAACTATATGACGGACAGACCTTGGCATTGGCTGGATTACTGCAGGATACTCTGCGTGAAAGTGTATCCAAAATACCCGGCCTGGGTGATCTTCCGATCCTCGGTGCCCTGTTCCGCAGCACCAGCTATACCCAGGAGAAAACCGACCTGCTGATTGCTGTAACACCACACCTGGTCAAACCGAGCAAGGAAGGCACTCTCAGCTTCCCCGGCGAATACATGCGTCCCCCCAACCGGCTTGAGTTTTATCTCGAAGGCCGCCTTGAAGGTCGCAGATTCCCGAATGATCCCTCGGCTTTGAGCCAGCATAGTTTTGCCGCACCGCCTCAAATGAACGAAACGGCTGGTGGACTCGAAGGTGAGTTCGGCCATGAACCCGTGACGGCACAATAATTCGCAAAGGAGGTCTTTATTATGAAAACAATGACTTTTATCGTCGCGACCGTCCTCCTGCTGAGCGGATGTGCCTCATTGCAGGAAGCCTACTATGTCGATCGTGAATTCGGACAACTCAGCCAAGCCTCATGGGATCAACAAGTCGCTTATCCCGACTACCGGTATACGGCAAAAACACCGGAAACCCTGGAAGGCATCACCGCTGAAGAAATCATGGACATCCACAATAAAACCTATGCCGAGAAACCTGAAAAAATCGACATTATTCAATTCGGTCTGGAAGATTAGATTTAAACTGGGTGCTGCGATGCAAAAGCGTCGCAGCACAAACAACATGTCAGCGTAACAAGACATAAAGAAGAACAAGGAGTAGCCTCATGAAATTTAACAGTCAAAAAGGGGCAGCCATTGTAGAGTTTGCTGTCATCCTTCCGCTGCTGCTCCTGATCGTATTCGGCATTGTTGAGTTCGGATTCATCTTTTACAACCAGGCTATTCTCACCAATGCCAGCCGTGAAGGCGCACGCAGAGCCATCGTTTTCGAAACCAATAGTAATGGTGATCGTATCTACAACGGGGCTACCGTAGAAGATACGATCAAACGATATCTTTACACGGATTATCCGACCAACAGTGATTTAAGGTTGGTTACATTCGGCACGGAAAACCTCTCAATTGCCCCCAGCAGCGCAGATGGCGAGGTGGTCATCAATCAGGGAGATTACATCCTTGTCGAAGTACAATACGATTACGATTTCATGGTTTTACCATCGTTTGCCGGAATCCCGCAGACCATTACACTGACTGGGAAAACCACCATGAGGGCTGAGTAAAGCTCGACTGCGAGGCAGTTATGTTAACAAAACTAATCTCACTTAAAAAAGATCAAAATGGAGCGGTCATTGTCCTGGTCGCTATTCTTCTCATTCTATTTTTGGGAATAGCTGCACTGGCCATCGACGTTTATCACGTATATGTAGTTCGCAACGAACTTCAAAATGCGGCGGACGCCGGCGCCTTGGCCGGTGCACGGGAACTGTATCTGGAGAGTGGCGCATCCGTCAATCCCAATGCAAACGTGATCGCCAACAATACCGCTATTGAAAATATCAGCGAAGATGTTCCCGTCGAGGTTAACTACAATGCCGCTGCCAACACAGGGGACGTACAAAGAGGTCACTGGAGCTTTGCCGCGAGGCAGTTCACCCCCAACGGTTCCCTAACGGCCATCGATGTCGGCAATTATACGACAGAGGACCTGGATAATCCCGACCCCAACATCAATGGCGGTCTGATCAACGCCGTAAAGGTAGTCGTTCGACGGCAGGACAGACCGGCATCCTCCTTTTTCGCCCAGATCTTCGGCTTTGAAAACTTCGGGATTACGGCCGAAGCCATTGCCTATATCGGCTTTTCCGGAACCATCAATCCGGCAGAATTGGACCAGCCCATCGCCATATGCGAAGAGTCCATTCTCGATGATAATGGCAATTACAACTGCAATATGGGCCGGATGCTTAATAGCGGATCGAATCTCAATACATCCAACACAGGCGGATGGACCAATTTTTCGCAACCGTGCGACACAGCTGATGCCAGCGAAATGAAAGCCCTCATCTGCGGCGACGGAAACCCGGATGAAGTTACCTTTGGACAGGGCATAGGCGCGGTCGGCGGTGTACAGGATGTGGTCCTGAGCAAACTGGTTGACTGCTGGGAAGACGCTACCGATACCAAAGAGCTATGGAACATGACCCTGCCCGTCATTGAATGCCCAGGCAACAACGTCAGCAATTGTGCGAAGCTTGTCGGTGCGGTCAATGTTAATGTCGTCTGGATCGTGCATAAGAACGACCCAGGGTATGACGACGTACCAAGAGAAATGGAAGATTGGACATGCGATGCGGCAACCCCCGGATTCGATTGCTGGAAAAGCTTCATCGATCATTTTAATCTTGCCAACGTAGAGGGCCCACCTGTATCCGATGAGGACTATGCGGAAATGTACCAAAAAAAGAACATATTCTTCCTCCCCTCCTGTGAAGAGCAGGACCCGACCGGCGTAACGGGGGGATTGAATTTTGGCGTATTGGCTAAAATACCCGTGTTGGTAGATTGAATTTCAAGAACGCCAAGACGGGTATCACAAACGCAATTTTCATGAAAAGGTGATCCATGCCACGTAAACTACTCGTAGCCATTGAAATAGCGGACAGTCGCCTGGTCCACACGCTCCAGGAAAAACTCAAGGAAATACCCAACCTGGAGATCGCGCAGTGGTTCGATTCGGCTGCCGAGAAAGGTTCCCTCGCCGTTAAGGGATTGCCGGATATCATCCTGCTCGACGACACCACCGATGGCACATCCATATTCAACCGCCTCCAACTTATTCGACAGAACTTTCCGCATGCTGCAGTTTTCGTTACATCGACCAACCAGTTTCCGCAACATATCGTTGAAGTCATGAAAGCCGGAGTATCGGAATACCTGGTAACGCCAATCAACGATAAAGTCCTTAAAAACGCCGTGGAGGATGTTCGACTTAAACTTGCCTCCATGGGCCAGGTGTCGCGGGGATCGATCTACAGTTTTATCAGCAGCAAAGGCGGTCTTGGTTCGACCGTTCTAGCCGTCAATACCGCTTGCGCCCTGGCCAAACACAAGGAATCGCGCATTGCCCTTTTCGACATGAGCATTCAGTCGGGCGACGCAACTGTTCTGCTCGATCTCTACCCCCAGACCACCATGAGCGATATCGTCCGCAATTACCATCGACTCGACAGTTCCTTTTTGTTGGCCGCCATGACCAAGCATGCCTCGGGTCTGGAATTTATGGCGGCCCCGAATAACCCCGAAGATTACGATCTCATCAAAACGGAACATGTCTCACAGGTACTGGATCTTGCCCGCAAGATTTATGACCAGGTGGTCGTCGATTGCACCTCCATGTCGATCAACGACAGTAATATCGAAATATTCAAGATGTCCGAGGTTGTTTTCCTTGTCACCGACATGTCGGTTCCTGCAATCCGTAACTGTGCCCGTTTGATCAAACTTTTGCAAAAACTCGGTATCGACGACAATCATATCGAGGTTGTCGTAAATCGCTTCATCAAGGGCGGTTCCTTGAGCCTTAGTGATGTCGAAAAAAATCTTGGCAAAAAGGTTTTCTGGCTTTTCCCCAATGATTTCAAGGGAGTCGTTGCTTCCATCAATAAGGGGGAGCCGCTTATGTCTGGCCACTCAGGCACTCCCCTGGCAAAAAATGTCGGCCAGTTTGTCGAAAAGGTTAAATCACCCGAAGGCAAACACACCTTTCGAGGAATACGCGGAGCCTTCGGAAAGGCTATTTAACTATTCAGGTTGCAGACTCGAGGCGCAGCCAAATGCGATTAAAGAGACACGTTATTACGAAGGATCAACCTACGATCTGCGAACCGTTAACCTGAATACCATGACATAGGAGGACGCTGTGGCAATCAAGGATCTGTTTTCTTCAGGCAAGCCTGCTTCGCCCGATGTTCCCGAACCCAAAACGGGAACCGGTGAACGGGACGCGTTATTTTATGAAATAAAACACAAGATCCATAACCGCTTCGTGGAAGAAGCCAATCTCGCAGCACTTGATGATCTGGACCAGGCAGAAGTCAAACAGGAAATAGGAAAGATCGTTGACTACTTCCTCAGGGAGGAGCAGGTTCTTCTAAACGAGGAAGAACACAATGCACTGATTCTCGAGATCCTCGATGAATTGACGGGGCTCGGTCCTATTGAACCGTTTTTCAAAGACCCCACTATTTCGGATATTCTCTGCAACACGTACAAGGATATCTATGTAGAACGAAGGGGCCTGCTGGAAAAAACTCCGGCCCGATTCGTCGATAACGCCCATTTGATGAACATCATCGACCGTATCATTTCGCGGGTCGGACGCCGGATCGACGAATCGTCCCCTATGGTTGATGCCCGACTGGCTGATGGCTCCCGCGTTAACGCCATCATCCCTCCCCTGTCCCTTGACGGACCGATCCTGTCCATTCGACGGTTTTCCGTCAATCCTTTGAAAATGGACGATCTCATCAACTACAAAACCCTGACGCCGGATATCGCCACTCTGCTGGCGGGTAGCGTAAAATCCAAACTGAATATCATGATTTCCGGCGGTACCGGTGCCGGTAAAACCACCTTACTGAATATTCTGTCCGGTTTTATCCCCGGTAATGAACGCATCATCACTATCGAGGATTCTGCCGAACTGCAACTCCAGCAGGAGCATGTGATCCGCCTCGAAACGCGACCCGCCAGTATCGAAGGCACCGGCATGGTGACCCAGCGTGATCTGGTTCGCAACAGTCTGCGCATGCGTCCCGACCGCATTATCGTCGGCGAGGTTCGCGGCTCGGAGGCTTTCGACATGCTGCAGGCCATGAATACCGGCCATGAGGGATCCTTGACCACCATTCACTCGAACTCGCCAAGAGATTCCCTGACCCGACTTGAATCCATGATTCTCATGACCGGCGTCAATCTTCCGGAACACGCCATGCGCTTCATGGTTTCCTCGGCTTTGGACATGGTTGTTCAGGTGTCCCGTCTGGCCGATGGAACACGTAAGGTAACGTCGATAGCAGAAGTTGTCGGCATGGAAGGTGAGGTCATCACCCTGCAGGACATCTTTGTTTTCGAACGGCAGGGGATCGATGCCAACGGCAAGGTCGTCGGACGATTCCATGCCACGGGTATTCGACCTAAATTTGCGGACAAACTGGAGGTAGCCGGCGTCGACGTCCCTGAAGATCTGTTCCTTGCCCATAAATACTTTGAATAAGGAGGCCGCATGGATCTTCTTGATACCCTCATAATGGCCACGGTTTTCCTGTTTACCACCTCAGTGGTGGCCCTGCTCTTTATGGCTTGGTCGGAAAGCCGTTTTGCAGAAAAAAAAGCCATTAAAAAACGCCTTTTGTATATCTCGGCCGGGGGCAAACACGGTCGGGAAAAGTTGCTGAATTATCGTGACAAGGTGCTACGAAACGCCGGTACGGTTCAAAAGCTGGCATTGAAAATGCCCCGCGTAAGCACTCTGGATCGTATGCTTCTCAAATCCGGATTGCCATTTAACGCAAGTGTCTTCGTACTGCTGAGTTTATCATTGGGCCTGATCGCCTTGTTATTGGGGTTGAAATTCATCCCATATACTTTCATCACTATTGCCCTGGCTATCCTGATTTTTTGCTTGCCATTCGCATATCTGAAACTTGCAGAAAATACTTATCACGCTAGATTTCAAGATCAACTGCCGGAAGCCCTCGACCTGCTGGCAAGAGCACTGCGCTCCGGCCACGCCATGACCTCAGGGCTTGAAATGGTCGCCGCCGAAATGGACCCGCCGATCAGTTCCGAATTCGGCGCCGCTGTCGACGAGATAAATCTGGGGCTGACTTTTCAGGAGGCTTTCGAAAACCTCTGTGAACGCGTTCCCAGTACCGATCTGAGATTTTTCGCTATTTCCGTCATCATTCAACGCGAAACCGGCGGCAATGTGGCTGAAATCCTCGATAGCATCAGCCGGCTTATCCGCGAACGAATTCAGTTTAAACGACAGGTCAAAGCCTTGACCGCCGAGGGTCGATTATCCGCCATGGTATTGATCGGCTTGCCCATAGCTTTGTTTGGTTACATCTTTTTCGTCAACCATCAGTATCTGTCCCTTCTGTGGACCGAACCATTGGGCCAATACATGCTGGCAGGCGCTATAGTGCTCCAGATATTGGGTGCCTTCATTATTAAAAAGATCGTCACCATCGAGTTGTAAGGAGGCCCTTTATGAACACCATCTTGAATGTGTATTATCGGTTACTGGAAAATGCAGGGTATTGGGCCGTACTTATCCTGACATTTCTGACAGTGGCCCTGATTGTTATGGGGATTTACCTGCTCTTCCTGCGTAAATCACGAGAAGAGGAACGCCTGGAGAAGCTGTTACCTTCTTCCAAGATTCCTTTCAAAAAGAAACCCAAACTGCTTGAAGGCGAAGGAAACGGCTTTGTTACACGCTTTGCCAAACCGATCGATGAAATTGTCGCCAATAAACCGGGCGCTCTGCATAAATCGATCAGGTTGCGCCTTATTCAGGCAGGATGGCGCTCGAATGCCGCTTATTACAACTTCATCACCACAAAAGTTCTGCTCGGTCTGATCTTCCCGCTGTCTTACCTGATCTCACGATTTTTCTTCACCTTCTCCCTGCAATTCGTCCTGCTGTGCCTATTGCTGGCTATCATCGGTTTCGGCCTCCCCGATAGTATCCTCGGCTTCGTTGTTCGATCGCGCCAGAACCGTATCATGCGCGCTCTGCCGGATGCACTCGACCTGATGGTAGTCTGCGTCGAAGCTGGACTGGGGCTTGATATGACCTTTCGCCGAGTAGGCGAAGAAATCCGGCCCTTAAGCCACGATCTGAGCGATGAATTTCATCTGACCAATCTTGAAATCAGAGCCGGGAAACCCCGTAATGAATGTTTTAAAAACATGTCCTTACGAACCGGAGTACCCGAAGTAAGCAATCTCATGACCATCCTGATTCAAACGAGCCGATTCGGCACAAGCCTGGCCAAGGCATTGCGGGTTCATTCCGATGCTATGCGCATAAAGCGACGCCAGATCGCCGAAGAAAAAGCGGCCAAATCAACCGTTAAGCTTATATTTCCCCTGGTGTTCTTTATCTTCCCTGCAATCTTCGTTGTTCTCGTAGGTCCGGGTGTGATAAGAATCATAAATGTGCTGTTCCCCGCCATGGGGGGCTAATCGATCCACAACCATTATCTTTTATCATGGCACGCTTGTAGTAAAATCGAAATTCCATGCTATTGAATTGTCAAGGAGAGTCATCATTGAAAAATCCGACTATTACGCCTTGCCTTACCTCCGCACCCAGGGCGGCCACAGGCTTGTTGTGCTCTTTACTGCTTATATGCATGGTGGCTTGCGCGCCTGTCGCAGATCCCTACCACCAGAGAATTGCTAAACTGACCGTTCTGGAAAACGGAGACGACGACTCCTTCAAGGAAAAAATAGCCGATCTTCCGGCGGAAGATTTAACCGAAAAAGGCAATGTATACCTTAACCAGGGAAATCTGGAGCTGGCAAGACTGCACTTCTCCGCCGCCCTCCAAAAACAGCCGGAATTCCTCCCTCCCCTGGCTGGCATGGGGCAGGTTTTCTTCAAACGTGGCAATACAGCCAGGGCCCGGGAGATCTTCAATACGGTTCTTGAAAAAGACCCGCAAAATATGGTTGCGATGCTCGGCCTTGCCAGACTGGCCAGAAGTCGTGGCGATTATGCAACAGCCGAAACATTGCTGGAGAGGCTCTATGCTCTCCATCCCGAAAACCCGCTGATCATGAGTGAACTGGCCATAACCTATGACAGTATCGGGCAGGATAGACTCATCAAAGCCGAACCTTTACACAAGCAGGTTCTGGAACTACAACCGGACATACCGGCCGGATATAACAACCTCGGTTTCAATTACCTTCTTCAGGGGCTTTACAGCGAAGCGGTTCCCTTCTTCTCCAAAGCTCTGGCCATCGATCCTGCCGATGTGCGTGCAAAGAACAATCTCGCAACGGCTTTTCTGCTTAACAACGAAGAGATACGTGCTTTACAACTTTTCGAGGACACCCTTGGCAAGCCTGCCGCTTACAACAATATCGGTTACCTGTACATGACCCAGGGGAACTGGGACAAAGCGGAGAGATCTTTCCGGAAAGCCCTGGAACTCAATCCGGTTTTCTATCTGCGCGCCCAGCAAAACCTTGAGCGCCTCAATAGCCTGCGCTCCCAGCCGGCAGACTGAAAAAAGGGGCGGTCAGCATGGGCAGCCAACGACAAAGTTTCGGCCAAATCGCTGTTTTGCCGGATATTGCCGGCATGTACGGTTTTATCACCTTTGCTCTTCTGGTGATTTTTGACAGCGGCAAGGCCCTATTGGATGGCGATACTTTGTGGCATATAGCTGCCGGTAAGCACATGTTGGCGGATAGGGCCATTCTGACTCGTGATATCTTCTCCCATACCGCATTTGGCAAACCATGGACGGCCCATGAATGGTTATCCGAAATCATCATGGCCTGGCTTCACCAGCACACCGGGCTTATCGGTGTTGTTGTCTTTTTCTTCCTCATCGCCGCCTTGAGCTTCTGGCTGCTGTTCCGCATGGTAGCAACCGTAACCAATGAATGGATCGCAACTCTCGCCGTTTCCGTCGCCCTCACCTTTTCCATGGCACACCTGCTGGCCCGACCGCACGTTTTTTCCTGGTTGTTCGGTGTCATCAGCCTCTTTGCCCTTTACAAACAAGGGCGCTGGCTTTGGCTCCTGCCGCCTTTAACGGCCGTATGGGCCAATCTGCACGGAGGATTTATACTAGGCCTGGCCTTGCAGGGACTCTTTATCGGCGGCACGTTATTGGAGGATATTTTAACGAAACAAATACGGCAGGTACCTGTCCTTTGGCAACAAGTCAAACGTCCCACCGTTTTTTTTGTGTTGTCGATACTGGCGGCAGGCATCAATCCCTTCGGGTTTAAGCTTTATCTTTTCCCCTTCCAGGTAACCAACAAGGTTTTCTCCGCCAGCATCATGGAATGGTTGTCGCCCAACCTTCAGGAGGATTGGCTGTTTCGCTTTTTTGTACTGCTCATGCTCTTACTCATGTCTCTTAAACGAACCTCAACCAATTGGACCGACCGGCTATTCGTTTTATTTTTCTTTAACGCCGCTTTGACTCACCAACGCTATATGGGCATGGCGTCCGTTTTTGTTTGTCCCTATTTCGCCAAGAGCCTTGAATCCTTACCGTGGCCCCGTATTTCTTTTTTTGGCAAAAAAAGTGAAGGAAAGCAACTACAGACTTCCTCCATCAGCGGTCCCGTTCTGACGATTATGCTGGCAATGCTGCTCGGCTTTCTTAGTGGCCCCAGTTTTCCCCACAGCCGGGATGTTTTGGAAACTTTTCTCCCTTTGCCCGATACCAATCACCCCATAGAAGCCATACAGCATTTGAAAAAAACACACCCATCGGGGAAGATGTTCAATAAATATTCGTGGGGAGGACATCTGATTTACGAACTAGGCCCGGAACGGAAGGTCTTTATAGACGGACGTGCAGATATGTACGGTGCAGAGATTTTTAGTGACTATCAAAAAATCATTTCTCTGGATAAAAAAGCAGAATTACTCTTGAAGCGTTATGATATCGACTGGATACTCTACCCTGTTGATTCAGCCTTGGTGCGCTACCTTAAGGCGACAGGAAGCTGGCAGGAAACCTATGCGGATGAAAAAGCGGCTATTCTAGTGCGCCGCAACGAACCAACTAATCTTTTCGGCACAGACAAAAAACACTGAGACCGAACAATTTATTAGAACCAAAAAAAGATTGACGCTCAAGGTCATGTGCTATGATCAATAGCCTGTTTAACCATTCAGGGTAACTCTTCAATTCACTTTGCGCCTTTAACGCACCACGGCCGGAAAAAATCCCCTTTATCATTCGGATTCCAGCGACAATTGGGAAAAGGCATCCAAAAAAATAGCGACTCTTTATAGGAGTCAGCCCCGATTGCACAATAAGCTCTTCCATGGTTTTAATGGTATAGCGTCTGTAATGCTCCAGAAAGACATCATGCCCGGACCATAAAAACTGAAAGGCAGGAACGGTAATCAGAGCATATCCGCCCTTTTCCATGTGCCCGACATAGTTCTTCATAAAAACCAAGTCATCAGAAACATGTTCCAAAACATCCATCATCAGCAAAAGGCTGGTGGAGTGATTTGTAAGGCCTTTGACGAACTGAATCTGCTTCCCTTTATGCCATTCTATTTTTTCATCGGTATAATAGGGATCCACACAGACCGCACTGTTGCATCGCCCTTCATCTAACATCTGTCGGGAGAAGACACCGGATCCCGCACCAATATCCAGAACTTCCTGTGCGCGAAGATCTCCTAGAAATGTTCGTAAAGCTCTCCCTTTCGATACGTAATACCAGTGATCGGAAATTGTATCTTTAAGGATGGCTTCTTCCTTCAGATCCATGCGTTTTCCCTGTCTCCCATAACCGGACGCGGATTCATCTGAACATAAAGGAACAAAGGGAATTTAATCGGGAGATACTGTTTCGATTTTAGCTTGTGGCAATCTTAAATCCCCGTAATCCCCCAACAACGCATGTCTGCGAATAACAACCAAATCTTGGAGCATACGTGCCGAATCAACGATGGGATGTACTTTGCTATCGGGTGAATTGACCCAGCTTACGCCAATCTCGCGTATATCCATGCCTCTTTTACGCGCAAGAAAAAGAACCTCCACATCGAAACCAAAACCATCAATGCGACAATCTCTGAAAAGATTTAAAGCGGCAGAACGCGTGAAAAGCTTAAATCCGCATTGCGTATCTAAAATACCGGGGATCGCCAGCAGCTGTACAAATTTATTAAAAGTTTTCCCCATCACCATACGGTAAAGAGGCTGACTCTTTAGAATCAGCGATTGGCGCACAGCCCGCGACCCTATAGCGACATCGGCTCCATCCGCGAGTGCACCAAACAACTTCTCAACCTCTTCGATAGGTGTTGATAAGTCGGCATCGCTGAACAACACGAAATCGCCCTTTGCAGCCAATACACCGGTACGAACAGCATAGCCTTTGCCCCGGTTTTTTTCATAACGAATAAGGCGGACATCCGAATATTTTCGGCTATGGGTCATAACGATATCCGCTGTTTTATCGGTACTACCATCATCCACGACAATAATTTCAAAACGAGGGAAAAACAGCCCGACCTTTTCACAAAGAACCTCTAAAGATGCGGACAAACGTTTTTCTTCGTTGTACGCAGGAACCACAACCGACAGCATTCTATGATCATTTGTCATTGTTACCCTCCTGTGTATTTGAAAAATTGCCCTTCAACGTTATATTTAAGAGTAACTAAACCTTTCAAATGTTAAACTTTAAATTTAACCAATACTGCATTCTCACCCCGTTCGAAAAACTTGATATTTTTAAAATATTTAGGAACCTTCAATTACTATGAGAAATTATATAGCAGAAATTCTTAAAGGCAACCGTGGGTACCAAACAAAAGAAGACATACCAGCCGTCGGAGTTATACTCCAACATTTAAAAAGGATTGTTTTTTGTTTTAAAGGTTCTTTATTGGAAAATGCGATTCTTATTTACATTTGTTTTTTCTATTACATGTTAACGTTTGTGGTTGGCGCATTTTTGGGACATAGGATTACCGCTAAAATTGATTTTTATTATTTCATTTTCTTTCAGTACTTCATCGCTTTCTTTTTTCTATTATGGTCTGCTGAAACGATATATTACCTCATAAAGAACTTGGACATGGGGTTTTCCGGTATACCTCTAATATGGTCAAGCTCGAGAAAAAAATACCTCAACAAGGAAACAATCAGTCGGTTTCTGGTTATCTATTCTATCATTCCTCTCTTCATGTGTTCCTACTGCAGCCTGAAACAGACAATCCCACTATTTCATAAATTTTCATTTGATATATTTCTGTATAATTTAGATAAGGCGATCCACTTTCATCATTCTCCTTGGGAAATTTTGCACCCCATTCTTGGTCATCCAATAATTACACGCATAATCGATTTTTCCTATCTTGCGTGGGGCTCGATTTTTGTATACTCAATGTTATACATGGCTTGCCATAAAGATCGCAGATTACGTCTGCAATTTTTTATCTCTTTGTCTTTGTGCTGGGTAGTGATAGGTAACCTACTGGCCATCCTGCTGGCCTCGGCCGGGCCCTGTTATTTTTCCGAGGTAACCGGTGTAACCCCCAGTCCTTACGCGGGGCTTTTCGAATATTTACGCAGCATTCCCGACCTCAAGGTCGTATTTAACCAGGAGCTACTGTGGAGAGCATTTAAAGCAGGGATTTATATGCCTTTGGGCGGTATCTCCGCCATGCCGAGCATGCACGTTTCCATTGCCGTCTTGTTGGCTCTTCTATATAGGAATTTCAACCGATGGGCTGGATGGTTATTGACTGTTTTTGCGATCGTTATCGGGGTGGGATCAATACATCTTGGATGGCATTATGCGATAGATGGCTACGTCAGCACGCTACTGACCATTCTCATCTGGAACGCGGTAGGAGCATGTTTCAGAAAAGGGGTAAGGTGCCGCGAAAAAAGCCAACATTCTTTTCCAGAAGGAACTGTTCGGATAGATCTTGACAGCGGAAAAGAGGACAATGAACCTCAACACTGAAAAGAGCAGTCGGCAGGACGAGAATGATCAATGGCCCCTGCGCTCAACACCTCGATAAAACGAGGTGTTTTGCTGACCTCTGACAGGATCCCGTCCCACGACCACAGGCCCTGAGGATCTCCAGAAAACATCGACTTTGTTTGTAGCGATAAGGTAATCGAGATAGATATTTTTGATCCGATCGTAGGTCCCGTCTTTATAACGGACAGAAATCATCATGACAGGGTCCTTTCCGCAATGTTTTCAAACCTTATTGTCGATTATTCCACAGTCCTCCAAACAATCTATTTTATGACCACCACGCCGGGTTCGGTTTTGGGAAACCCAAGACCGAGACAGACCTTCACCAGGTCATCGGTTTCCAGCGTGGCGCCGCAGGCGTCGCGCATCTCACGGAATGTTGGACAATCGAAAATATCGCCATTGGGCAATTGGAAAACCGGGTATCCGTAGGAGGTCGCACAGTATTCTTCGTTGCATCGCAACTCGGTTGTCGTTTCCAGGTTGTATTTCTTGGCCACGGCAGCATCAGGTATGATCAAGGTCGCTTTCACTTCTCTCCTCCATGCCCTTGCCTATCGCACCTTATGTCGCAATACGCCGGAGCGGAATCGGGATCATCAATCCAATTTTATATGGTCACCGGGATTTTTAAGCTCTTTCAATTCAGGGCACATTTCTTCAAGATTTTTCAAAAACTTTTCCGTATTCTTGAAAACAGCCTTGATTTCATGATGCCATTCGATGGCGACCTGATGTCCGCAATGGGTACAGGTATCCAAAGCTTTATCCCCGGCGGGGATAGCCCGATATACCGTATAATAGTCGCAAGCCGGGCATTTCTGCCGATGCAGAATCGGTTCCACTTCTTTTACTCTTTTGGTCATTTCACAAAAGGACCGGACCGGCAGGTCCATGGCCCTCTCCTTTGGGTGATTGGACTGAATGGCAGCGGTATCCTATTAAAGTTTAACCCCATTGAGAAAACTTTTACCAGCTAGTTTTCATCCGGAAACGATCCTTTTCCCCAATCTCTGCGTCAATCTTCCCACTTGCTTGTGCGGCGTAAAAACTACGCCTCCGCGCAAATGCTCGATTTTCTTGACCTTGGGAAAAATCACTCGTTTCCCTTATGAAAACTACGCAGTGTGCATCCTGAGTTTCCGGATGCACACCAGCTAATTCCCCCAACTAAAATTTCACATGATCTCCGCGATTTTTGAGCTGAGCCAGAACAGGAAAATGCCCTTCCAGGGCCTTTACGTCCTTTTCGCCGTCGCGAATGCGCGTCTCCATCTGTCCGTCATTAGCCACTTCGTTCTGATCCATGCAATGGGTACAAACCTGAAAAGACTTGTCTCCTTCGGTTTTCAATTCAAAAATGGTCCAAAAATCACAAGCGGTGCACTTGTTGCGAAAAAGCATGCCGACTTTCCTCCCCACATATGGTTAACGGGCACATTTTAAAACATCGTCTCTACAAAATAGCAGAGCAGTGAACCCGAGTGCAACGTATACCTTTTATCAAGGTACGATTGCCCCGGTCCCGGAACCGAGTCCCTCTTTGCAGGGACAAGGTTCCTCCTGTTTGCTGGCATTGAAATCTAGCTTCGGACATGGAGCCGATGAAAGGCAGAAGCGCGAACCGACGCCACGGTTGGCAACAAGACGCGCCCCTGCGATGAACCGTCACTGTCTCCCACTCGGATTTTATCCGAGGGTACCGAATTTGCACAGGATTCGGTTACTGCGCTCCAGAAAAGCCGCCATCCTGTCTTTGTCGAAAGCACAATGCGGCAGCATGGACAGATCATAAATCTGCTCCATCAGCATGGCGGCATCGTCGTCATTCCCCTGCTCTTTCAGGTCCAGAATGGTATCGACCACCGGTGACTTGGCATTCAGGCACAGGGTGTGGCCGCCGAACATATCCTCATCCCCCTTGCCCATCATTTTGGTCATTTCCTGCAGTCGACGGGTCTGCTCGGAAAGAATCACCATCCCCGGCACGCTGTCGTCCTTGAAACTTTCAACCCTGACCGAAAGCCCGTCGACCTTGAGCGAATCTTCGAAGGCTTTACGAAGAAGTTCGCTGCGTTCCTTGCGCTCGTCCTTGCCGGCCAGCTGGATCTTGGAATCTTCCTCGATGAGGTTTTCCGTAAGGTCGCTGTCCACCCGCTGGAAAGTTACCTTGCTGTCTTTCATTTCAAGGAACTGGATGAAATGACTGTCGATGAGACTGTCGAGCACCAGCACGTCCATGCCCTGATTGGCGAAAAGCTTCAGATAGGTGCTCTGCGCAGCTTCGTTGTTGGTATAGAAAACCTTATCGGCATGTTTTTCGGCCGCTCTTTCCAGATATTCGGGCAAGGTGGTGTAAGCATCTTTTCCGGCCATGCGGAAGATGAGATGGTCCTTGAGCTTGTCGTTGAACTTGTCATCGCGCATCATGCCGTATTTGACAAAGGTGTGAATATTGTCCCAAACGGGGATGAAGCTTTCGCGATCGCCTTTGGCAAGATCGGCGATTTTGGAGGCGACCCGGCTGCTGATAACCTCGCGGATTTTGCGGACCTGCGGCTCGTTCTGCAGATAGCTACGCGATACGTTCAGGGGCAGATCGGGGGCATCGAGACAACCCTGCAACGGATTAAGGAATTCCGGTATCAGCTCCGGGCAGTTGTCCGACACGAAAACCTGGTTGCAGAAGAGCTTGATATGACTTTTGGCCACATCGAATTCGGTGGTCAATTTGGGGAAATAGAGCACCCCTTTGAGATTAAAGGGATAATCGATGTTCAAATGGATCCAGAACAGCGGATCATCCGCCAGGGGATAAAGTTTTTTATAAAACTCCAGGTAGTCTTCGTCCTTGACCTCCGAGGCGGAGCGGGTCCACAAAGGGTTCCGGTCATTCACCACATCGCCGGCCAGGCGAATGGGCACCGGCAGGAAATTGCAGAACCGCTTGAGAATTTCGCGAATATGCGCAGGCTCCAGAAACTCCTTCTCGTCGTCCGTCAGGTGCAGCACCACCTCGGTACCACGCGCTTCCTTGTCGCACTCCTCAAGGCTGTAATCGGTCGATCCCTGGCAGACCCAATGTACGGCCGGTGCATCTTTCTGATAGGAACGGGTAAAAATCTCGACCCGATCGGCCACCATGAAAGAGGAGTAAAATCCCAGACCGAAATGTCCGATAATCTGGTTTTTATCTTCCAGGTCCTTGAATTTTTCAACAAATTCTTCAGCCGAGGAGAAAGCGACCTGGTTGATGTATTTGCGGACTTCATCGCCGGTCATGCCGATGCCGTTATCTTTAATGGTAAGAGTGCCAGCATCTTTGTCGACGGTGATATCGATGGCGTATTCGTCAGCCAGCTGCAGCCCTTCAATCAGATTGATGTGCTGAAGCTTGTGAATGGCATCCACGGCATTGGAAACCAACTCCCGCAGAAAGATCTCTTTTTCGCTGTAGAGCCATTTTTTAATAATAGGAAAAATGTTTTCGGTATGGATGGAAATCTGTCCTTTTTCCATCTTGGCGTTATCTGACATAAGTGTTTATTCCTCCTTGTAAATTACTTTGTTTCGCTCGCAAATGTAGTTACCGAAATGTTGTTTGTCAAGGCGCAGGCTTGAATCGTTCTTGCAAAAGTCTGCCTCTTCCCTTTGAAAACAGGTTTTGCCCTGCCAGGGAAGTAAGGCGGCTGCCCGCCGGGAATAGCGAAGTTATGCTTTTTCCTTTTAAGACCATAACTTCAACACCGTGGGGTCGCGCCCCCCACACGCCGCCTTACTCTCTTTTTACACCAAAAGATAGTAAGCAGAGAAAGGTGTCCCCACTCCTTGCCCGCCTGCGGCGGGTCCCCTTCACTACGCAACCGACGGGCGGGTGGACAAAATTCGCTACGCTCAGTCGTCCACCTGATTCGCCCGCCGCCTGCTTCGTTCCGGCGGCGTCACAGGGGGATTAACGGCAAAAACTAAAGCGGCAGTGCCGATGTCTGCACGAATTTCCGGCTGTCGGCGGGTACCGGCCATGTTTGCGGTTTTATTTCCTTACTGATAAGCTAAACAAAAGTTCCCAACCGAAAAAGGAGCTGTCATGACGAACTCGCAGGATAGAGAAAACCTGGTAAGCCGCCTGTCCGAGATCGATACAAGTCTGTTGCCTCCGGACGGTGGCGATCGCTATAACCGACTTATTTTCGAAAGCAGCCCTTATCTTCTGCAACACGCCACCAACCCCGTCGACTGGCACCCGTGGGGCCAACAAGCCTTTGATCTGGCCCGGGAGCAGAACAAACCGGTGCTGGTTTCCATCGGCTATTCCACCTGCCACTGGTGCCATGTCATGGAACAGGAATCCTTTGAGGATCGCGAAGTCGCCGAGGTTCTGAACAAGCTTTTCATCCCCATCAAAGTCGATCGCGAAGAACGCCCCGATATCGACAACCTCTACATGACAGCATGTCAACTCGTCACCGGTGGAGGCGGTTGGCCGCTGAATGTCTTCCTGACGCCGGACAAGGCACCTTTTTATGCCGCAACCTATATGCCGCGCCGACCTCGGGGGCAGATGCCGGGTATCATCGCCATCCTGACCAAGATCGGCGCCATGTGGCAATCCGATCGTGACCAGCTTCTTCAAACCGGGCGGGAAATCGGCGAGACCCTGATACGCCTGGAAAGCAGCGCTGCCCCTGTCGCATCTTCCCTTACCGAGGCGCCTCTCACCGAGGCTTTTGAACGATTCAAGGCAAATTTCGACCATGAACGCGGCGGATTCGGAAAAGCCCCCAAATTCCCCATGCCGCACAATCTTTCCCTGCTGTTTCACATTGCCCAACGTTTCGGCCAGGAAACGGCCGAAGCCATGGCCATCAAAACGCTGCAGCATATCCGACTCGGAGGTATGTACGACCATATCGGCTTCGGCATGCACCGCTACTCTGTCGATGCTTTCTGGCGGGTACCGCATTTCGAGAAAATGCTCTATGACCAGGCATTGGTAACGCTGGCCGCCCTCGATGCTTATCAGGTCACCCACGATACCTTTTTCGAAAGCCTTGCAGATCAGACCATGAGTTACGTTCTGCGCGATCTGAGTCTGCCCGAAGGAGGCTTCTGCTCCGGCGAAGATGCCGATACCGAAGGTGCCGAGGGAACTTTTTACCTGTGGACTCCGCAACAGGTCGAAGAGGTCCTCGGACACCAGCAGGCCACCATCTTTTGTACCTGCTACGAAATCTCCGAGGCGGGTAATTTCGAAGGCAGCAACATTCCTCGCCTCGAAATGGACCTGAAAGAATGGGCCCAGTGGTTCGGCACCGATACGGATGAGCTGGGTGCCGTGCTGGAAGACGGCCGGCGCAAACTGCTTCAGGCCCGCAAATTGCGCGTCCGGCCTCACCGCGACGACAAGGTGCTGGTGGCCTGGAACGGTCTGGCCATCGCCGCCATGGCGCGTACCGCCCGCCTCATCGGCCACCCCGAATACCTTGAAGGCGCTACCCGGGCGGCGGATTTCATCCTATCGAACATGCGCAACGAAGAAGGTCGCCTGCTGCGGCGCTGGCGCAGAGGACAAGCCGGCATTCCCGCGTTCCTGGAAGACTATGCCGCTCTTATCCTCGGGCTCATCGAACTTTACCAGGCTGGGTTCAATGCCCGTTATCTGGCCGAAGCAGTGCAACTTGGCCGCGATATGCAAGAACGGTTCGGCACCCCCGACGGTGTCTATTACGACACCGGCACCGACGCCGAAGAGGTTCTGGTTCGCAAAAGGACTCTGCACGACGGAGCGATGATCTCGGGCAATTCCATGGCAGCCATGGCCCTGTTGCGTTTGGGGTCTCTGACCGGCGAGCCTGCCCTCGAAGAGCATGCCGAAAAAATCCTGCTGGCCTCTTCCAAACAATGGACGGATGCGCCGACAGCCAGCGGCCAGCTGCTCATGGCGCTGGATCTGGCTCTTTCCCAAAGGGAGGTACTGGTGATCGCGGCGCCCAAAGACGACCCTGAAGGGACCAGGATGGTAAAGGCTGCACATACCGGATTCCGCCCCAACCTGATCATTCTATGGCATACGCCGGATGACAATGCCCTGTCGGAGGTGACCCCCCTGGTGCGCGGCAAAACAATGCAGAATGGCAAAGCCACCGCCTACCTGTGCCGCGGCCAAACCTGCATGGCACCGGCCACAACCGTAGACCAACTGCTTGAGCGACTGAACAGTTGACGAACAAAGCCGGGCTGAGTTTTCAGTCCGGCTTTACTTTAGGCGCTATGTCTCGGCCTTTTGCAGCATCCGGGTTCTATTACCTTTGGATCTGATTTCACCGCAGAGCGATTTAACCGCAGAGTTCGCCGAGAGCGCAGAGGAAAGTCTAAATCTTTTTATAAACCAAATAACCAAACTCCTGATTTTGCCTCTCTCTGCGCCCTCCGCGTTCTCGAGTGAGCGAGGCGAACGGGCGGTAACACGCTTTTGAATGAGACGCGAACACACATAAAACCAAGCATTTAACCGCAGAGCTCGCTGAGGACGCAGAGCAAGCCTAGATCTTGTTTTAAACCAAAAACCAAATTCCTGGTTGTTGCCTCTCTCAGCGTCCTCTGCGTTCTCGAGTGAGCGAAGCGAGCGGGCGGTAACACGCTTTTGAATGAGACGCGAACACACATAAAACCAAGCATTTAACCGCAGAGCTCGCTGAGGACGCAGAGCAAGCCTAGATCTTGTTTTAAACCAAAAACCAAATTCCTGGTTGTTGCCTCTCTCAGCGTCCTCTGCGTTCTCGAGTGAGCGAAGCGAGCGGGCGGTAACAATGCTTTTAAACGGGAAACAAATCTTCGCAGATCAATCCCCCTCAAGCTCACCAGGTAAAAGCAGATCACCAACCCGCTGCTGCCACCAGTGCAACCGCCGCCGTTGGCCGTTAAGCATGTCAAATATCACGGCCGGCATACCCGCCGCCTGATGCAGACACGTCTCAACCCGCTCAATACGCGCCAGTTCCTGGGGAATTTTGAGACCGAACTGCTGTCTGTAGTCGTCTCGGGTATAGGGACAATCCAGCACTTCCGTGAATAAAGCTTTTAAATCTTCATAACGCGGCAAACGCCCCGTCGGACCGTCCAAGGCATCGACATCGCCATGAATGCGGCGTTCCATCCATTTAAGCCACACCGCTTTATCGTGCTTGGCATTAAGAAAGGCCCCTTCAGCGTTGCGCAGCCAGTAATTTGTGGAGAAAATACGCGGCGGCCGACTCAGTGCACATCCGAAAGCCAGATGATTGCGTAGGTAATGAGCGAGGGGAATCGACAGGAAATCGAGATTGGCCATGGGATTAAAGGCCCGCACCCCTTCCGCCCCCATGGCCGCCGCCGTGGTTTCGCTCTCAAGACACGCCCCCATGGTGACCACCCCATGAACCCAGTCGTAGCTCTCCAACACCGGCACCGACGTCTCCCGATCCCGTCCGCCATAGATAATACCGGCCAAGGGTACGCCGGCAGGATCATCCACCCGGGCATCGAGATTGCGCAGTTCGTCAAGACTTACGGCAAACCGTGCATTGCCACGATACGATGGTGCGATAGCCTGCCCGCAACTGTCGACCTTGCCTTCGCACCAGGTCCCGGCGTAATTCAGTCCGTTGTGCGGCAACGGCTCACCCATACCAAGCCAATAGGGACGGCCTTCGTGTACCAGCACGTTGGAAAAAATCACCTCCCGCCCCTCGTGCAAGACCCGATACAATTCCGGATCATCCGTGGGGTTAA
Organism: Syntrophotalea carbinolica DSM 2380; assembly: GCF_000012885.1. Taxonomy (NCBI): domain Bacteria; kingdom Pseudomonadati; phylum Thermodesulfobacteriota; class Desulfuromonadia; order Desulfuromonadales; family Syntrophotaleaceae; genus Syntrophotalea; species Syntrophotalea carbinolica. The sequence continues at coordinate 2,066,188 of NC_007498.2, forward strand.
CATTTTCGATAATGCCGAACATGCCGCGTTCAACATTGACCGCCCGGACTTCTCCTTCACATGTGCGCAAATAGGCTAGATCGTCCCCAACCAGACTCTCGCCAACCAGCATGGCTGTAGAGGTTTTACCGCAGGCACTGGGATAGGCCCCGGTGAACCAGGTTTTTCGTCCGTGCGGTCCATGAACCCCCATCACGAACATGTGCTCGGCCAGCCAGCCTTCCTGGTCGGCTTTGCGAATGGCCAGGCGCAGAGCCAGTTTTTTCAGCCCCACGCTGTTGCCGGCGTACTGGGTATTGACGCTGTAGACCAGATCTTCCTGAAGATCGATGTATATGCGCCTGCGAACCAGGTCGGCGCAGACATGGTGTTCCAGCCGACCGGCGGAATGCAGCATGCGAAAAAACCTGTTGAATGCGCCCAGTCGTTTGAACTCCGCATATCCCGTTCGGAACAACAGATCCTCGCTGTGTGCCACGTAAGCCGAATCGGTGATCTGCACGCAGGGGATGCTGAATGGCGAGTGGGCAGGGCCCAGGCAATAAAAACGCACCAACATCACCTTGCCTGTCATGATGCCCCGCAAAAGTTCCTTGATTTCGCCGAGTCCCGCTTCCCTTTCGAGAGTCGCAATGCCGGGACCGAGATTCTGCCCGTGGGGCAGCAGGTAGCGTGTATGGGCCTTATCGCGGGATTGGTCGTGCAGGCGGCAATCTTTAAAGGCATCAAAATGTACCGTGTGCCCAGGCTGCACAAGAGCGGTTTCCTCCTCCAGTTGCAACGCCAGTTGGCGGATCAGTTCCCGATCTTCGGCACTATCGTCACATACCAGTACCCGATCCGGGCAGCAAAGGCGTACGGCCTCGGCAATGAACTTATGCAAATCAGGATTGTGAAGAGCCTGCAACTTTTCGAGACTCGACTTGTCCATGACTGCTGAAAGGCTATTTAGGTCGCTATTCTTCATCATGCCCTCCTCTGCAGAGAACGACTTTATCCATTATCTTGTCTTTAATTTTAATGGATTTAGAGTATTTGGCTATTCCTGAGCAGATAAAACAGCGCACCCAAATACCGAGAGGCTACATGAGGTAACAACCCACATCTCATTGTTTTACGGTTGGTTTTTTGAAACTTGGAAATGAAATATAAAATAAAACACCGTGGGGTCGCGTCCCCACCCGCAGTACAATCTCGCCATTACATCAACTTCAACACCGGCGGGTCGCGTCCCGCCAGACGCCTTACTTTTTGTCCAAACGGCAACAAAAAGTAAGCAAAAAATGCCTTGCCCTCCGGGAAAGCATGTCCGGTGCGGGGAGTCGGAGGACATCACCCTCTTACAGTTCCTTGGCATGGCGCCGCTTTTCTTGAAGCTCTTCCCCTTTTGAAAGTGTGTTTCTGGAATCGTTTATTTTTTCTCTCTGTCGAAACGGGCGAGTACGATTCTGTTGGGTAAAACCTTTTCGCTCTAAATCGGGCACCGGGACACAGAGTTGTTAGTTGCCTTAATTTAGCGGCACCGGTTTCACCCTTCGCCTGCTCCGTTCCGGCGACGTCACAAGGGGATTAACGGCAACACCGATAGCGGCAACGCCGCCTTCCAACTGTGAACCGACAGTTAAGAATAAAAAAACGCCCCTTTCCAAAAAAGAAAAGGAGCGTTTCATATCAAAACCACTTCTACAGCTGAAAATCAACTCAGCACAAAATTCCTAAATAAGCTCTTTAACCGCCTGCAGCAACGCATCGAGGGAAAGTTTTTCGCGAACAACCTTACCAAAACCTTCACCTTCGCGCCGGTAGAGATCGTACAGGGCTTCTTTACTATCGCTGCCCTTGCGTACACCAATGATACCAAAATCAGCCAATTGCGGCTGCGAACAGCTATTGGGGCATCCCGAAACGGCCCAGGTCAGGTCGGTACCTTTGTTACCCAAAGCCTCCTGCAGCTGCCGTGCGACATCCCTGGTCGCCACCAGCCCTTTGGGGCAGGCATGGGTACCGGGACAGGCACGGCATTGCAACGGTTTTTCGTCTTTGAGATATCCGGCGGACTGCAAAGCGCCTCGCAGCTTCGCAGCATCGATACCCGCCCCCAAAGACACCAGCAGATTCTGATCCCTACTGACGGCGAGGTATCCGTCACCGAGGTCACGAACGATGCCGGCGATGTTGCGCAAATCGGCAACCGCCAGCTCTCCGGCAAACACCGGCACGTCGATCCAGCCGTAACTCCCCGGAGCAGACACTTCACCCAGGGCATCATCAAAGGGACTGGCGATCGGACACACGGGAGATCCTCCGGTTTCCACGGCCAGCAGAGCGCGAAACTCTTTTTCGCCAATATCCGCCAATAGATGTTTAAGGCGTTTGCCCGCCGGCGCATGCTTCTGATAAACCTTTATCACGCCCTCGATAAGCGGTATCAGGCGCTCAAAGGGAACCCTACCGGCCAGCAAAAATCCCTCCTGCGGCTGGCGACCGAGGCCGCCTGCCACCCATATGTCACACAGATCACGCCCCTCTTCGTTACCGAGATAGACCATGACCAGATCCTGAAACAGGTGATATGCTCCATGATAGCCGTTTTCCACGGCCAACTTGAATTTCTTGGGCAGCCCTTCAAAATACGGATTCCCCGTAAAGTGTTCATGTAATGCTCGAACCAGTATCTGAATACGTGAGAAGCTCTGCCCTTCAGCCGCTGCGCAGGCAATACTGCGAACCGCGCCGCCACAGGCACCGCGACTGGTCAAACCGACAGCATGGAAACGCCGGAACACCTCCGGCAGCGCATCCCCCTGCACACCGTGCACCTCTATGTTACCCCTGCAGGTCAAATGCAGCATACCGTTGGAAAAAAAATCGGAAATATCGCATATCGCATCGGCCTGCTCCGCCGAGAGAACACCGCCCGGAAGCTTGGCTCTCACCATCAGGTCGCCGGCGGCATTTTGCTGATAGACGCCGTTGATTTTAAGGGTTCGATAATCGATGGCTGCAGTATCGTTCATCTGACAATTCCTTGTTTGAAGGGCTGGAAATAACTCCCGGGAAACATGTAAAACCGGAGGGTAAAGTCTCCGCGGATAAACTGGACAAGCTGACCCGACCGGCCCCATACGGAACCGACCGGGTTTTGCCAATATGCTCCCGACCAATGCAAAGGTCAATAGCTCGCATGAGAAAAACTTCAGACCAGCAGCTCTGCGCTGAGCCGTTCAATCAGTTTTTCAGGGTGTTCCGACTCTGTCGGGCATACCATAATCCTATCGGTAAACGTTTCTCCGGCGCCGGCATCGGCATGACAGATCTCCAGGCAATCCTCACTGTCCAGGATATTCCCGGCGATCCGTGATGCCCGGGTCAGGTCAACATCGGCGGCGACAAGCACGATAAGTCCGGCATCGACCAGAATGTGGGCCGTTTCCAGCAACTGCTTTAATTGCACGCGGCGCAGGGTTCCATCTTCACCGATTTCGCCCCGGAGGGACTCGCCAAGCACGGCACTATCCAGCAGATAGGTATGGCGGCCCAGACTGTGGAGTTTCTTCTCCAACAGCTGGGGCAGATTCTGCTGCCCTTGCCGGTCAAATCCGCTGAACCAGAGAACTTTCGGTTGTTGTTCTTTGGTGCCGGCACGAGCCGCTCTATCCAGGCAGAGCGAAGTCCATGGCGTCTCCGACACACTTGCCAGGGCACCATCGATCATACCGGCAGCAACCGTAGCATGGGTGAGGCGATCGATAAGAATGAAACTGCCCGTGGCTCCGTTTTCCCGATAGGCATCGAAATCCAGCTTTTTGCTGACAGCAATATGACAAACGCCAACTTCATTGAGGGCCAGACTGGTGCCGGGCTCCTGCTGCAGGCTGTTGACATTGACTTTGCATTTGACTTCGCGCACCTGGGCCGGAGCACTGCCTGCAGCGGACTTGAGCACATAGCTGCGGCTGCTGGACAGGGGTTGTTCATGCAGCCAGACAAGCTTTGCTTCAAGCTGATCACTGTGTTGCGGACGCTGTTCGGGGGTCGCCAGCAGATCCCCACGGCTGATATCGATCTCATCCGTCAGAGTCAAGGTAACCGCCTGGCCGGCAACGGCCTCCTGCAGATCGCCATCCATGGTCACGATACGCGCCACGCGACTGGTTTGCCCGGAGGATGTCACGACGATCTCGTCACCGGTGCGAATCGTACCGGATGCGATGGTTCCGCTGAATCCGCGAAAATCGAGATGGGGTCGGTTCACCCACTGGACCGGCAACCGAAACGGTCTGGCCGCCGCCGCATCCTCGACCCGCACCGTCTCGAGATATTCCATTAACGTGGGGCCCTCATACCAGGCAGTGCGATGGCTTGCGGAAAGGACATTATCCCCTTCCAGGGCCGATATCGGTATGGCCGTGATATCCTCGAAGCCGAGCCCCGAGGCAAACAGCTGATATTCTTTACGAATGGTATCGAACCGTTTGGCGCTGTAATCGACCAGATCCATCTTGTTGATGGCCAACACCACGTGACGGATGCCGACCAACGACACGAGATAACTGTGACGCCGGGTCTGGGTCAACACCCCTTTACGAGCGTCAATCAGGATCACCGCCACTTGCGCTGTCGAGGCACCCGTGACCATGTTACGGGTGTACTGCTCATGCCCGGGTGTATCGGCAACAATAAATTTACGCTTGTCGGTGGAAAAATATCGATACGCGACATCGATGGTGATGCCCTGCTCCCGCTCGGCCTGAAGCCCGTCGAGCAACAGAGCGTAGTCGATATTCTCTCCCTGGGTACCAACGCGTTTGCTATCGGCTGTCAACGCGGCCAACTGATCCTCGAACACCATCTTAGAATCCCACAGCAACCGGCCGATAAGCGTGCTTTTGCCGTCATCGACGCTGCCGCAGGTGATGAAACGCAGCATGCTTTTTTCTTCCTGCTGCTTCAGATAAGAATGAATATCGGTCGCGATAAGTTCGGATTGATGGGACATATCTATTCCTCTGGTTCAAAGTTCATGGTTCAAGAGGCAAGGCTCAGGGAACAAGGGGTTTGGTTTTAGGCCAACCTTTTCCCTTACATCTGTCACTTTGAGCCTAAAAATAACCTTCCTGCTTCTTCTTCTCCATCGATCCGCTTTGATCATGGTCGATCAACCGACCCTGACGTTCGGAGGTCCGCGTCAGAAGCATCTCCTGGATGATCTCCGGCAACGTCGCAGCCGTCGATTCCACCGCGCCGGTCAGCGGATAGCAACCCAGGGTACGAAATCGCACCGACTTCATTTCGACCCTCTCGCCGGGTCGCAGCTGCAAACGGTCGTCATCCACCAGGATCAACATGCCGTCGCGTTCCACCACCGGCCTTTCCTTTGCGAAATACAGGGGCACGATGGGAATATTTTCGAGGTAGATATACTGCCACACATCCAGCTCGGTCCAGTTGGACAGCGGGAAGGCGCGAATACTCTCACCCTGCTGCACCTTGGCATTGTAAATATTCCACAGCTCGGGCCTCTGGTTTTTCGGATCCCAGCGATGGGTCGAGGTACGGAAGGAAAAGATACGTTCCTTGGCGCGTGATTTCTCCTCGTCACGTCGGGCGCCGCCAAATGCGGCATCGAACTTGTATTTATCGAGAGCCTGCTTCAAAGCTTCAGTCTTGAAAACATCGGTATGCACCGCCGAACCATGCACAAACGGGTTGATGCCCTGGCGAACGCCTTCCTCATTGATATGCACCAGCAGATCGAAACCGCACTCCGCAGCCATACGATCGCGAAAGGTTATCATCTCCCGGAACTTCCAGGTGGTATCGACATGCAACAACGAAAAAGGTGGCCGCGCAGGATAAAAAGCCTTGCGCGCCAGGTGCAGCATCACCGCTGAATCCTTGCCGACGGAATAGAGCATCACCGGATTTTCGAACTCGGCGGCAACCTCGCGTATGATATGTATGCTTTCCGCTTCCAACTGTTCCAGGTGAGTCATAACTTTCTCCATCGGGATTTACGATTAAGGCTGACGGTTTGTCGAAGTCAGCCTGTATATGCTGTTTGTAAAAAACTGGATCTTCAATCCGGATAACCAGCTGACAACCTCTGATACACACGGATTTAAACCTGAAATCAAAACCGTGATATCGAACACAGACAACGACGGATACACACGGATAAAGACAAATTCTTCGACCCAAAAAACCGGACCTTGAGGTTACATCAGATGTTTATCCCTGCAGTTTCCGCGGCATCCGCGTCCTATTGCCTTTGACCTTCAGGTTTTTGCGAAGTTATCCGCCGTTATCCGCATTTAATCTGTGTTCGGCAACTTGCCTTGGTTTTTGCCTTTAAGATCTAATGGTACGCGGATCAAATCCGATGCGCGCGGGTCTACGCGGATTCAAACCGAAAATCAAAATCGTCATAGCGAACACAGATAACGGCGGATGAACACAGATAAAGGCACTTATTCCAAAAACTAGATCTTGGGGTTAAATCAGATGTTGATCCCTGCAGTTTCCGCGGCATCCGCGTTCTATTGCCTTTGACCTACAGGCTTTTGCGAAGTTATCCGCTGTTATCCGCATTTATCTGTGTTCCACAAATGTCTTTGACTTTAAAACAAAAACCTTTCACCACCCGCTCATTACATTCGCTAGAGACGCAGAGAACACGGAGGAAACCTATGGGTCCTTTATCCTGTTTTTTGCCTCTCTCTGCGTCCTCCGCGTTCTCGAGTGAGCAAAGCGAACGGGCGGTAAAATGCTTTTGAATGAGATACGGGATTTACGTCGATCTGGCCTGACATTCACCCCTATCGGTGCAACCCGCATTCCTTATGTTCCGGATTTTCCCACCACCAGCGACCGGCGCGTAGATCTTCACCGGCTTCAACCGCGCGCGTGCATGGCGCACAGCCGATGGAGGGATACCCCATGCGATGCAGGCGATGGATGGGCAAGGCGTGTTTCTCCGCATACGCCCAGACCTGTTCTTCGCTCCAATCGGCCAGAGGCGATATCTTAACTATTCCACCGTGCGCCTCGTCAATCTCCAGGGGGCTGAGTTGTGCCCGAGTTACACTTTGCTGCCGACGCAACCCCACAACCCAACCGCTCAAACCGTCAAGAGCCCGTCCCAGAGGTTCTACCTTACGAATGCGGCAACATTCATGGCGATTGTCGAGACTTTCCCGAAAAGAGAACAGACCCTTTTCACGTTCGAGATTTTCAACCGTCTGCCTCTCGGGAAAATACCAGTCGATCCGGAGGTCGTAACGGGCCCTGACCGACTCGGCGACCTGGTACGTTTCCTCATTGAGTCGTCCGGTATCGATGGCAAACACCCGCACCTGGGGAGCGATTTTGTGCAACATGTCGATGACGACCACATCTTCCACGCTGAATGAGCTGGCCATGGAAACTTCGCCCCCGGCAGCGCGAATGCCGGCCCGAATAATATCCTCAGCCGTCAACCCTTGAGTATCCAGCAGCGGCAATGTTTTACTGTCCTTATCCTGCGACATGTCGACCTCCCCACTTAGATGTAGTACTCGGGCTGCTTCTCGGCACGCCCGTACGAAATGTTGTTCCAGAGCCTCTCGTGGCCCACATAGACCACCAGTTTGATCACGGTATCGGCCATGCCAATGCCCGCGGCGTACTCAAGTTCTCCCGTGACCAGAAAAACGATTCCACCCGTTATGGCCGATGCAAGAAACCGCCACGACAGAGCTTTTGCGATACTACGACGGGTTGTATCCACCAGCCACCTCCAGGTTACCCTATTGTTTTGATCAAGTTCGTAGTCGCGAAGATACATTAACCGACAAGTTTGGTCAATATAAAAAATTCAGCAAACCACACCGTAGTGGTGTGGTTTGCTGAATGGAAAAACAATTTACGCATGTGTTTTCAGGCAATTGGCATCGCTTCAGACATATATTCCCGGCGCATATTTTTTTATAAGTTATCCACGCAAGATTCCACACCTATTTACGTGTGATTAACCCACATCAGACAATAGGCACTGTTTTCAGGTGCGGAAGATGTCCGCTGAACTTGCCAGGCTATTACGAGTAGGATGTTCCGAGGTAGGAGACGTGACGCACCGGGGTGGGACTACTGCATTTCGATTTTGTATCGTCGGACCCATTGCAGGGACAAACTAAAAGTTTTTCTTGACACATGACAGCCATACACCTTTGAATAGGCGCCAATATTCATCCCTTTGATTAATAATACTGAACCACCATATAACCGCCCGCTCGCTTCGCTCACTCGAGAACGCGGAGGACGCTGAGAGAGGCAAAAACAAGGAATTTGGTTCTTGGTTTGAAACAAGATCTGAGTTTTTCTCTGCGTCCTCAGCGAGCTCTGCGGTTAAATGCTTGATTTTAAGGGTGTTCGCGTCTCATTCAAAAGCATGTTACCGCCCGCTCGCTTCGCTTACTAGAGAACACAGAGGACACAGAGATAATCAAAACCAGGAATTTGGTTATTTGGTTTAAAACAAGATCTAGGCTTTCCTCTGCGTTCTCGGCGAACTCTGCGGTTAAATGCTTGATTTCAGATTTGATCCGCGTACTATTCAAAAATATTTCAAAAAGGAAAATCCCATGCCGAACAAAATCAAGGTGCTCTTCCTGTGCACCGGCAACTCCTGCCGCAGCCAGATGGCGGAAGGATGGGCACGACATCTTAAGAGCGATCAGCTGGAAGCCTGGTCGGCAGGAATCGAAACCCACGGCCTTAATCCGCGCGCCGTACAGGTCATGGCCGAAGTCGGGGTTGATATATCCGGCCACGAATCCCAAAATATCCGCGACCTTCTCGACATACCTTTCGATTACGTCGTCACCGTCTGCGGACATGCCCATGAAACCTGCCCTATTTTCCCGGGACAGGCCAAGGTGGTACATGTCGGCTTCGACGATCCGCCGAAAATGGCTCAGGAATGTGGAACGGAGGAAGAACAACTGAACTGCTACAGGCGGGTCAGGGATGAGATACGTACGTTTATAGAAAGGCTTCCTGAGGCGCTTATGGGCCAGGGGGAGGGATAAGCCGAAACATTTAGAATTGTCGCTTTTAAAATTTTATTTTCAAAACCGCGGGGTTGCGTCCCCGCACGACGCATTACTCTTTTAATACGCCTCAAAAGAGTAATCAGAAAAGGGCGCCCCAGCTCCTGGCCCGCCTGCGGCGGGTTCCCTCCACGGCGCAACCGACGGGCGGGCGGACAAGATTCGCTGCGCTCAGTCGTCCACCTGTTTCGCCCGCCGGTCGCACCGTTCCGGCGGCGTCACAAGGGGATTAAACAGCTCAAGAAAGACCTGACCTTAGGTAGGGAATACGTTAGAGAGGATCACAGGTACAAAAAAGCTTTTTCCTTTTACCAATCACTAATCACTAATCACCAAGTCCTACTCACTCCTCACAAAATTTCAGAAGGTAAAGTAGCTCGGTCCCGCCTCATCCTGATCGCACTCCGAATGCTCGGCGTACAAAGTCTCGGCAAGCAACCCTCTCAGACTCGCGATGGCATCCTGGGCTTTTTTAGCATAATAAGCCGACGGCTTACCGTAAGCTACCGTCAGTTCGCTGGCCATTTTCCCCAATTGAAAATGCATATCCCTCAGACTCTGTGCATACTCCTGGTGCTTCTGCCTAATAAAACTATCCTTAGCCATGCTGCCCCCCCTGACCAATATCCCGTATCCACAAAGGAATAATTCTACAAGACGGTCGCGTTTTTACAACAAGCGGCAAACACTCTTTTTACATATTTGTAACAAAACATTCCTATGCAGCCGATTTCACACATGTTCTCATACGTGCTTGATCTACCCTGCAGAATGAATCATTAACCGTTGCTTCTGCATTTCATTTAATCCATAATTGGCGTTCATCCATAAAGGGCCTCTTGCCCCGCTCTTGGTTATCCAACTGCACACGTGCTCCAACCGATGTCAGCCGAAAAATGGCAACCCATGCGCAGGAGAATATCATGCGATCATTGTGCGCATTTCTGCTCACCTTTTTGATGGTTATGGGATCAGGGTCTTATGCTCTGGCCGAAAACGCTTTTGACTACCCTTTTACCAACCCCTACGAAGCGACGGTCATCGAAGCGCCATCACCCTACCGCGCGGTACTGCCCCAGGAAGTACCAACACGCATTCTCAATCTCAAGGTTTTCCCTGAGCGTAAGATCCCCGAAATATTCTGGTATGAAGACGGCCTGCCCTGTTCACTGGTCTACCAACGTGGCAAGGCCCCGCTGATTTTTATCATCGCCGGCACCGGCGCCCGCTACGATTCCCCTAAAATGCTTTCGCTGCAGCGGGCCTTTTACCAGGCGGGGTTTCACGTACTTAGCATTTCGTCGCCCACGCACATGGATTTTATCATCAACGCCTCCAGCGCCATGATCCCCGGCAACCTGGAGGAAGACGCTCGCGATCTTTACCGCGTCATGCAGCTTGCCATAGACAAAATCCAGAACAATATAGAAGTGAGTGCCTATTACCTCACCGGTTACAGCCTGGGCGGCATTCAATCGGCCTTTGTCTCCCGCTTGGATGAAAAACAACGGCAGTTCGATTTTCAGAAGGTTCTGCTTATCAACCCGCCGGTCAGCCTGTACCGTTCCGTCTCCATCCTCGATCGCTTGCTCGACGATAACATTCCCGGCGGGCTCAACAACTTTCGGCCCTGGCTGGACGATGTCATGCAGAATCTTTCTGACATCTACAAAGAGCTTGGCTATTTCGAATTTTCCGGCGAATATGTGTACAAAGTGCACAAACGTTATCCCCGACGTGAGAGTTTTCTGCGCGCCATCATCGGATTATCCTTCCGCTTATCATCGTCCAACATGATCTTTGCTGCCGACATCATGAACGGGGGCGGTTACATCACACCGACCCACGCGGAATTCAACCAGAGTACTTCGCTAACGCCTTATGCTATGGTCGCCTGCCGGACCACCTTTGCCAACTATTTCCATGAATACCTGTACCCCCATGTACACAGAGATCATCCCGAGCTCACCGAAACGGATGTCATCGGCAGGCTCAGTCTCAAACACATTGAAACCTACCTGCGCCGGACACAAAAAATCGGCCTGCTGCACAACCAGGACGACATCATTCTTGGAAATGGCGATATCGAGTATCTGCGACAGGTTTTCGGAACCCGCGCACAAATCTACCCCCACGGGGGGCATTGCGGCAATATGAACCACCCCGACGTCGTCCGATTTATGACCAACTTTTTCAGCGGCAGGGAGGGATAACCCAATGAAGTATACACCGCGTATATTGCTGCCCATCCTGCTGCTGGCAGGATTGCTGTTTGGCGGTTGCAGCACCCTGCCCCGCACCTCCGCCCAAAGCCGGCCACCGCTACGAACCTACGAAAACCTTGTCGACAGCACCACCGAGCACCCCCTGGAAGTTTACGATCCCCTGGAGGGGATCAATCGCGGAACCTACCGTTTCAACTATTATTTCGACCGCTATCTGTTTTTACCGGTGGTCACCGCTTACGACTTTATCCTGCCAGACTACGCCGAGGATCGCATTTCAAATTTCGTCGACAACGTCTTCGAGTTCAACAACCTGTTCAACAACATCCTGCAATTGAAATTCAAGGGCGCGGGCATTACCCTGTCCCGATTTGTGATCAACAGCACCGTCGGCATCGGCGGACTCTGGGATCCCGCCACGACCTGGGGCCTGCATAAACAACCGGAAGATTTCGGGCAAACCCTCGGACATTACGGAGCAGGCAACGGCCCCTACCTGGTACTTCCCATCCTGGGACCGTCCAACCTGCGTGACACCTTCGGCATCGCCGGCGACGCCGCCAGCTTTGCCGGCATCGGCCCGGTAGCCTGGGCGGAAAGCAACACCGCCTCACGCACGTTCACCGGCGTCAGCACCGTCGATCGCCGCCACCGCCAATCGTTCCGCTACTACCAGACCGGATCGCCGTTTGAGTATGAAATGGTGCGATTGTTTTATACGAAAAAAAGGGAGTTGGAGATTGCGAGGTAGGAAAAGATGTTTTTGACCGCAGAGGGTGCAGATAACATCTGATGCACACGGATTTATGCGGATTCAAACCTGAAACCAAGCATTTAACCGCAGAGCTCGCTGAGTTCGCAGAGCAATCCTAGATCTTGTTTTAAACCAGAACAAAATTCCTTGTTTTTGCCTCTCTCAGCGCCCTCTGCGTTCTTGAGTGAGTGATACGAACGGGCGGTAACACGCTTTTGAATGGTACGCGGATTAAATCTAAAATTAAGCATTTAACCGCAGAGATCGCTGAGGTCACAGAGCAATCCTAGATCTTGTTTTAAACCAGAACAAAATTCCTTGTTTTTGCCTCTCTCAGCGTCCTCCGCGTTCTCGAGTGAGTGAAACGAACGGGCGGTAACACGCTTATGACTTTACTTCCGACAACAACCTTCCAATTAACCACCCAGCATATCCAGGGCCTGCTTGACCACTCTTTCGACGGGAACCGAACCGTTGAGAATATAGTGCGCCGTCTCATGGTATAGAGTCTCGCGCTCTGCCATCACTTCATTGATCTCTTCAACGATCGATCGCCCGGTAAGCGTCGGACGCTGGGCGGAATTCGGATCGGCCTTAAGGCGTTCCGCCATAACCTCGGCCGGGACATGCAGATAAAATACTTTCCCATGGGCCCGCATGTATTTCCGGTTGGCTGTAGCCAGGACCATCCCCCCACCCGTCGCTATCACGGTTTTTGGTGCCGTCACGGCGTGCAGGGCTTCGCTTTCCCTGCGACGAAACCCCACCCAACCTTCCTTGGCCACCACCTCGGCAACCGTCATGTGACTCGTTGCAGACATATACTCGTCCGTATCGACAAAAGCATAGTTCAGCACACTCGCCAGAGCGCGGCCGATGGTGGTTTTGCCCGAAGCGCGGGCACCGATCAGGTAAATGGTGGTCGCCATGAAAGATCCTCTACTTTTTCGTCACTGAAATTCATCGAAAACGAACAGGAGTATATAGCAAACACAGCGGAATGGGTAGGTTTTACCGGGAAGAGATGCTGAAGGGCCTATTTTTTACAGCAAAGAGCGCCGAAACTGTTGACATACGAGAAGCATTTCGAGGGATTTGTTTCTGATGATGAAACCAGATATTTCACCGCCCGCTCATTCCATTCGCTAGAGAACGCTGAGAGCGCAGAGAGAAGAAATTAACAACTCCGACTCTATGGTTTTCCTCAGCGACCTCAGCGTTCTCGAGTGAGCGAAGCGAACGGGCGGTAATACGCTTTTGAATAGGACGCGGATCAAATCTATAACGGCGGATGAACACAGATAAAGACAAATAGCAGATTGCTTCGGCCAGGAATTGCTCATCCTCCGATGAAATCAAAAAGCTTGTTCAAAAAGGCACCAGCGGCCCCTCTGAGATCCCACAAGTTTTTTCACTGTCGGCTTTCCATCAGCGGATAAACTCCCTTGCGATGGCAGATACCAAGGATAAGAATTTCGTCGCCGTCAATCTTGAATACAATACGGTAATCCCCGACCCTGAGTTTCCAGTAGCCCTTGAGAGTTTTTCGCAAAGGTTCACCATATTCTTGAGGAGCAACCATGAGTCGGGTTTCGATCGCTTTTTTGATCCGCACCCGGACATCGCCGTTTATCTTCGGGATATCTCGCCCTTTGACGTCAGGATGATAGATGACCGAAAATGCCACCCTACCCCCAGACATCTTCATGGCTTACAGCTTTACGGCGGTCAAAACCATTTTCCCGTTCGGCGGCTAAATCGGCCAGGGCCCGGTCCTCCCGGATTGCGAGGGCCTCCTTCACCAAGTCCCGCATCAACATGGACATGGAGACACCTTCGTCTTCGGCAAGATCATGGAGGGCATTATAGAGGGGTTTTTCAAGGACTACGTTGACCCTTGGGTTTTTTGCTGGCATGGCAAATCTCCTTTTTCGTCAGTGTGCCACTTATGCTCCACCTTGTCAAATATTCGCCTGGTAGAACCACGCAACACCGGGTGGGAGCCTGAATGTTAATGCAAACTCTTGCCATGGGTATTCGTCCAACATTCTGCTGTGGTAAGTCATCAAGTCACCCGAGTCCCCCCTGGGGTCCCCGTCGGGTATTGCTCACGGGTGTTCCTCCTTCGTCAGTGTGCGGTAATCCACCTTAACACACTGTCCGAAAATCGGGGACCACCTCTCATTTCGAGGGATTTGTTTTTGATGCTGAAACCATATATTTCACCGCCCGCTCATTCCATTCGCTAGAGAACGCTGAGAGCACAGAGAAAAGGCTATTTCTTGTTTTAAACCAAACAACCATACTCCTGGTTTTGATTCTCTCTGCGATCTCTGCGTTCTCGAGTGAGCGAAGCGAACGGGCGGTAATACGCTTTTGAAAGGTACGCGGATCAAATCTGATGCACACGGATCTTCGCGGATTCAAACCTGAAGTCAAAACTGTGATATCGAACACAGATAACGGCGGATGCACACGGATAAAGGCAAATTCCTCGGCCTAAAAACCAGATCTTGGGGTTAAATCAGATGTTAATCCCTGCAGTTTCCGCGGCATCCGCGTTCCATTGCCTTTGACCTTCAGATTTTGAGAAGTTATCCGCCGTTATCCGATGTTATCTGTGTTCGACAACTTGCCTTGGTTTTTGCCTTTAAGTTCTAATGGTACGCGGATCAAATCGGATGCGCGCGGATCTTCGCGGATTAAAACCTGAAATCAATACAATCATATCGAACACAGATAACGGCGGATACACACAGATAAGGCAAATTCTTCGAACCAAAATTCGGATTCTGATGTTAAATCAGATGTTAATCCCTGCAGTTTCCGCGGCGTCCGCGTTCCATTGCCTTTGATCTTCAGGTTTTGAGAATCTATCCGCCGTTATCCGCATTTATCTGTGTTCGACACTTGCCTTGGTTTTTGCCTTTAAGTTCTAATGGTACGCGGATCAAATCGGATGCGCGCGGATCTTCGCGGATTAAAACCTGAAATCAATACAATCATATCGAACACAGATAACAGCGGATGCACACGGATAAAGGCAAATTCCCCGACCCAAAAATCGGATCTTGGGGTTAAATCAGATTTTTATCCCTGCAGTTTCCGCGGCATCCGCGTTCCATTGCCTTTGATCTTCAGGTTTTGAGAATCTATCCGCCGTTATCCGCATTTATCTGTGTTCGACACTTGCCTTGGTTTTTGCCTTTAAGTTCTAATGGTACGCGGATCAAATCGGATGCGCGCGGATCTTCGCGGATTCAAACCGAAAATCAAAACCGTGATATCGAACACAGATAACAGCGGATGCACACGGATAAAGACAAATGCCTCGACCCAAAAAACCGGACCTTGGGGTTAAATCAGATGTTAATCCCTGCAGTTTCCGCGGCATCCGCGTTCCATTGCCTTTGATCTTCAGGTTTTGAGAATCTATCCGCCGTTATCCGCATTTATCTGTGTTCGACACTTGCCTTGGTTTTTGCCTTTAAGTTCTAATGGTACGCGGATCAAATCGGATGCGCGCGGATCTTCGCGGATTAAAACCTGAAATCAATACAATCATATCGAACACAGATAACGGCGGATACACACAGATAAGGCAAATTCTTCGAACCAAAATTCGGATTCTGATGTTAAATCAGATGTTAATCCCTGCAGTTTCCGCGGCGTCCGCGTTCCATTGCCTTTGATCTTCAGGTTTTGAGAATCTATCCGCCGTTATCCGCATTTATCTGTGTTCGACACTTGCCTTGGTTTTTGCCTTTAAGTTCTAATGGTACGCGGATCAAATCTGATGCGCGCGGATCTACGCGGATTCAAACCGAAAATCAAAACCGTGATATCGAACACAGATAACGGCGAATGCACACGGATAAAGACAAATGCCTCGACCCAAAAAACCGGACTTTGGGGTTAAATCAGATGTTAATCCCGGCAGTTTCCGCGGCATCCGCGTTCTATTGCCTTTGAGTTGAATTTACCGCAGAGATCGCTGAGAACGCAGAGCAAAATCTAGATCTTATCTTAAACCAAACAACAAATTCCTGGTTTTTGCCTCTCTCTGCGTCCTCCGCGCCCTCGAGTGAGCGAAGCGAACGGGCGGTAATATGCCTTTAAACTAACGCGCATCCATCATGCCTAGGATTTCCTGCGTCTTCTGCTCCATCAACCCCTGATCACCCCGGGTTTCGACATTCAACCGCACCACCGGCTCGGTATTGGAGCAGCGCAGGTTAAACCGCCACTGATCGAACTCCATACTCAATCCATCCGTAAAATCGGTTGCTTTCGCACCGACACGATAATGATTCTCGATGTTGGACAGAGTTGCAGCGGGATCGCTCAGGCGACGATTGATCTCGCCGCTGGCGGGATAACATTTGATCCGCTCACCCACCAGGCTGGAAAGAGGCTGGCCACTGCGGCTCATGAGTTCGGTGACCAGCAGCCAGGGAATCATGCCGCTGTCGCAGTAGGCAAAATCCCGGAAGTAATGGTGAGCGCTCATCTCTCCGCCGTACACCGCATCTTCCTGCCGCATGCGTTCCTTGATGAAAGCATGGCCGGTCTTGCTCATGACCGCCGTGCCGCCCAGTTCCGACACCAGATCCATGGTATTCCAGGTCAGACGGGGGTCGTGGATAATGCGGGCTCCGGGGTGGTGCTGCAGAAACGCCGCCGCCAGCAATCCCACCACATAATACCCCTCGATGAAGCCACCCTTCTCGTCGAACAGAAAACAACGATCAAAATCACCATCCCAGGCAATCCCCAGATCCGCACCGTGGGCCACCACCGCTTCGGCCGTAGCCGACCTGTTTTCCGGCAACAGGGGATTAGGAATGCCGTTGGGAAAGGCACCGTCCGGATCATGATGGACCTTGATGAACTCAAAGGGCAGATGCTGCTCCAGCTGATCCAGTACCGGACCGGCACAACCGTTGCCGGCATTGACCACGATCTTCAGAGGCCGCAATGATTGCCGGTCGATATAGCCCAGCAGATGTTCGATATAACGCGGCCGGGTCTCCAGAACAGTGCGGGTACCGCGTTGTACCGGCGGAGCAAACTGGTTGTCCTGAGCCAACTCCCGAATGGCATCCAGACCACTGTCGCCACTGATAGGCCGCGATCCCTGCCGCACCAGTTTCATGCCGTTGTAATCCATGGGATTGTGACTGGCCGTCACCATAATGCCGCCATCCATCTCCTCGGCAAAGGTGGCGAAATAGATCTCTTCCGTACCGCACAAACCGATATCGAAAACATCCGTCCCACCATCAAGAAGCCCGTTGCTCAGCGCATCACACAAAGCCGCACTGCTGAGCCGCACATCCCGACCCACCACCACCCGGCCCGGCTTCAGATACTCGGCATAAGACCGCCCGATACGGTAAGCGATTTCCTCGTTGAGTTCATCCGGCAGACGACCGCGGATGTCGTAGGCTTTAAAGCAAGTTAAATTCGTCATTTGTTATTAGTCCATTATTTAAAAAAGTGATTCGTAACTGGTGATTAGTGATTGGTAAAAATAGATTTACTTAATGTTTCATCTCGGGTAAGTTGGGCATGGTAGCAATTTAACCCTTTTCAGCAGAGTCCAATATCGAAATCAATGAAACACCATAAGCAATTGGAAGTTTGGAAACGATCCGTAGCTTTAGCCGGAGCAATATATTCGGTAACGCGAGGCTTTCCTCCGGAAGAGAAATACGGGTTAACTTCTCAAATGTGTCGGGCGGCTGTCTCCATAGCCAGCAATATTGCGGAAGGTGCAGCACGACAAACGTTGAAGGAGTTTATCCATTTTCTCCATATTTCTTCAGGCTCAGCGAGCGAGTTGGATACGCAGATCGAAATCGCCAAATTGATCAACATGGGACACTCAGAGAATTTACTTAAAGCTCAACAAGATCTTTCCCAAATATCCCGAATGCTTAAAGGACTTATTCGTTCCCTGGAAAAACGTCGATAATTCTTGTTATATAAACAGTGACAAGTGATTAGTGAATCGTGACTAGTAACAATCACTGCTTTAATTTTTGCTTTGCTTTTGTTTATTTTTTTAACCAATCACCAATCACCAATCACTGATTTGACTTTCCAACCAATCACTATAATTGACTTCTACCGCCCATATCTGTCCTCAAAACGCACAATATCATCCTCCCCGAGATAAGCCCCGGACTGCACCTCGATCAGCTCCAGCGGTATCAACCCGGGATTTTCCAGGCGGTGTTTCACGCCGAGGGGAATATAAGTCGACTGGTTTTCGGAAAGGACCAGGGTTTCGTCATCCTTGGTAATACGGGCCGTGCCACTAACAACGATCCAGTGTTCAGCCCGATGGTGATGCATTTGCAAAGACAGGCAGGCGCCGGGATTAACCGTAATGCGCTTGACCTGAAACCGATCGCTTTGGTCGATGCTCTCGTAGCTTCCCCAAGGCCGGTTAACCCGCCGGTGCAGCAATGCCTCGCCCCTGCCCTGCTCTTTAAGTTGCTCGACAATGGCCTTGACGTCCTGAGCCCGATCCCGCCGCGCAACCAGCACGGCATCGGCGGTTTCCACCACCACATGATCCTCAAGCCCGACGGCGGCAACCATGCGACCACTGGAGTGCAGATAACAATTGCGGCTGTCGTGGGTCAACACATCACCACGCATCACATTGCCGGCACTGTCTGCCTGCCCCACTTCCCACAGCGCCGACCAGGATCCGACATCACTCCACCCCGCATCCAGCGGAATCACCGCTGCATCGGCAGTCTTCTCCATCACCGCATAGTCAATGGAATCCTTCGGACAAGCCCCGAACGCCTCCGCATCCAACCGTACAAAATCAAGATCCCGCTGCGCCTTTTCCAAAGCTTCACGACAGCAACTCAGCATTTCCGGTGCAAACTTCTCCAGCTCCTCCAAATACCGCGAAGCCCGGAACATGAACATACCGCTGTTCCAGTAGTAGTCGCCGGAAGCGAGATACGATTCGGCAGTAGATTGATCCGGCTTCTCTACAAATTCAGCAACAGGATAAGCGCTCGTTTCTACAGTCGCTTGCCTTTGAGCATTACCAACGGAACCATCAGTCTCAGGTTTGAGCTTATCATCCAATAACCAATCACTAATTGTTGGGTCCCGGATGATTCCATTAGCAGAAAAAGCTTCCCGTTATTCTTAGCTCGGGATATGCTTTTTGATATTCTCTGCGGTGAAATCTAAAGGAGTCTGATATGACGATACGGTTACACGCTAATGCCACAACGACCCCGAAAATCCGACGATATATCCAAGAGTCGGAAAAATCGCACAAGGCTTTAGCTAAAGAACTGGGCATATCCATTGACACGGTACGTCGCTGGCGCAAACGTGACGATGTTCACGATCGGTCTCATACGGCACACCGACTGAATACAACGATGACCGAAGCCCAGGAAGCCGTTGTCATCGAGTTGCGTCGCTCTTTGTTGTTGTCTCTCGATGATCTCCTGGTCGTCACTCGGGAATTTGTCAATGCTGACGTCTCTCGTGCGGGACTTGACCGTTGTTTGCGACGACATGGGGTATCCCGATTGGCGGACCTGATCCCGAAAGAGGAAACGGCCAACAACAAGCCCAAAACATTTAAAAACTACGATCCGGGGTTCGTTCATGTCGATATCAAATATTTGCCACAGATGCCGGACGAAACCTCTCGGCGTTACCTGTTTGTAGGCATCGACCGTGCTACCCGCTGGGTTTACCTGGAAGTGTGCAAGAGCAAATCCGCCCAAGCCGCAAAGGGCTTTTTGAATCGCCTGGTAGCCAAAGCGCCATTTGTGATCAAAAAATTGCTCACCGACAACGACAAGGCATTCACGGATCGATTTTCCACTGCTGGAGAGAGAAAGCCAACAGGGAATCATGTATTCGACAAAACCTGCGTTCAGCATGGTATTGAACATCGGCTTATTCCTCCACGCCACCCTCAGACCAACGGGATGGTTGAGCGATTCAACGGTCGCATCAGCGAGGTTTTGGCAACAACCCGGTTCGATTCCGCCGAAAATTTGGAGCAGACATTGTTACGTTATGGTTATCTATACAACCAGCATATTCCTCAGCGAGCGTTGGGGCATAAAGCTCCCATACAAGCGCTGAAGGATTGGCAAAAAAAGAAACCAAAACTTTTCCGTAAACAGGTCAGGAATCATGCGGGACCTGACAACTAATCACTAATGACTGCTTCTCAGCTCGTATGTACCCATACCCCGTCTCAGCCTTCGTCGGAACAATCCCAAAAGTCACCAACTTCCCCGCTTCAGCAAGCTTCGCGCCCTCAACCACCGCACCACGGAAAGTCAGATCATCAACAATCACATGATCAGCCGGCAATATAAGCAAAACCGGATCATCCCCAGCACCCTGCGCCTGTAAAGCAGCTACAGCCACAGCCGGAGCGGTATTGCGTCCCACCGGCTCCAGCATAATGGCGCCCGCAGGGCAACCAGCCTGACGCAACTGCTCCGCCACCATAAACCGGTGACTTTTGTTGCAGACCACCAGCGGTTCGGCCAGATTTTGCAGACCGTTTAGACGCAGCTGGGTCTCCTGCAGCATGGTAGCTTCATGGATTAAAGGTAGGAATTGCTTAGGATATTGATCACGGGATAAGGGCCAGAGACGAGTGCCGGCTCCGCCAGAGAGGATTATCGGAAGTATCATGTTATCTTCACATGGAGAGTTGTAAATCTAAGCTAAACCTTTATCTAGCTCCATCAAAAGTATTTTCAACCCTGGCAAGTCATCCTGAATTGTTCTCCAAACAACTTCAACGTCCACACCAAAGTACTCGTGAATCAAGACATTTCTGATGCCTCTCATCTTCGCCCAGGGAATTTTTCGGAACCGTTCTTGAACCTCGAAAGGCACATAATTTGCTGCCTATCCGATAATCTCAAAATTACGAATAACCGCATCAACGGTTTTTTGATCCTGTTACCATTCAGGATAATCAAGACCAGCGGAATATTCCTGAATACGAGTAATTGCCTCCAGAATGTCCTCGATCCGAAACCTCCAGTCCCTAGTGGACATGAACAGCCTCCCCAAGGATTTTATCGCGCAGTTGTTTTTTGAGGGCCTTCATAGTCACAAGATCAACCGGCTGATGAAACAAGCCCTCGAGATACTCTTTTAAATCCAAGTATTTAAACATCCCAGGCACTTGACTGTAGGTAACCAGGATATCGAGATCGCTATCCGGCCTAGATTCCCCTCTGGCAACCGAACCAAAAAGAGACAGGGATTGAACATCGAATTTTTGCCGGATTTCTTCCATATGTTGTGAAAGAATCCGGATGACCTGCTCCCGTTGCATGACATATCCCTTTCGGAAACTGTATCCATCCAAGTTGTTCCCGCCTGGCAAGGGATCGGCATGCGGGGCAACTCTGAAAGAAATAGGAGTTTTGCGGCTCCCGCTTTTCAAACAGTACCTACACACTTTTTATAGCACGAGTTTGAGAATCGTAATAACTCAAAATCATGTTTTAACCAACCGTTCTTCCCTGCTCACGGAAACAGCTCTCTAAGGCTATCGTCTGTTCGATAAAGATCCTCTCCAGCCGCACTTCGACGGCACACCCCGGAGCGGGTGATACCCAGGATGCGAGCGACGGCTTCACCCGAATAACCCATACGTCTGAAACCGAGATAACTGATCAGACTGCGAGCATCCGTCACCGCGTTGCGACGACCTGGTTGTCGGATATCCTCGACCGTGACACCGAACACTTCCGCCACCTTTTCTGCCAAAATTTCGAGCGTCAGAATCGAAGGTTCGGATGATGAAATGCGCGACTCATCTAGCAGTCCCTGCACAAACTCACCCGAACCGAGTACCCGTTCATCGTACATCTGGGGTTTATCCTCCACCCCGGTCATCATCACACGGCGCAACCCGCCGCCACAAAGCTCTTCACGCTCCCCCTGCCCCGCGCCGATGCTAACAAACTGACGGTAAGCAGTTCGCGCCGTTCTGAGGGAGCCACCGAACCGACCGAGAACTTCGTCGGTATTTTGTCCGGTCAAATCCTGAGTTCCCATCAGCACCGCATGACCCGACCAGGGATAGCTGTCCAAAGCAGCCATATCACCAACTGCCCCGGCCCGCAACAGAAGATGGGAGTGGTTTCGCATCAGCGACCACGCCAGACATTCGGTGCCCGTCTCCCCCAGCAGAAGATTCATCCGCTGGAGAAAGGCGATCCGATCAGCATGATCGTGAAAAATTGGCTTTTTCTCGATGCCCCTTACCATGACGTGTTGAAGAAGATCCAGATGATCGATTCGCGCTGTTCTTGGCATGCATGTCAGAATATCGGCAAAAAATGATAAGTCAACAAGTCACCTACGTCCCCTCTGGGCTGCCTTGCAAGACCTGGCCCAGAAGCCTTTGCTGGGGTCCCGTCACCTCCGGGGTCCCCAGATGACGATTCCTCACTCAGTGATCACGTCCAGCGGCACGTCAAGGGCTCGAGCAATGGCGGCAAGGGTTTCAACCGTGCCTTGCCGCTTACCGGATTCAATCTGTGACAGGTACGGCTTGCTGATACCGGCCCGGTCGGCCAGTTCTTGCTGGGTCAGGCTGCGATAGTCCCGCCAAAGCTTGACCGGCGAATCACCTTCCAATTCGCGGCGGAGGATTTCCGCAGGAACCAGGAACTCCCGGCCGGCCCGGTAGGCCTCCTGGAATTCGGCCACAGCCGCCGCATCGGCCTTGTCTTCAAAGGCCTCCAACAGCCGCAGGTAGTCGGCATATGGAATCACGGCATACTCGGGCTGGCCGTTTTTCTTGATGATCTGCGCTTTCATTGATAAACCTCTCCCCGCGATGCGATGCGCACCACGGCAACCACCAGTGCCTGGTCATGGACCAGGTAGACAACCCGTAACCCCCCTACCCTTAGACGATATCCTGGGTGGTTGGTGAGTTTGCGGACATTGTTATTCGGCGCGTATGGGTCAGCCGCCAGCGTCTCGATCTTCTCCATGACGAGTCTTGCTGTATTGCGCGGCATACTTTTCAGAGCCTTGCGGGCGGCCTTTGAGTAATCGATCGAGTACCTGCTTCAGGTTAGCTAATTGCAAACATATGTGCAAACAAAAACCTTTTCCGTCTGCTGCGATAAGTCAACAAGTCACCTACGTCCCCTCTGGGGGACATTACCCCATGGGTTATTCTTCCATCTGGGGCCCCAGGAGTTGCGCTATGTCTTGCCTTCAGATCAAACTTAATTTAAACTGAATTCAGTTAACAAAATGGGCTCTTCCCAAAATCGAGTGGGTAAGTTAGGGTTTCTCACATGAATGATACAGCTTTGTACGCTCAAATCCTTGGTATTCGGTCGCCCTGGAAGGTCGCCGAAGTGAAACTCGCGCTTGCTGCTGGCGAGGTCAGTGTTTTTGTTGAACGGGATCAAACTATCCCCATGACCTGTCCAAAGTGTGGGGCAACGGTCCCCGGCTACGACACGCGACAGCGGAAATGGCGGCACCTAGATACCTGCCAGTATAAGACCATGCTTGTGGCCGATGTCCCCCGCGTTCAGTGCCCTGAGCACGGCGTCGTGACCGTTGAAGTGCCTTGGGCGGAACCTGGCTCCGGGTTCACGGCCCTGTTTGAAGCCTTGGTCATCGACTGGCTCAAGGAGGCCACTATCTCGGCCGTCTCCCGACAGATGAATCTCAGCTGGAACGCCATTGACGGCATCATGGTGCGGGCCGTCGCGCGGGGCCTTGCGCGACGCGAAAACGAGGCTCCCAAGCATCTTGGTATCGACGAGACCTCCTTCCGCAAGCGGCACGATTATGTCACAGTCGTCTCGGACCAGGAGCAAGGACACGTGCTCCATGTCGCCCTGGGGCGAAACAAGAAGGATCTGACGGACTACTACGACTCCCTTTCCGAGGAACAGAAAGCAGGCATTGAGTCGGTTTCCATGGATATGTGGCCTGCCTACATCAACGCTACTCTGGCGAAGATTCCCGACGCGTCCCGGAAAATCGCCTTCGACAAGTTTCATGTGGCCAAATATCTCGGCGAGGCCGTCGACAAGGTGCGCCGTGAAGAACATAAGGTGCTACTCAAACAGGATTGCAAGGATCTGAGCGGCACCAAGCATGTGTGGTTGACCAACCCCGTCAACATGAGCGACAAGCAATGGCGCTGGTTTCGCGATCTGCGAGAGAGCAGCCTGAAAACCGCCCGCGCCTGGGCGCTAAAAGAGGCCGCCATGGGATTGTGGCATTACGTTCGCAGACCCTGGGCCGTCAAGGCCTGGAAGAAGTGGCTGGCCTGGGCTGTTCGTTGCCGCTTGCAGCCCATGAAAAAGGTTGCGAAAACGATCAAAGAGCACCTTTGGGGCATTCTCAATGCCATCATTCTGAAGGTCACCAACGGCCCGGCCGAGAGCATCAACAGCCGGATCAAAACTATCAAGGTAAGAAGTCGCGGATTCCGCAATAAGGAGCGGTTCCGCAATGCCATTTATTTCCATCTCGGGGGCTTGAAGCTATACCCTGAAGGCATCATGCGATAGCTGTTACCCACTCGATCGGGGGAAGAGCCACAAAATGGAGGTTCCAGCGATGAAACTGAGCGAATCCGTTAAACCGATTACTTATTTCAAGGCCCATTCGGCTGAGGTTTTAGGCCATCTCGACCAAGACGGCAACGCCCTGGTTATTACTCAAAATGGCGAAGCGAAAGCCGTGATCATGGGCATCCGTGAATATGAACGCCTTAAAGACACCATTGCGCTCATGCAGCTCCTGGCGCAAAGCGAGCGCAGCCTCCGGGAAGGTCGCGGCAAAACCTTGGATGAGGGATTTGAAGAGCTTTGGAAGAAAATTGACCATGAGGAAAAAAAGGGATGAAAACCTACCAGGTTGTGCTTGCCCCCGATTTCCTTTCCGATCTTTTTGAGCTGTATCGATATGTGGCCCTCAGAGATGGCAAGGATAGAGCCAGAGATTTGGTACAAAAACTGGAAAAAGCCGCTCGACAGCTCAAAAATTTCCCGGACCGCGGCCACGCATTGCCGGAACTGGTACCTATGGGGATCCAGGACATCCAAGAAATCACCAACGGTCCTTATCGGATTATATATAAAGTGCTGGACAACGCCGTTCACATATTGGCCTGCATCGATGGCCGCCGGGATGTTGAACAGGTTTTGATACAGCGAGCCTTAAGTGTTTAAGAGACAATGGATCATCCTACCCCCCTGCAGCCTCTGTTACCACACGATTAATCAACAAGTCACCTACTGACAAAGCCAGCGATATTTTCGAACAACCTTACCGAGGAGGTTAAGGAAGGCCTCACGGTCTTTGTCGTCTCCAAAGATTCCCTGCCGGGCGTTACCCCGCGAAGTAAGGTGATAAACAGCCCCAGGGAATTCAATGCGTAAGGAACGAGCCATGACTTCCACCTCTCCTTCCATCAGGAATTTAGCGTGAAAAGCAGCATTGCAAGACCTGACCCCAGAGCCTTCCAAACAAAAAAACTTTTCCGTCTGCTGCGATAAGTCAACAGGTCACCTACGTCCCCTCTGCCCCCCTATCATCAGTAGTTAGCGTGAAAAAGTGGCATTGCAAGACCTGACCCCAAAGCCCCTCCCTGACAAAGCCAGCGATATTTTCGAACAACCTTACCGAGGAGGTTAAGGAAGGCCTCACGGTCTTTGTCGTCTCCAAAGATTCCCTGCCGGGCGTTACCCCGCGAAGTAAGGTGATAAACAGCCCCAGGGGATTCAATGCGTAAGGAACGAGCCATGACTTCCACCTCTCCTTCCATCAGGAATTTAGCGTGGAAAAGTGGCATTGCAAGACCTGACCCCAGAGCCTTCCGCTGTGAGTCCCCAAGGGGACAAGTCGGGGACGTTCTTGCTTTAGTGCATTAACAACCTGCCCACAACACCTGAAGATCGCCCTTGGACTGAAACAGCTCCTTACCTCGCCTGGCTGCCCGACTCACGGAAGAACCGCAGATACCAAGCCTCTTTCCGACCTCTACACCCGAATAGCGCAGTTTGGCCACGGCCAGAAAACAATAAACAGCACGGGCAGATGAAATCGTATCTTGTCGACCCCGCTGACCGAGCCCCCCCCGGTTTTACTCGGAAAAAATCTTCAATAATTCGCTGCAGTTCTTCCAATGATTTTCGATCCTGCAATCGTCCCTTGAGATCATTCTGCTCACTAAGGGTTTCTAGGGGACAAGTCGGGGACGTTCTTGCTTTAGTGCATTAACAACCTGCCCACAACACCTGAAGATCGCCCTTGGACTGAAACAGCTCCTTACCTCGCCTGGCTGCCCGACTCACGGAAGAACCGCAGATACCAAGCCTCTTTCCGACCTCTACACCCGAATAGCGCAGTTTGGCCACGGCCAGAAAACAATAAACAGCACGGGCAGATGAAATCGTATCTTGTCGACCCCGCTGACCGAGCCCCCCCGGTTTTACTCGGAAAAAATCTTCAATAATTCGCTGCAGTTCTTCCAATGATTTTCGATCCTGCAATCGTCCCTTGAGATCATTCTGCTCACTAAGGGTTTCTATAAAACCACTACTTCCGAGTACCCGGTTGTCGAAAACAACTGCATCTGTTTGGCTTTCTTGTCGCTTTGACAGTTTGCCTACCAGATGGGGTTGGTCACCCATCCCGGAACCATCTGCAACGAATCGACGATACAAATCCCGTGACAAGTCCATTTGTCTTCCAAAGTGCGCCAGGACTGCCTCCACGGAGTGCCCCGAAACGTGCGCATTGCCGAGAATTGCCTGGTGGCCGCACCAAGGGTATCGCTCTAGCTCATCCAAGTCTGACACAAGGCCGGCCCGGAGAGGATTAAGATGAATGTAGCGAATCAATTCCAAAAAATAGGTTTCTTCTTCGCACACAATTGACTTATAGCGGTTCTGGAACAGATGCCCGGATCGATTATGGCGGAGATTGAAATAAACGGCATACCCGGTAAGCAGGCGACGCATGAAGCGAGAAAGTTCCATCCGGTTGCAGCGCAGCAACAGATGGAAATGGTTCGGAATCAGTGCCCATGCGTAGCAATCGGTTTCAGTTTCGACCAGTAATCGGTCAAACCTGTCAACAAAACGCCGGCGATCACCATCATCGAGGAATATTTCTGATCGTTCGATCCCGCGAACGATGACATGTTGAAGCAGGCCCGGTATGTCAAGACGGGGTTGTCGTGGCATTGGCCAAACATATCATTAATTTATCCTTAATTCAACCCAGCTAATGCACTAAAGTAAGAACGTCCCCGGGACTCCCCCAGATAACGACGGATGCACACGGATAAAGACAAATGCCTCGACCCAAAAAACCGGACTTTGGGGTTAAATCAGATGTTAATCCCTGCAGTTTCCGCGGCATCCGCGTTCTATTGCCTTTGAGTTGAATTTACCGCAGAGATCGCTGAGAACGCAGAGCAAAATCTAGATCTTATCTTAAACCAAACAACAAATTCCTGGTTTTTGCCTCTCTCTGCGTCCTCCGCGCCCTCGAGTGAGCGAAGCGAACGGGCGGTAATATGCCTTTAAACTAACGCGCATCCATCATGCCTAGGATTTCCTGCGTCTTCTGCTCCATCAACCCCTGATCGCCGCGGGTTTCGACATTCAACCGCACCACCGGCTCGGTATTGGAGCAGCGCAGATTAAACCGCCACTGATCGAACTCCATACTCAATCCATCCGTAAAATCGGTTGCTTTCGCACCGACACGATAATGATTCTCGATGTTGGACAGAGTTGCAGCAGGATCGCTCAGGCGGCGATTGATCTCGCCGCTGGCGGGATAACACTTGATACGCTCTCCCACCAAACTGGAAAGAGGCTGGCCACTGCGGCTCATGAGTTCCGCAACCAGCAACCAGGGAATCATGCCGCTGTCGCAGTAGGCAAAATCCCGGAAGTAATGGTGAGCGCTCATCTCACCGCCGTACACCGCATCCTCCTGGCGCATGCGTTCCTTGATGAAAGCATGGCCGGTCTTGCTCATAACCGCCGTACCGCCCAGCTCCGATACCTGATCCATGGTATTCCAGGTCAGACGCGGATCATGGATGATGCGGGCGCCGGGATGGTGCTGCAGAAACACCGCCGCCAGCAATCCCACCACGTAATACCCCTCGATGAAGCCACCCTTCTCATCGAACAGAAAACAACGATCAAAATCACCATCCCAGGCAATCCCCAGATCCGCACCGTGGGCCACCACCGCTTCGGCCGTGGCCGACCGATTTTCCGGCAGCAAGGGATTGGGAATGCCATTGGGAAAGGTGCCGTCCGGCTCATGATGAACCTTGATGAACTCAAAAGGCAGATGCTGCTCCAGCTGATCCAGTACCGGACCGGCACAACCGTTGCCGACATTGACCACGACCTTCAAAGGCCGCAATGATTGCCGGTCGATATAACCCAGCAGATGTTCGATATAACGCGGTCGGGTATCCAGAACAGTGCGGGTACCGCGTTGTGCCGGCGGAGCAAATTGGTTGTCCTGAGCCAACTTCCGAATAGCATCCAGCCCACTGTCTCCACTGATGGGCCGCGAGCCCTGCCGCACCAGTTTCATGCCGTTGTAATCCATGGGATTGTGACTGGCCGTCACCATGATGCCGCCATCCATCTCCTCGGCGAAGGTGGCGAAATATATCTCTTCCGTACCACACAAACCGATATCAAAAACATCCGTCCCGCCGTCTTGCAACCCATTAGCCAGCGCATCACACAACGCAGCACTGCTGAGCCGCACATCCCGACCCACCACCACCCGGCCCGGCTTCAGATACTCGGCATAAGCCCGGCCAATACGATAAGCGATATCCTCATTCAACTCATCCGGCAAACGACCGCGGATGTCGTAGGCTTTGAAGCATGTTAAATTCGTCATTTGTCACCTGTCCTTGGTCATTTGTATAAAAATCGTCTTTTATCACTTGTCATCAGTCATAGTTTTTTGGGCACCAATGGAACGCAGGTAGGCGTTGAGTTTGGGCGCAAGTTCCTGCAACAGAAGCTTGGTGGAGAGAATATGATCTTCAGTCAGCAATCCACGATTATAGGCCCGACGCAACCAATGTCTGACTTCGTAAAGGGAGCCTCTGGCTATTCGTACAAATCGTCGGTTATCCTGATAAGAACCCCGACCAGTTCCTTCAGCGATATTAGCCCCTACACTGTCAACAGCACGAACCAACTGTTTTCCAACGGTATCCTTGGCCATATAATCCCATTCCGAAACAATCTTCCAAATATCATCCGCCAATTTTTCAGAAAGCTGATATACCCGCAGCTCCTCAAACCTTCGAGTGGTCATCTTTCCTCTCCTTGATAAGCTTTATTTATCCCCTCTAATCTACCATTTATTAAAGAAAGCCCCAAGAAGAAAGGCTATTCCGACATTAATCAGGGGGAAACAAAAATCATGAAAGGAAAGTTAAGCGTAAGCGACCACAAATGACAAAGGACAAGTGACAAAGGACCCGTTTTGATGATCTATACGGCCTACCGGCCGTACAGATCATCAAAACGCACAATATCATCTTCCCCGAGATACGCCCCGGACTGCACCTCAATCAACTCCAGCGGTATCAAACCGGGATTTTCCAGGCGGTGCTTCACACCGAGAGGGATATAAGTCGACTGGTTTTCGGAAAGGACCAAGATTTCATCACCCTTGGTGATACGGGCCGTGCCTTTGACCACGATCCAGTGTTCAGCCCGATGATGATGCATTTGCAAAGACAGGCTGGCACCGGGATTTACCGTAATGCGCTTGACCTGAAACCGATCGCTTTGGTCGATGCTCTCGTAGCTGCCCCAAGGACGGTTGACCCGACGGTGCAGCAACGCCTCGCCCCTGCCCTGCTCTTTAAGTTGCTCGACAATAGCCTTGACGTCCTGGGCCCGATCCCGCCGCGCCACCAGCACGGCATCGGCTGTTTCCACCACCACATGATCCTCAAGCCCCACCGCAGCAACCATGCGACCGCTGGAGTGCAGATAACAATTGCTACTGTCGTGGGTCAACACATCACCACGCATCACATTGCCGGCACCGTCAGCCTGCCCCACTTCCCACAACGCCGACCAGGAACCAACATCGCTCCACCCCGCATCCAGCGGAATCACCGCAGCATCGGCAGTCTTCTCCATCACCGCATAGTCGATGGAATCCTTCGGACAAGCCCCAAACGCCTCCGCATCCAACCGAACAAAATCGAGATCCCGCTGCGCCTTTTCCAATGCCTCACGACAGCAACTCAGCATTTCCGGAGCAAACTTCTCCAACTCATCCAGATACCGCGACGCCCGGAACATAAACATACCACTGTTCCAGTAGTAATCGCCGGAAGCAAGGTAATGCTCTGCCGTTTCAGCATCGGGTTTTTCAACAAATTCAGCGACGGCAAAAGCCGTCGGGTCATTAGTCATTGGTCCCTGGTCCTTTGTCTTTTCCAAATGACAAGTGACCGAGGACAAAGGACCGCCTTTACACAAATGACAAGTGACAGATGACAAAGGACACGCGCGATCAGCGCGTATGTACCCATACCCTGTCTCAGCCTTAGTCGGCACAATCCCAAAAGTCACCAACTTACCAGCCTCAGCAAGCTTCGCGCCCTCTACCACAGCACAACGAAAACTCTCAGCATCAACGATCACATGATCAGCCGGCAATACAAGCAAAACCGGATCATCCCCAGCACCCTGCGCCTGCAAGGCAGCTACAGCAACAGCCGGAGCGGTATTACGTCCAACCGGCTCCAACATTATTGCACCGGCAGGGCACCCTGCCTGGCGCAACTGCTCCGCCACCATGAAACGATGACTTTCATTGCAAACAACCAACGGCTCGACCAGGTTTTGTAGACCATTAAGACGCAGCTGGGTCTCCTGCAGCATGGTAGCCTCGTTAACCAGAGGCAGAAGCTGCTTGGGGTAAAGCTCACGTGATAAAGGCCAAAGACGGGTACCGGCCCCACCGGACATAATTACCGGGACAATCATTTTTCCTCCAAAAGTACAAAGCAATAACAACTGTAAATAAGCAGTCGTAATTTGATATGTGGTTCTAACACTTCACACCTAACTCTTCACTCCTCACCCAACGCTACTCTCACCTAATCCCATTTGAAGGTAGAAAGTAATCTTTAGTATGAGCATGAACGTTTGGGTCGCCGCAAATTTCAGCAGTCGAAAACCAACAATACTCACTATGCTGCTGATCCGGCAAAGACTCCAGCGTTTCGACTTTCAGAGAAAATGCCGCCACAACATAGTGTGTACTGAACTCTTCCGAGCAAGCATTATATGCATAAAAGTGTTCGTACATGCCCAAAAAACGGCAGTCAGCCAAGGTGAGACTTCTACTAAGTTCGGCCAAAGAAATTCGGATTAAAACCTCTTCCAGACGCTCATTTTTATAAACCCGCCCACCAGGCACAAACCAATACCCCTTAGCAGACACATTCGTGCGTAATCCCAATAACAATTTCGGAGCAGGCTTTCAAAAACGCATTTTCGCTACCTCCTTTGAACCTTTTAACGTTATTTAAATCTGTGCATTCGATGGTTTAAGGGTTTTCATCAGCAACCTGAACTAGAAAAAGTTCGACACTGTATTGCGTTTTATCCAAGAAGATCCCGACTAGAGATCCCAGGAAAAGACATCTATAGCGACAAAAAGATACTCATTGGGCAGTGTCTGGTCTTCGCCCATGAACAAGGGAAGGCGTTTGTTATCGGAGTGGACCTGCTCTCATGGATACGCATTGTTTTAACATCTGGCTTCACGTTTGCATTTCTATGAGTTTGCGCTCCACCTTAGCCAGAAGTTTTACCCATACTTTAAAGTGGAAAAACGATCATTACCACTTCTTCATGGGAAGAATTGTTATTTTATGTTTCAAACCGATGTTTTGTAGATCGTTACCCGCGAACTCGGTAAAGTACTTCCAGGCAGCGAACTTTGCACTCGCCTGCCTGCCATAACTGACAGATCTTCTGACGGTCATGAGACATTAACATAATAGCGTTGTGCATGACCATGTTTACAAAATACTTCACTTGCAATTATTGGGTTCTATAGACAACGCGTAAAATTCTTACAAATATGGAGAAAAAGTATTTGGATCCTACGGCAACAATTTTTATAGGAATACATTATTTTTATTGATAGGCATCAAATGATTTTCTTTTTGAATCCTTTATAAGAATAAAAGAAAAAGTTCTTTAGACTACAGATTAAAGATAGCTTTTCAATATTTCTGTAAATACGCCATTGAGAATATGCTTTTTTAAATTTAGAGGAAGAGATAGAGCCAGATCTTTCCCGATATAAAGCAAGAGGACAATTTAATCCATATGCGATATGTCCTCGCCTAAGAATACGAAGCCAAAGTCCATAATCTTGGCCTCGTCGTATATCAGGCATATACACCTTGCCAAGATATTTACTGTCATACATAGCAGTAAGACACCCTATTACACACCCTTTTAAAATTTCATTATAATTAACTTCATTAGGTACATCCACCATCCGCCCTGACCGAACTCCGTATTCATTTATTTTTTCATAACTAGAAAAAGATAAATATGCATTTTTGTAACGCATAAACTCGATTTGTTTTTCTAGTTTTTCTGGCATCCATAGATCGTCAGAATCAATAAATGCAATATATCGACCTTGAG
Organism: Syntrophotalea carbinolica DSM 2380; assembly: GCF_000012885.1. Lineage (NCBI taxonomy): Bacteria > Pseudomonadati > Thermodesulfobacteriota > Desulfuromonadia > Desulfuromonadales > Syntrophotaleaceae > Syntrophotalea > Syntrophotalea carbinolica. Next base: position 2,099,024 of record NC_007498.2, read on the forward strand.
CTGCCTCAATAGCCATGTTTCGTGCTAATGCGGCACCAGAGTTTTTAGTAAGCCTAAAACACTTAGCTCTAGGTTCACTTGAACAGTATTTCTGAATAATTTGCCAAGTATCATCAGTTGAGGCATCATCAACTAAAATGTGCTCCCAGTTAGTAAAGGTCTGTTCAGATATAGATTTAATTGTTTCCAAAACAAAAGGGGCAGAATTATGACAGGGTGTAATTATAGAAACTTTGTCCATTTTAGTATTTAACCTCACGATGAAAATATTTTATAAAGACAGCTGGATTGCCAGAAAAAAGACTATTTTCATCATCTGAACGCATTCTATATGTAGAGTTTGCCGCCAATACAGAATTTTGCGGAAATTCTGAGCCAGGCAAAACAACACAGTTTCCACCAATCCAGGACCCTTGCAAGATAACTACGGGTTTCCTTTTAGATAAACCAAAACGATATCCGGTTTTATCTTTATAACTATGATTTCCATCTGTAATAACAGAGCCCACACCAACTAAAACATTACTACCTATGGAGACAGAGCACCCGGCTAGTATAGTACAATTATGAGCAACAAAAACATTTTCACCAACTGATAGAAACTGTAGTCCACGGATAAGAGCACTTGAACTAACTTGAAAGTTACGACCAGATGATTTCATTCCTAAAGAGTATAAAAAGCCTCTGAATGACATTAAAAATGGAATATCAGGAAAAAAGTAGGTTGAAACCCTTACAATATAGGAATAAATTAAAAGCAATGAGTGTTTCACAGCATATCCTTATATGCAATATCAGAGAAATCATTAAAGAATGCATCAATGGATCTAGATTTGGAAAATATATATGCATTTTTGCAAACAATATCGGCGTATGTTGGATCCTTAACTAATTTAATAATTGCATCTTTAATCATCATAGGGTCTTTGACATCGACCAAAATTCCACGATCCCTAGCAAGCAAATTTGGAATATTTCCAACATTTGTGGATACTACAGGTAAACAATTAGCCATTGCCTCCAAAATCACTCTAGGACTTCCTTCCGATAAGGAAGGCAAGACAAAAATATCACTAGATCTATAAAGATTATATATATCCTCCCCCAGAGGCAAATAACCATGAAAAAAAGTTGAGCATGAAATATCAAGAGAAGAAGAAAGCCGCTTTAAATGTGAAATATATTCACCATCACCTACAATATCTATGGTAACTTTCATTTTTTCTTTATGAGTCAGATAGCTAACAGCTTCAAAAAGAAAATCAAGTCCTTTTGCTGGACGAATAAACCCGACATAGAGAAGCTTAATCGGAAATTCAAAAGTGGTTATAGGTCTATAATTGTTTAAATAGGAGGAGCTAGTTAACGTTGATTCATTTAAAATAGTAAAGCTACAAAACCCGAATTTTTCAAGTGAATTTTTCAGGCCCTCACCGTTACAAGTGGCAGTATTTTTCTTTGCAACATATAAAGTCAAAAGGTATTCTGGTAAAAACAAAATTGTTTTTAAAATTTTGAAAAATATACCGTCATTTATTTTACCCCATATAGCTTCTATAGGATTCGATGCATAATGGTATACAAGCTTTGTATTTCTGCCTTTGTAAATGTGAAACAACCATGAAAAGGGCTCTGGAGTTCTTAAATATGCGATATCAAATGTAGTTGACAACATTTTTATTGACTTATATATACACTTAAAATACCTCAAAGAAGATAAATATGATTCAAATCGCGGAAGAAGATTTACTTTGATTGTCTTATTAATTGGTACATCCGTGTAATGATATTCCTTCTCTTTGGATAAAAGAATAACATCACTAAAATAACTTTCGCTCTTTTTCAAATATTCATTATGTAGTTGTGATATATAAAAAACACCATTTTTGACAGATACTCCCCAATTACAATAAAAAAGTAATTTTTTATTCCTGTTTTTTTCCATAAAAACAACCTATACCATTTGAAATAAAGGCAATTGATATCAAAACGTCATTTATATGCTTCTGGCCAAAATTTTTTATATTTATATTAAATTTTACGACAGTAGATCATTTTCCCCTATAATCAACAAATTTAAATTACATGAACATCACATCCCAACAGATTGTGTACGTATCTTACATATTCTGGCAAGAAAATAACAAACCATACCATAACTTGCGATAACAAAAACTGACCAAGGAATCCCCCTACCTGAATAAGCTAAATCAAATGCTATTACAGAAAGATAGGCAATCCCAAAAGGAGAAGGTTTCTCTATAACAATATTATTCAATAAACTATATATATATCCAACAACTGCCATACCAATAATTAGCGAGACAAATCCAAAATTCATAAAAAAATCAACAGCAATTGGTACTGTTGCCGCTCCAAAACGATTACCATATTGAAGATAATAAACTTCTTCACCAAAGCCAATAAAGGGTTTATTTTTCCATATTTTACGTGGAATAAATTGTATAAGACTATGGTAAAAGGATCGTCCGCCCAAAAAGCCCCATCGTTCAACACCACGTATAACAGACACAGCCCCAATTTCTAAATGCGACATTCTTTTTGAAACAGCTAATATAGAAGATGAAAAGGCAGTTAAAACGTTCCCATCAGGCATGTCTTGTTTCATTTCAATAGAAGTCATGACGTCTTGCGCAAGTGTAACTCTTTCTTTTCCTACAGCATCCACTCTTTGCTTGGACATTACAAGCTTAACCTGTGTCAAGAATGGATAAGACACAACAAATAAGAGAATAACTGTACCTAAATTTAAAATTAATTTCTTTGGTTTAAATTGACCTTCGATTAATATAGAGCAAATTATTACAGCAATAATCGGAAGAAAACATGCTGCTCTTTGACCAGAAAGCAGTCCTAAACCAGAGTAGATAAAAATAATTGCCCAAATATACTTAGCTTCTTCCTTTCTCGCTACAACCAACCTGGACAACATACAAATAAATCCAATTGTTGATAATTGCCCTAAAAAAGTGGAAGAAAAAGACGAGTTTGAATAGGCTTGATGCACTGCCCTAGAGAAGAGGCCTACAATTATCAAACAATTAGTGATGATAATATATTTCTTTCCATATGTGTATTTACATTCCAACCTTTTTGGTCTACCAGTGATAAGAGCCCCCAAAACAAACATAAACCAACCTATTAGACCAACGGTAAAACTAAAACACAACTCATCAGGAGCCTTGGGGCACAAATCATCTAGTAGACTAGGATTTAGACCAACGATAACACCTCTTATTAAATAACCTATTGAAAACAACAAACTAAAAAATAAAGGAAGCAACTTATTCATTTTAAAAAAAACAACAAAAATAATTATAGCAGAAACAAGAGAGAGCCCTGAAGCCCATAGCAACCCATTATAACTGCTAAAAATATTACAAATTGAAAGACTAAACCCAACGCATACAAACAAAAAAAACAAGGCCACTTTTATATTATTCTTCATGGAATATCGCTAAGTCAACAGCCCTAAAATATAATTTTGTAAAATTTTAAAATTATACTATCAAGCTTCTTGATTGATAATAGAATCAAATTTAGAACAGACTGATTCCCAGCTAGCATTTTCAACAGCCCATTTTCTAGCATTATTCCCAACTTCTATAGCATATTGTGGTTTTTCAATAAGAGAAACCAATTTTCGAACAAAAATATCAGGATCATAATCAGAGACTATAGCATCCATGCTACCAAGCGATAAGCCATTGAAACTTTCCTGAGTACCTAAAACAGGAAGACCACATGATAAGGCTTCCAAAACTTTATTCTTAACTCCCCCCCCTATCATAAGAGGCGCAAGATAAACCCAAAGATTATTAAGCTCTTCTTCTAAGCTATCAACATAACCCGTAAATTGAATCGAGGAATTTAAACAATGTTTTTTCAAGGAATCAACAGAGCTTGATGGTCCGCCTATAATTTTTATCAAGATATTCGGGAAATACTCTTGAATTCTGGGGGCTATGTAATTATTTAAATAATGAACAGCATCTCTATTCGCCTCATACGATAAATTACCATGGAAACCTAGAGTGGGTATTTTAGATTTAAAACTCGGTAAAGGCTTAAATTTTTTAACATCCACACCATTACAAAGAATTTTATATTTCCCATTAAATTTTGAATAGCTTGCATCTCTTTCACTTATAAATATAACATCATCATAATAGGGATAAACAGTTCGATCGATAAACTCACTACCCTTTACACTATTCCTATAATAAAGCTTTTTCAGATGACTGTGATGATTTTCAGCAAGAGTTTCGAGGACAAGACTCATGCAATCGCAAGCATACAAAATTCTCCTTCGAACAAAAGGGCAAATATCCTTGAGTATTAGAGCCAGAGCTGGATTCCAAACAATAATTACATCAGGTTTCCATTGTTGACAATAATCACTTAAAGCTTCTTTGAAAATTTCAAAATATGCTTTATTACGGGCATAAATGCCAGCTGGATATTTACTAAATAAAAATCCTTTTAAATAGTCAAATTTTGAGAGCTTTGGTAAGTCGAGAACTTTTACACCAGAATTACATACACCCAAACTTAATAATTGCCTACCATCCATAGGTCTAGAATCGGTAACATCTCTGGGAAAGAAAAATCTTAAATCATGATTTTTCGAAAGCCTTTTCAATATTTCATAACGATTAATATTGCCGCCATCATAGGGAGGTCCAAGCCAACTACATATATTCATGATTTTCTTCATTTTAACTCCAAAATTACTTTGTATATAAAACGATTATTCGTCAAGCCATGTCCAATTTTTAAAGGCTAACTCCAATGCCTTGCTAGGACTCAAAATAGGCCCTGGGATTTTTCCATCTAAAATCAATCTAACAGAATCGGATAATTCAGATGGATCAAAAGAAACACTATCAAATAAACAACTGGATGGAACACCAATATCATTTGCCCATTGATTACATTTTTCATGATAACTCAGTATAATAGAAGGTATATTAACTACATAAGAAAAAATAGCTGAATGCAACCTCATAGCAACCATTGCTCGAAGATTAGATATTGCTCGAAGTGCAATACCTGGATTCGAATGATAGGAGATGTGGGTTACTTTGAACCTCTTATCAATCTTACCTATAATTTCATTATGAATTTTATGATCACCAAATTTGTAGTGACCATTAAAGTCGATAAATATCAACTCTTGGACTTCATTAGGGTCCAACAAGTCAATAAACTTTTTTATCTTTTCTCTACGTATAATTTCTCGTTTTGTATCCCCTCCGACAAAACTTTCGTAATCACATAGAGCAAAACCTATACCCTTTTTAGGTTGAGTATTGATTTTTGAGTTAAGATTATTAGAAGACAAAAGTGGTAATAGCGGTGCAAGATCAAAAGTTTTTTCACACCTAATATTAGGGCAAATATCTGTTACAATATCGAAACTCAACTGGTCACGGACACCTACAAAGCTTAGATTATTAAATAATTTAGCACAGGCACGCTCAGCATTTAGATCACGAAATGGCCCAACACCAACACCAACAGCAAAATGCAACCCCTTCCCAGCAAACTTGACAAATTGAGCCATTTTGTTAATGTACTTTGCCGTATGAAAAACCGATCCACCACCAAAAACAACAGAACTCGAAAGGGAAGCAGCTAAATAAGCACGCAAACTATTCTCACCACGAAGGAAAACTTTCGATCTATAAACAGGAGAAAACCCATCCCCTAGGTATGGATTATTTATTTTCGTAGAGGTTGCGAACACCTTTTGGACTTTTAAATATTTTCGTACCCCCCAGTTGCAAACAGAAAGAAGAGCATCATCTCCCGTATTTTTCATTCCATAGTATCCGTATAAAAACGCCGCGTTCATTTTCTTCTCCAATTTATATCTGCAAGAGGTTGAAAATTCGATCATTATTTACTATTTTTGGCATAGAAATGCTCGAATAGATTTCTTATAGCACCATACGTTCAATGCTCATGTAAGGCTGGAGAGTAATTTTCTACTTTCTCATCTATAAGATATCTCCAGCCAATGTCACACTTCCATAATAGTCTGAGTTTCTTGTTTGGCCTTACCATTGGACTGCGACCGATATTTTTCGTAAAGTTCTGACCGATCTAAACCTGAGAACAACGAGAAGCTTTTTGAATCATACGCGTGACAATAATTATGATTGACCATGAATACCCAAAGCCCTTACCATACAGAGAATATAGAAGAATCCCTCAAACTAATCAATTTGACAAACTTCAACTTTCTCAACATTATGAATTTGTTTATTCATGAAATAGTACATATTTTTCTTAATACATTTTCTATAATCTTCCATATCCCTTGAGCCTATAATATGAGCTGGATTTCCACCAAGGATTGACCCAGGAGGACAAGACTTTGTTACAACAGCTCCTGCACCGACGATACTTCCTTCTCCGATTGTTACTCCTGGCATTATTATAGCTCTAATTCCAATCCATACACATTTTTCAATTACAACGGGCTTCAGTAGTTCAACATTATCATATGGAACCATATCGGCCTCTCTGTATCGATGCAATGATGTTAATATTGTAGTCTCCGGAGCAATAATAACATGATCACCAATTAACAATCCGCCACGACCGATAAAATTGCACTTAGGTCCAATATAAACATAATCTCCTATGGATACTTTTTTCTTATATGAAATTTTGGTAGAAAAATGTATTTGCGTACCGACACCACACTTTATAAGATTTTTGAGAGAGGTTTTCGACACCTTGTTCCTTAATAAGGTATATAATTTATGTATAAAAATCATCATGCCCTCTTTAATTTTGGAATCATCTTCGCAAAACTCTCTTTTTCTTCATGAGTAACAAAAATTTTCCATACAAAAGTCATATAAATTATTGAAACAAACAAACAAAAGGGAATCAGCCTAAACCAAGATCCAAGATCAATAATAGATGAAACAAAATAACATATTAAAGTTAACATGGTAGTCATTATCACAATTGGCAATAATTCGCTCATAAATGTACCGTAATGTCGTCCGATAATATGGGATCCATATAATGGTGTAAAAAGAACATTTCTTATTGTTAAGACACAAATCCCAGCTATGGCTATTCCATACAAACCTAACCCCATATGAACTGAAAAAAGAATTGCGAGAAATAGGTTAGCAAGTCCAGATAATATTTGAACGAGACCTGGTATTTTAACTTTGTTTGTTGCAGTTGAAATATTATGAAGAGGAGAGTATCCTAAGTTTAAACATAAAGGAGCTGTCATAAGGGTAAGGAGGGGAGCATGTTCAACAAACCCAGCCCCCAACCAAACCTTTAGAAGGGGACTGGATAAACCACTTACACACCCTATAGGGAGAGCTATAAACAACCCAAGATATTTCACTGCCTTCCTAGAATACTTAATTAATTCCTCTATCTCATTTTTAGCATATAGTATAACTATCGTTGGCCCAAAGACTCCTGCAATTGTAAGAGCAAGACTTCTAAATAGGATAGACCATTGAAGCAAAGACGCATATATACCACCCGATTCTACCCCAAATAACTTATTAATTAAAAATAGATCGATATTTAATAGCAAAAGGGTGCCAACTTGGCTTACAGATACCCAACCACCTGCAGCTGTTAGCTCTTTCAATGAGGAAATATTATATTCTCTTATATCAACATAAAACTCAGGAGTTAAGTGTTTCCATACAAACAAAGAAATAAGAAAGGAGGCCATACTAGACAAAAACATTCCAAATCCAACATAAGATATTTTTGCACTATAGTTGGTAAACAATACTATTACAACTCCAACCCTAATCAATGTTTTTATTATTATAACACTATTTCTTAGGTCAAAACGGTTTTTACAGTAAGTTGAAACCTCAAATGGAACGGAAATTATACTAAAAAAAATCATTCCTGATGTAAATAAAAGAAGTTTACTTGCCTCGATCTCTTGACCAATAGGAATACTTAACATCCTACTAGGCGTCAAAGCTATCCATAAACATGGAAATAACAATATAAGCCCAACAGTAATACTTGAAAATAATGAAGTATTAAAATATATATTAGCTTCTTTAAAATCTTCCCTAGCAATTGATACTGCTATAAACCTACCAACGGCTGCATTGAACACTAGAGCGAAAACAGTAAAATATGTACCTATTGTTGCACATAAAGGTATCAAACCATATCCAGATACCCCAAGATTATCAATTAAATAACGAGTATAAAAAATACCCACTATAACATTAAGAATAAAGTTTATAAGATTAAAAGACAGATTTCTTACTAGACTTCCATTTTTTCTCATAAGCTTTTTCCAGAAGAGGGCAACTGGCCCTTGTTGATGTGTTAAAAAAGAACAATACAGAAGTTCTTAGTCATTGAAACTAATAACCAATGCCCCCCAACTAACACAATTTCAAAATGGAGGCCAAATACACGGTATTTACAAAACCTAAGCTAGGTAATCCGAATTTTTCTCTTTATAATCATAATCAAAAATTCCAACATTCTAGGATACAGGCAATAGTACTACCAGTAAATTTCTTGCCCCGGACTACACCTGCCTAAAGAGGATCTCAGCCCTATCGCCTTTAAAAAGTGAAGATTATAGGATCGAATCTCCAATGAGATAAGCATTTTAAAAATGCTCCCCTTTGAATATTACCCTATTTACTCGTACCCATTCGGGTTCATCCGCTGCCAACGCCAACCATCGCTACACATTTCATCCAGTGACCGGCTGGCTCTCCAACCAAGCTCATCTTCTGCAAAAGATGGATCTGCATAACAAGCAGAGATATCACCAGATCGCCTACCAGCAACCTGACAAGGAATTGTCACCCCTGAAACCTGTTCAAAACTTCGAACAACCTCCATGACACTGTATCCCTTCCCCGTCCCCAAGTTGCACGTCACGAAACCTGAATCAATCTCTATTCTTTTAAGAGCCTTAAGATGTCCTTGAACCAGATCAACAACATGAATAAAATCACGTACTCCAGTCCCATCCGGCGTAGGGTAATCGGAACCAAAGATAGTCAATCGTTTACGCCGCCCCACGGCCACCTGTGTGATAAATGGAAACAGGTTGTTAGGCGTCCCTTGCGGGTCCTCTCCTATAAGCCCGCTGGGATGAGCACCAACAGGATTGAAATAACGTAAAAGAGCTATCCGCCATGTGGTGTCCGATGCGTATAGATCCCGCAGCATTTCCTCGATAAAAAGCTTAGTACGACCATAGGGATTGGTAGCACTAAGAGGAAAGTCCTCTCGAATCGGCAAACTGGATGGGTTGCCATAAACAGTTGCAGAGGAACTGAATACAAGTTGTTTTACACCAAACTCAGCCATCACCTCACATAGCACAACGGTTCCGGAAATATTGTTCTGATAGTAGCTGAGCGGCTTTTCAACTGACTCCCCTACAGCCTTTAGTCCTGCAAAATGAATTACAGCATGAGGACGATGTTTTGAAAAAACCAGCCAGAGACTCTCGCGATTACAGATATCAACCTTCTCGAAAGTAGGATTCCGGCCAGTGATCTGAGCAATACGATCCAGAGCCACAGCGGAGCTGTTGCTAAGGTTGTCGACTACAACCACCTCATAACCTGCCTGCAGAAGCTCGACAACGGTGTGAGATCCTATAAAACCAGCACCGCCGGTGACCAATACTTTTGACATTTAAGATTCCTATTTTGTATCTGCCATCGCAATGCAATTTGATGATGGCTAGTGATATTTCAAAGCGTTGAATAGTACGAGTATTAAATCCTAAAATCAAAGCCATCTCAAAATGAATAGGACGCGGATAATATCTTATGCGCGCGGATTTTCGCAGACCTAGACCCAAAAACATGATTTGAGGTTAAATCAGATTTTTATCCCTGCCGTTTCCGCGGTATCGGCGTCCTATTGCCTTTGATACCCCCCTACTCCACCGTCACACTCTTTGCCAAATTCCGCGGTTGGTCAACATCGGTGCCACGCAACACAGCAAAATGATACGCCAGGAGTTGAAGAGGTATCGACGTGAGCACCGGCATGAGTTCATCGGCAATTGAGGGGATGGGCAGTACGACATCGGCTTTGCCCTTCAATCCATCATCAGCACAGTCGGTGATCACTACAACCTGCCCGCCGCGTGCCCTCACCTCTTCCATATTGGAAAAAACCTTCTCAAAGCTTTCGTTCTGGGTGGCAACCACCACTACCGGCAGCTGATCATCGATCAGGGCAATGGGACCGTGCTTCATCTCCCCTGCAGGATAGCCCTCGGCATGGATATAGGAGATTTCTTTCAGTTTAAGCGCCCCCTCCAAAGCAATCGGATACTGATTACCGCGCCCAAGGAAAAGAAAATCGGTGGCCTGCGCATAAATACGCGCAATCTCCTCCATATGTTCACAAGCTGCAAGGGTATCCTGAATTTTTGAGGGAAGCGTTTTCAGAGCGGCGATTATTGACCCCAGTCGCTCATCCGTCAAGGATTTCCGCGCACGCCCGAGGCGCAGGGCCAAAAGGATGAAGGCTACCAGTTGAGTGGTAAAGGCTTTGGTCGAGGCAACGCCGATTTCGGGACCGGCGTGGGTATAGATCACCCCATCACTTTCCCGTGCGATGGAAGAGTCAACCACGTTACAAATGGCGACCGCTTTGCCTTGCTTCCCTTTTGCCTCGCGCAAAGCCGCTAGGGTATCGGCCGTTTCGCCGCTCTGGCTGATCAAAATCGTCAAAGTGCCTTCATCGACGATGGGATCACGGTAGCGGAATTCACTGGCGATATCGACCTCGACCGGGACGCGAGCTAGTTTTTCAATCAGAAACTTACCGACCAGAGCCGCATGCCAGGATGTACCACAAGCGACCAGGAAGACTTTTCGGAAACTCTGGAGTTCTGCATCACTCAGCCCGAGTCCCTCAAGTACCACGTCGGCCTGATCATCGGGAATGCGACCAGCAAGGGTATCAGCAATGGCGCGGGGCTGCTCGTAAATCTCTTTGAGCATGAAGTGGCGGTAACCGCCCTTCTCCGCCATGGCCGGGTTCCAGGTGATGGTCTTTGGCAGGCGGGTGACCGGATTACCTGCGAGATCCATAAGGGTCATGGTATTCCCAGCGAACCAGGCAAGTTCGCCATCCTCGAGAAAGATCATCTCACGGGTATGCTTGAGAATCGCCGGGACATCGGAAGCGACAAAGAACTCCTCCTGACCTTGCCCGATTACCAGTGGAGACCCGGATCGGGCTGCGACCATCTTGCCCGGTTCCTGTTCGCACAGTACCGCGACAGCGTAGGCACCGCGCACTTCGGTTAAGGTCTTCCGCACAGCGCTGAGAAAGTCTCCGGACTCCCGATAAAAATCCTCAACCAAATGGGAAATAACTTCGGTGTCGGTATCGGAACTAAATGAATGCCCCTTCTCAATCAATCTATCTCGAAGGTCAAGATAATTTTCGATGATGCCATTATGTACGACAACAATCCCATCAGCGCGGTGCGGATGAGCATTCGCGACAGAAGGCCGTCCGTGGGTTGCCCAACGGGTATGGCCGATGCCACAGCTGCCGCTAACGGGATTACTGGTCAGCAAACGCTCCAGGTTGACAAGTTTTCCTTCGGCGCGAAGGACTTCAATGCCCTTGCCGTTCTGGGTTGCGATACCGGCGGAGTCGTACCCGCGGTATTCGAGTTTTTTCAACCCATCTATAATAATAGGCGGAGCCTGGCGCGCCCCGACATAGCCGACTATGCCACACATAATTTTTCGTTCCCAATCCCAACAAATATTGAATGTAAATTTGTCCGTTGTCAGTGGTAACCAAGACAACGAAGTTTATCCCTGCTATTTCCGCAGCATCCGCGCTCTATTGCCCCTCAGTCAAAACCTCTTTGAACACAGATAACAGCGGATGCACATAGATACAACCTTACATCCATAACAAAAACTCGGATATTGACTTAGATTTCAAGGTATTATCCGCCGTTATCCGATTTTATCTATGTTCACCAACATGCCTTTTGCTTTAAAACTTAAATTCCTAACGGTACACGGATCACATCTGATGCGCACGGATTTACGCGGATCAACCCTAAACCAAACGCCTTGGATTGATCAGACTTTTATCCCTGCCGTTTCCGCGGCATCCGCGTTCAATTGCCTTTCAATCAAAACCTCTTCGAACACAGATAACGGCAGATGCACACAGATAACACCTTACTACCATATCTAAACCCCGGATATTGCCTTAGACTTCAAGGTATTATCCGCCGTTATCCGATTTTATCTGTATTCGCCAACATGCCTTTTGCTTTAAAGCTTAAATTCCTAACGGTACACGGATCACATCTGATGCGCACGGATTTACGCGGATCAACCCTAAACCAAACGCCTTGGATTGATCAGACTTTTATCTCTGCCGTTTCCGCAACATCGGCGTCCCATTGCCTTTGATGTTTGGATTTATTCAAATTTATCCGGCTATTATCCTCACCGTCCACAAGTATGTTTTTACAAGCAATCTCCCAACCAATTTATTCTTCTAAAATAACTATTTACGGTGCCTCCCCAAGCAGTTCGAAAAATTTCGATGATATCGACAAATTGAGGACGTCACTTAAGTTCATTTTTAAACAGGGAAGGATCTGCGACCATAATGGATCTAAACTATCGCAACGGTAGGTATGCTCTCGGATAGACTTTCGGAAACACCAGCAACCCGAGAATAATCACCACATCGACCAATGCCCCAATATTCAAACCCCTCAGATTTCATCTCTTTGGGGTCATACTGATTCCGCCCGTCGAAAACAACCGCTTGGCTCATCAACGAGCTCATCACTTTAAAATCTGGGTGGCGAAACGGTTTCCATTCAGTGACCAGCGCCAATGCATCCACGTCATCCAAAGCATCATACTGATGTTGGCAAAGAACCAAAGCACCCTTTTCAAACCAGTCTTTGGGAAGCTCTTGCATAGCTACATCCATTGCCTCGGGATCGTATGCTTTGACCTTGGCGCCGGAATCAATTAACTGCCGCAGCAGCACGACAGATGGAGCCTCCCGCATGTCATCCGTACCGGGCTTGAATGCCAGGCCCCAAAGGCCGAATGTCATGCCAGAAAGATCTGATCCAAAACGGGCAACAATTTTACGGAAGAGAACGTTCTTTTGATCCGCATTGCGCTGATGAACGGCGTTAAGGATCATAGGTTCAAGGTCGTTTTCCTCTGCCATGCTAATTAATGCGTTGACGTCCTTAGGAAAACATGACCCACCATAACCGCAGCCAGGATAAATAAAAGGGAACCCGATACGCGAATCGGAACCGATGCCTAAGCGAACTTTTTCTACATCGACCTGTAAAGCATCGCAAAGCCCTGCAATTTCATTCATAAATGAAATTTTGGTAGCAAGCATGGCATTGGCAGCGTACTTGGTCATTTCCGCCTCACGAACCCCCATCATGACCATACGGTTATGGTTACGGCAGAAATCAGCATAAAGATTACACATGATGTCGCGAGCCTGGTCGCTGTTGCAGCCAATGACGATACGGTCGGGCTTCATGAAATCGTCTACGGCAGCCCCCTCCTTGAGAAACTCAGGATTGCTTACCACATCAAAAGCAATATCTACACTACGCTTATCGAGCTCATCCTGGATCACGGCGGCTACCTTTTCCGCCGTACCTACCGGCACTGTCGACTTGTCGACAATAACAGCATATTTATCCAGACACCGCCCGATCTCCCGGGCCACGGCCAACACATGGCGCAGATCTGCAGAACCATCTTCACCAGGCGGAGTACCAACGGCAATGAAGTAAACCTGGGAATCGGTCATCGCCTCGGCCAGAGAGGTGGTGAAACGCAGACGACCATCGGCCAGATTTGAAAGAATCACAGGCTCAAGGCCGGGCTCGTAAATGGGGATCCGCCCCTGATTGAGATCCGCTATTTTCTTCTCATCAAGGTCAACACACGTCACATGGTTGCCCATCTCGGCAAAACATGTACCAGTCACCAACCCTACATAGCCAGATCCTATAATTGTCAAATTCATAACTCGTTGCCTTCCAATCCATTAGCTGCAATTAAATTTAATAAAATGTTAGTCTCTTGACTCTTTCAAACTTTCTTGCAAAGGGGACAATGGTTCAAAAAGCCCCCATTCCCTAAAGCAATTTCCCGACCAATTTAATCTTCTAAAACAATTGTTTACGGTGCCAATCCCAAGCAGTCCGAAGAATTTCAATGATATCGACATATTGAGGACGCCACTTTAGTTCTTTTTTTGCCAGAGTGGCATCGGCGACCAGAATGGGCGGATCGCCGGGGCGTCGGTCGCATGACTCATATTGGATCTCCCCACCGGTGACACACTCCGCCGCATTATTGATCTCGAAAATGGAAAAACCTTGCCCGTTACCCAGGTTAAAGCCAAAAGCACCGTCATTATTATCCATATAGCCAAGAGCCAGAAGATGGGCCTGACACAGGTCGTTGATGTGAATGTAGTCGCGCACGCAGGTACCATCAGGGGTCGGATAATCCTGACCGAAAACCTTTAGGGTTTTATGAGGATCGAGAGCGGCTTTGAGGATATTGGGGATCAGATGGGTTTCCGGATCGTGGGCTTCGCCGATTTCTCCGGAGGGATCAGCCCCTGCGGCATTGAAGTAACGCAGGCTGACGGAGCTCAATCCGTAGGCAGCTGCATAATCGCGCAGCATGTGCTCAACCATCAACTTGGTTTCGCCATAGGGGTTGATGGGTGCCTGGGGATGATTTTCATCGATGCGATCGGCGACGGGATTGCCGAAGGTGGCGGCCGAAGAGGAAAAGACGAATCGCTTGACATCGGCGGCACGCATGGCTTCAAGAAGATTGAAGGTACCGATAACGTTATTCTTATAATACATGGCCGGCTGCGCAACGGACTCACCGACCAACGATTTGGCCGAAAAATGCATGACGGCATCGAAGCTGTTCTCCGCAAACAACTGCCGCAGAGCAGCCTCGTCAAGCAGATCCCCTACCACCAGTTTGCCCCACTTGACCGCTTCCCGGTGCCCGGTGGAGAGATTGTCAAAGATTGTTACAATATGACCCGACGCTGTCAACATCTTGACCATATGGGAACCGATGTACCCTGCTCCACCACAAACGAGGATGTTCATGTTTTTTCCTTTAAAATTTCTAAAAAAACTATTTTACCGCAGAGCACACTGAGAGCGCAGAGACAAGACTAGATTTTGTCTTACAACCAAACAACCAAACAACCAACTCCGGGTTTTGCCTCTCTCAGCGACCTCCGCGTTCTCGAGTGAGCGAAGCGAACGGGCGGTAACATGCTGTTCAATGGGACGCGGGGCAACCTTAAAACCAAGCCGTTAACCGCAGAGCACGCCGAGAGCGCAGAGTAAAGCTTAGATTTTGCTTTAAAACCAAACACCGAACTCCGGGCTTTGCCTCCCTCTGCGATCTCCGCGTTCTCGAGTGAGCGAAGCGAACGGGCGGTAAAATGCCTTTAAGTCAATTTTTTACTCTTGCCGCTTCCCCAGCATGTACCGCCTGTAAGCCGCAAGCTGTATTGAATCGAACAAAAGAGATGAAGCATGCAGCTCAAGCATGAAAAATCCGCCAAACGACCACACATAAGGCCAGTTCTTCACCGGCCAATATTACCCGTACTGGATGGTTTTGAATCCCTGAATAAAATCCAACGTTGTCTACCCGACAACATAACATCGGGCGAAGATACTCGTTTCCACACCGACTTTCAATTAAATAATTGTAAATTAAGACGTGTTTCCAATCGTTGGACATTTCGCGCATGTTTATCATGGGTGCAAAGGTTAAGCGCGAGCACTGGATTTGAAATTGTAATGGAAATGCGAAAGGTGGAACAGAAGCGGGAAAGAATGGTCAGGCAGAGCCTGAATGGCGCTCAACATTAAATTAAATGTATGTAGCATTTCGACGACAGGTTATCAGGTAGCCGCCAGAATTATGGTGTAAGCAGGCAAGCGCCTGTTATCGAATTTTCAAGGAAAACGCATGGAATAAGCGCCAAAATTGGGTGTCGCAGTGCAGGCAAAAATAACAACGGGAATGCGGAAACAAACGCATCCACCAGTCGCGTCGGATTCTTTCAATTTTAGCCCTGCCACAACGTGGACAAACTATACTACGCATCCCCATGGATAACCCTTTCCAAACGACAGCCCATCATGTCTGTTGTGCAAAATACCATCAAGCGTTATGTCAAACTAGTGACATCCCTCATAGTCTATGTTGGTATCCTCCCATTGTCAAATTGTTTTTTTACCAATTTAATTAATAAACGCGCAGCTTTAGTGCATCTCTGTTCCCGCAAAAACCTCCCCTACCAATATCCCATCAACCATTTGAATATGTCATTCAGGAGTCAATTTACCCTCAGGCAAACAAAAAGCCCGACCGAAAGGCCGGGCTTTTTCAAATGGTGGGGTAGCGGCAATCGAATAATAATATGTTAGAAAGCTGAGCGGCACCAAGCATGTGTTGCTGACCAATCCCGCCAACATGAGCAACGAGCAATGACGCTGTTTCGCGATCTGCGAACGAGCAGCCTGAAAACGGCACGCACTTGGGCGCTAAAAGGGCCGCCACGGGCTTGTGGCATTACGTTCAAGGGTTTCTTGACAGTTGCAATTCATAGCTCCCGAAGAACTTCAAGCAGAAAGTCATACCCGACCCTCTCCTGCTCAAGACGAACGCGATCCCCCCAATGGTTCTGCCGTAATTGGTCGTAAAGGGCGCTTTCGTCCAAGAGTAACCGCGAAAGGGTCCCTGTTTCAGGCTGAGTTTCAACTCCCCAGAGTGCTCTGTGGGCAAGAAGTGTCTGCTGATCCATGAGAAAAGATACAACATGAGGCAAGAATCCGCGCAATTGGTTAAGAATGGCAAATCCGTGAGTATCGATGTCCCCCCAATAGTAGATATCTTTCTCGTGCAGCCAAGAGGCCGCAGAGAGATTGTCAAAACCGTATCCCGCCCCGAAAATCACCATCGCATCCGAGACATCCGGAAAAGCCAAGAAGTTGATCTCGTTTTCGGTGATGAACACTTTCGATACCGGCAAAGCAAATGAGGCAAAGGCTTCCTGTGTCAGAGTAATATCTTGACCAGCTTTCACTGGCAGCAAGCGAATATTTGAGTCCAACACTCGAAAACGCACACGTGTGGGTTTATCCAGAAAACCATAACGACGGCAGAATCCACCGACGCCTTTGTGTGTTGCGTCAATGGCGGACTCTGGCAAGACAAGATCGAGCAGGTCCGCAAGCACTCCCCGATACTTCTCGATAATCTTGCTATGAACACCCGGCAGATCGATCTGGCGCAGATAAATGGCAGGACGAGGGTGTCTGTGCAACCAGTCGACAATCGCAAGGAGCCGCGGCCAATCTGCGCCCAATTCAAGAGCTCGTAGCGGGCGTTTTCCCAACCAGGAAACCAGTTCGGGCTGTTTCTCTCTCGTCAATTCGACCAACGCAGCAAACTGCTCCGCCGCTCTGCGTTTGCCGATCAACCCGACTGCGTCCTCAAGGCTGTCGACCCAGATTTTCGAGGGAATTTCATTAGCCCCAAGGACACGGTGGTTGATGCAACGCCATTCGATTCGATAGGGACCAGCGGCAGCGGACAACTGGGCGATCCAGTCACGCACCTCGGAAAACCTTTGGCTCAGTTCCTGGGAGTCAGGGCCTTTGAACGTGAGACGTCTGGGGAAAACCGACTCATCGCCGGACAATGATGCGAGCAGCAAGCCGCGATCCCATAGCTTTTGCACCTGAGCTTTGAGGTCAGCCGGGGTCGTCCACGTCATCCTTGCATCCTTTGCTTCTCGTCGCGATATTCCTCAATACTCAGGTTGCGCAGGACAGAGTTGCGACCTTCTTCACTGTGAACAAAACCGACACCGGCAACAAAAGGCTCGATGATATGGATTTTCTGCAACGGTGTAACGATCAGCAGTTGCAAATTGAGTTGTGCGAAAAGCTGCAAACCATACTGAGCCGATTCATCGGAACCCCGTCCGAAAGCCTCGTCGATCACCACGAAGCGGAAAGAGCGCGAACGCACCGATCCCCATTCCAGGCCGAACTGATACGCCAGACTGGCTGCAAGCACGGTGTAGGCCAGCTTTTCTTTCTGACCACCCGATTTTCCGCCGGAATCTGCATAATGTTCATACTCGGTGTGGTCTTCACGCCAGCGCTCGCTGGCGGCGAAAACGAACCAGTTGCGCACATCGGTCACCTTGGCCGTCCAGCGCCGATCCAGATCCGAATGTTCTTCCCGGCCTCGGAACCGCTCGATAATTCGCTTCACCTGCAGGAATTTTGCTTCCGAATACTGGGCATCCTCCGAGCCGGTGAGCGCTCCTTCGGTACAGGTACGCAACTCGGTCTGGAATTCACGGATATCGGCATCTAGATTCATCTGTGCTTCGAGACTTATATAGCGGCCGGGGTTGTAATCGATCTGGGTGAGTGATTCGTTGATTTGAGCAATGCGTTCTTTGATGGTTTCCCGTTCGCGTGCCAGCTGAGATTGAAAATTCGCCACCTCTCGGATGGTGTTCTCGTTCAGGAGTTCCTTGAAACGTCCTTCAAAGCGTGGCAAATCGTCAGCCTTTAGCTGATCCAGCATCGACCGGAACTCGGGAGCGGCAGCTAAATCGGCATCGACATCCTTGGTTTCCAAACCCCACTGCCCTTTGTATTCGGTCATTGCCTTGATAATGTTTCCGGACAAACGCTTGATCTTCGAAGCTTCGGCATCGATCCTGGCCTGTAACCAGTCCCGCATATCGCGCTCGCGGTTGTCACAGGATTCAACCGTCAACACCTGATCGCCAAGCGCGTCCTCGCGCATCTCCCCCAACATGGAAAATCGCTGTACAATCTCTTCGGTTGTTTCCGCCAAAAGGGCTTGAGCCTGTTCCTGCAACTCTTGCGCGAAGCTGATTTTTTCCTCGGTTTTCGAACGCTTATCCTTCCGCCCATCAAGCTTCTCCTCCGTTTCTTTCAACTCCCCTTCGAGCGCGATCAATTGCGCTGTAAGGGTTTTGAGCAGATCGGAGGCCGCTTCAAGCTCTCGCTTCTCGGCTTCCAGCCTGGCGATAAAAACCGCCACGGGTTTCCAGTCAAGGTCATGAAAATCGGTGTATTCGCCTAGCTTCGAGAGAACCGAAAGACGCTCCTTGAGGGCGGCTTGTTCCTTTTGCAGCGTGCTGATGCGACCGGCAAGTTCGGCGAGTTGTGTTTCCTGCCGCTTGGCCTCTTTTTCCAATGCCGCGATTTTTTCGGCGTTGCTCCAGCCGAGGACATAGCGACGACGATCATCGAGCCGATGCCGATCATCTTTTTCATGTCTTTCCCCTGGAGCCTTGATCTGCCCAGCCTTGGTAACGGCACGGGTTTCGCGGCGAAACTGCTCCTGCGACTGACAGCACGCTAAATCAAAGCGATGTGCCACCTCGCGTTCAATCCAATCGTAAAAGAGCGAATCGGGTTTGACCTGGATCTTGCGCACCAGGGAATCGCGATGAAGCGACGGCAACTCGCCGCGCCCCTTTGCCCGCACGCGGAAATAAACCAGACGCCCACGCAGATGGGTTTGGTCTACCCACTGCGCTACCTTGGCGTAATGCCGATCAGGAACCAGCAGAGACAAGCCGAAACCGTGAAGCAGACGTTCAATGGCACCTTCCCAGTCACGCTCATCGTCGCGTACCTTCAGCAGCTCACCGGCAAAAGGCATCTCTTCTTCGACCAGATTCAGGGCCCCACAGAGTGCGCGCCGCATGGCGATCTGTTTTTCGTCGATATTGCTGACCCGAGCTTTCAGACTTGCGATTTCATTTTGCAGTTGATCGTATTCGTCCTTTCCCTGCTTGAACAAGACACCTGCTTCATTGAGATTATTCTGCGTGCGGATTTCGGTTTCTTCTGTCGTTTCACGCCAATTGGCGATTTCGGACCGCTGCCGCAGAAATTCGTCGCAGGTCGTAGCGGGGTATTGGCCCAAAGCACGTACCAGCTCCTCATAGCGGGAGGCTTTTTGCTTGCGACGCTCCAATTCATCCTGTTTCTGGAGAATTTCCCCGGCGATGCTTTCGATGCGGTCCCCACCATTTTCCGCAATAGTACGGCGAAGATCGCGCTCCTGTCCCTGCTGCTCGCGACGCTGCTCCTCCAACCGCACGATGACGGTTCGATGTCTGGCCAACTCTTCATTCAGCGAAGTAAGACGTTTCTCCAGCAGATCGATTTTCAGGGTAGCGAACCAGGGGCGCAAGGCATCACGACACGCTCGAAGATTATCCGCCGTTTGCGCCAGCGTCCGATATCGATCACAATCATCCACCAAGGGCTCTAGCATTTCAACCTGATGCTTAGCCTTGAGAACCGCCTCATGAGCTCGGTTGAGATCCTCGTAGTGACCGATCAGAGCTGAGATACGTGGTGCAACATCGAAAGGTTCAAGCATGTGGCTGCGCACGAATTCCGTCAGGTTTCCGACCGACTTGAGGGATACTGTCTGATGAAACAGATCCAGCGCCTGCTCGCTATCGATGCCGAAACGACGGCGAAACCAGGAACCGTAAGAAGGGAAGCTGTCGAACAACTCGACATGGCTTGCCCGCAGTTGCTTGCGAAGACCGAGAATCTCGCTGCCGAACCCGGAAAAGTCGGCCATAATGGACAAGTCGCGTTCACAAGCCGCATACAGGCGAGCCGGTTGCGCACCCGCTTCTTTCATCCAGAAGACCTGCGCCAAAGTGACGGTCTTGTTGTAACCTGCATTGTGAAAAACACCGAGGATGACCGAGTAACTGTTTAAGTCGCGTAGTGCGACCGGTTTTGCGCTGCCCAGAGTTTCCTGCCGCTCCGATTTATAAAACCCCAGCACATAGGATCTGAGCGAACGTTCACGACTCTCGGCCCCAGCCGCCTTGTTGTAGGCAACCCGATGACTCGGCACCAGCAGAGTGGTAACGGCGTCGACCAGGGTCGATTTTCCGGAACCGATATCACCGGTAAGCAGACTGTTTTCCCCGCCCAGGCGCAGTGTCCAGACCCGGCCGTCAAAGGTTCCCCAGTTAAAAACCTCGAGCCGTTGCAGGCGAAATCCGGCCAAACGATCATCGCCGATAAATTCCAGCTCCAATGTTTCAGACATCCGTTTCCTCCGGTGGTTCGGCTATTTGCTGCCGATATTCCGCCAGCCGTTTATCAAAGTCGGCGAGCCATTGAGCATCGACAAACGCCTTGATAATGCGTCGAACCTCAATCATCTGCCCCTGCCCCCGCAAGCGGCGAATAAAACCCAGTTCAGCGATCTTGTTCAAGGTAGCGTCGACCTGATCGATGAGTTTTACCTCGTTGCTGCCCGCCGGAAGAAAAATCCGGACCAACTCCACCACCTCATCCCGAGAAAGAATCAGGCGTGTATCTCCACCGCCAGCGTCGAACTCGGCCAGTTTTTTCCGCAAAAGGGCAAGCAGCAAACTGACCGGATAGGAGAGCTGCCGCCGGGCAACCAGGCGTGGGATGGCTACCGGAGCATCTTCTTCGTCATCGCGTCGGGAACGCAAAAAAGCGTACCCCTCTGCCTCGTCGAGCATCAACTCCAGGCCGAGAACGGCGACATAATCCCGAACACTCGCTTGAAGCTTCTGAAGCAAACCCCACAGCCCTGGGTTATCCTCCCGATAGAGCACACCCTTGAGCAGTGGCACCAGCACAGACGAGAGTTCGTGGAGCGGTTTGGCAAAATAACCCGGATTGGTATCGGCAACATTCATCATCAGTTCCTCAGCAAAATAATGCGTGGCAAAGTCGCCTGACGCATAACGCCAGTCCCCAACTGCCAGCTCACCTTCTCCTGAACCTCATCGTCCACGACCGTTTCAGGCCATTCACCTGCCAGCTGCAAATAAGCAACCAGTTCGGCCAATCCGTGACGCAACGGGTGGCGGGTCACCACCTCGGCAAGGCTGATCTGACTGCGGCCCTGGAGTTCCTGCCGAATATTGCGGGTCAACTCGGCCCGGTCGACCACCACCTGTGCGTAGAGAGCCGCCGTATCCACATCCGCGTCCCCTTCATCAAGCGCCATCTCGGTAATGAGAGTTTTAAGCGGAGGCCGGTAAAGAGGTCGTTCCAAGGGAAGTTCGACCGTTGCGGAGGTCTCTGACAAAGTCGTAAAGCCCCCTGAAGGAACCGCCTCGCGTACCGCCAACGCGTTGTTTTCAATGCTGTGCAGGATATCCATGATGCGGCGATTCTCCAGCCAGGCCTGATCGTCGAGAAACCTCCGTAGCTGCTCGGAAAGCTTAGCCACCGTTCGTTGGGTGTGTTCTCCAGCTTCCAGCCAGTCGTAATGCACGCGCTGCAGCCGGGATTCGGGACACATGGCAAGGATCGGCGGAAGGGACAAGACCTGTTCCAGCAGGCGGCTCAACTCTTCCTGCCGGGACTGGGACATCAGAAAATCCCAGAAGGCACGAAAGCTTTTCCCCTGGTCGGAATCGGCGATGGCATCGCGCTCGCCCATAATTTCCTCGAGCAGCGCCCCTTTGGATCCATCCCAAAGGGCAATGCGCTCGCGCACCCGCCGATCGAGAGTTCGGAAATTGTGCTCTACCTCGCGAAAGTCGGTCAGCAGTTCCCGCGCCAGCTGCAAAAACTGCTGAAAACGATCCTTCAGACCGGTGTCATCCAAAAGCGGAATATCACCCGCCAAAATACGGGCGATCTCCGCGTCAATATCGCTGCGGCGCTTATGCAATTCAGCGATTCGCACTTGCGGATCAGTCTGGCTCCCCTCACTCATCTGCCGCAACAGCTCAAACAAGGTAAGTAGACGGGATTCAGTGCCGACAAATGCGCGCTCGGTCAACCCTTCCAGCCAAACCAAAGCCTTCTCCGTCGCTGGAGTCAGATCAAAGTGCGGTTCGTCCGTCCCTGCCGGATAAAATTTCCGCAACCACCCCTTGTCATTTTCAGCCCAATCGTTGAGATAGCTTTGCGCGGATCCGGGAAAGGCTTCATCCCCCAACTGCTCGCGCAGGGCGAAGAGCTCATCTTCCAGCGCCTCGACCAGGTCTGCCTGTGGTAGATTTCGAACATTGGGCACGATAAACACCCGGTGCAGAAAACCGGCCACCAGCGGAGCGTGATGAGCACACAACAACCGCCAGGCCGGATGGTTCTGGCGGAGCAATTCTAATGTGGCGTAGTCCAGTGCCATAGATTCCCCCAGAAGTTATCTTTCTCCATGCTGTACCAGCCACTGGCGACCTTTGGCGGTAAGACGGTATTTTTGCAGGCGGCTGTTGGGCTTGTCGGGAAGGGTCATCTCGATTAAGCCATCGGCCAGAGCGGGTTTGAGGTAGCGCTCGCGGAAGGATTTACGGTCAGAAAGACCCAGGGCGGATTGCAGCGCCTCACGACCCATTTCGCCTTGGATCGTTGTCAGCAACCCGCTGACTTGGGGGGTGACTTGAGGTCTGACTTGGGGGGCGGAGGTGATCAGAGTATCCAGAATCATCCGCAGCATGAAGGCAATGAAAGGCGCGGAGTCGGTCTGCCGGGTGCTCTCCTGAATGGCTTGATAATACTCGGCCTGGTGCTCGAAGATCAGGCTTTCCACCGGGAGGCCGGCGAACAGGGCGTTTTTAACTACTTGCACCTCGCGAGGCGGTGCGATCACCCGTTTGCCGTCCAGAATTGCGGTGATCTGCGCCTCGCTCAGCGTGTTGCCCTCGATGGCCAGCGAACTATGGATGGTGCGTACACGGTTGATACGCCGCAGCCGCAAAGCTTTGGCGTTTTCAGCAATAACGGTCAGACGCCCCGTAACTTCGCTGATCTTGGCGATAAAATTTACGATGGCCGGAGTAATGGTGTAGGGAGGTTGGTATGGGTGTTGGTTGCTCATGGGAATCAACCCTTTTCCCAATCCATGCGGAAAGTGAGGAAAGCCGGACTGCTGAGAACAGTCCGGCTTTTTTAAATGGTGGAGGTGGCGGGAATCGAATAATTATCGCAAGGTCTTGTTTTCCCTACCCTTTTTGCGATTTATAAAAATATCGTATACTCACGCCTATACCCATAAAAATACGTGAAAATCGAAATCACACCGACGTCCGATTTCTTAATATTACCCATATCCGAGCCACATAACAAGGCAGAAAAAATCTCCCCCAGGTGGTAGTCATGAATTCTATGCGGTGTTTTTCTGGTCGTCTCACCCCACGTTCCAAAAATGGCAACTGGTTCCATTTGGCAACCTCAAAACTGGAACCGTTCCAGATCCACGTTCCAGCCGCAAAACCGCACCAGTTCTATATTTGGTAAACTTTTACCATATCTGGCAACAGTAAAATGGCACCCTCAAAAATCGACCTGTATCTAGCTAAAAGCCGGGCCTCCGCGTCTACCCCCGGCTTAGACGCTAGAAAGAACCTACGGCAAATCCGCAGGCCACTTGAGTTCGTCATGAAATGCGATATTAAATATCTCTGAGCTTTTACTTTATGGTTACTGAACAGGAGGTATATCAGTGCATTTTTCAGTGAAGGTGAAGAGCAGCGACCCAGACAGGCACTATTTGGTTGAGGTGATTAGGCGGAATGAATTGCTGAGGGTGTCTTGTACTTGCCGAGCCGGGGAGCTTGGACAGATGTGCAAGCACAAAAATGCTATTCTGCGCGGGGATGCGTCGATACTGGTTGACCAGGGAGATGAGGAGGAAATGATCCACGCCCTACAGGTTGTCAATAAAACTGTTATCCCTGCAAAGCTGGCTGATCTTGACCGCAGATTAAATGAAATCGAGAAGGAAAAGAAACGGATAAACTCTCAATTCAACGCTAAAGCAAAAGAGTTAAAAAAAGAGTTTGCTGCAGTGCTTTTCGGGGCGCCGGCGAGATAGGCGCCATGCTACATCTCCTGATCCGGCGTATCTGTCGGGCCGCCGCTGTCGTTTTCAGGATGTTTGTGGCTGTTGTAAATATCACGGTCGGCCGCCATAGTCCTCACGCCATCGTAAATATCCCCGGTAACGTGCAGGTCTGCATCTATGTCCACCCGCGTGGCTCCGGTTATCGCCACGGTTTTACCTGCCAGCAGCTTAATCACCACACCTTCGGAGTTATACAGACAGGACTCGCCTGGATCGAGGTGCGGACGGTATCTGCCATCGTCAACAGATACCGCTATGCCATGGCTGCGGTCGCCACCGGGGAAAACAACTGCTGCCTGCGCACCAGGTAGCGGAACCGCGCAATGGCCGAACTGCTGAAAATACTGGATGGCGCCGCGCAGTTCATCGGTGAGCAGAGATACTTGAAGCTCCTGTATCTTCGGACCATCGTTAACAGCACGCACCACAGCCCGCCCGATCATGAGCATGACGCGATGAGTAATGGAGCGCTGCATTTTCCGTACGAAAGTTATCATGGGAATATTGTGCGATAGGCGAGACAGGCTCCGCAACCCATGAGGAAAAAAGCCCCGCAGTATCACACCACGGGGCTCAGTCCTTTTGATTCTGACATTTATCGATCACCCACCCAACTCAGCCATAGCGGCACAGACCGGACAAAACTCACCATCACCAGTGCAGGTGCAGCGATCTGCTTGCGTTCTCTCGATATATTCCAGCATGGCCGCGCTCAGATCGGCGGGCCTTAATTCGAATTTCTCGACAGCTTGAACGATGGTTTTAACGGCGGGGGCGATGTTGGCAGGTACGGAAACTTGGTGCATTGTGAAGATCCTTTCAATGGTGAGAAGTTATAAAAACTTACCGGAAAGAATTACCGTGCGCCAACCATACGCCCAGCATTATTCAGCGTCAAGGAAAAAAATGCTTATTTTTCATGCACTTACTGTGAACGGCTGGACCACTTAATGTGAACTATCGGGAATGCTTGCGGAATTTTCACGTTTTGGAGGGAATTTCACGTGAAAAAAGTTTCAGGATGGGTCGGGAATGTCTGCCAGAATGCGCTCGATGATGATTGACGGCGTGGTGGCTTCGCTGGTAGCGAGCCGTTTTAATTTTTCTGCGGCATCGATGGGCAAGGAAATTTCAACCCTGCGGTGGGTGTCGGACTTGCGTTTGCGGTGTTCAGCTACACATTCGGCTGCGGTGTCGTGTTTCCGTTTTCGGGCCATGGGTATCTCCTCCGGATGTGGTTTCTGTTGAGATTGTAGCATAAAGAAAGGCCCCCGGAAAAACCAGGGGCCATTCTGCCCATCGCGGAACGGAGAGAAGGTCCGGTAACGCTCCCATGGGCTCTACAGGGTTATTCCACGCGGCACTCCTGTAGTTGCCGCGTCCCGCCCGATGCTCACGGATGGCGGGATTATCGTAAGTTATTGCGCCAGGTGCAAACGGTCCACCGTCAACTCCAGCCCCTTGCCGACCTTGGCAGATGGCTTGAACCCGAACAGCAGCACGGGTTTTCCGCGCCAGGTGAACAGGGTCGTCCCGTCATCCTGTGTTTCGAGTTTTCCGAAGTCGGATGGATCGATGTCTGCATTGACTCCTTCGATCTGCAAGATCGCTGCGGCGGCCTCGGTCTGCATCTCACTCTGCAAGCGGCCTCTTTCACGAAAAAATACGCTGTCAAGTTCGTTGTATGTTTTATGTGCCATGTAGATCTCCTCGGTTCGGGTCAGATTAATGCCAACGGGTCCAGATCTTCGGGCACAGTCGGTTTCGGTATAAAGGCATCCGGCCTCCGCAGCGTCAGTGTGGTCTGCGTCCCCGATTCATCCAGCGTGTGGGTCAACTCCGTTATCAGCATATCCCCAGACAGTCGCAGCCACGGCAGATCGACATTCACCAGTGCATTGACCGGCCACAACTCCCCATTGCCCTGTCGCCATCCCTGAACTGTCACCTGTGCTGATACGGCCCTAGCGGCTCTGACAGTCGCCTCCCATTGGGCGCGTTTTTTCGCTGCGGCGATATCAACGGAGTTTTCCGGAAGAACAATCAAGGTCCGGCCAGAGGGTACTCCCACGTCGCTGGCGCGGCCATCTACTGCAAACGCCTGTTCAGGGGCAATAAAATCGGTACTCGGTTGACTGCCACGGACGACATACGTGCGGAAACGGTCGATGATGTCGTCAATCAGGCTGGCAGATTTCACATTCTGGCCCTGGATTAATGCAGTGCTACATCTGGTTTTCCCCGGCCTAGTTAGTATCAAGCCACCTTGACCATCAGAAACAGGCAGAACCCCGCAGAAACGGCAATGCCGGTCCAATGCCTCGAAAGAGGTTTCGCCTGGTTGAATTTTAACCAACTGGATAGGAGCGCCGGTATCGACTTCGGTTTTAACCGAGATTCCGAACGGCTCTGCCAGAATCGCGGCCAGACGTTCAAGCCTGATGTTTGCCCAATCGCCAGGGCTATGAACTGCCGAACAGTCCACCATCTGGCCGGTTCGGTCGCGGCCACTGGCGCTGTTCGTATGGCTGTTCGCGTCGTAGCGCGGGGCGATCGAGTCAACCCGCCCTGTGATAACGGTATCGTCGCCGATCTTTACGGTACACTCAGCGCCTGGCAGTATCGGCCATGGCGTGTCTTGCCCCTGCCAGCGATCGGTAAGACCGAGTGAAAACCTGCCGGATATGGCTTCAATGCTGCGGGTGATCGATATGCTGGTCCAGCCCTGGTATATTCGGCCACCAGTGGTGAGTTTTACAATCTCAGATCCCATGTCTCCTCCAAGGGTGGGGCCAGTCCGCAGACCGGCCCCCGGTTAATTTACGCGAGATATTCTGCCTCGATGGCAGTGGTGGCTGCTTCACGTTTGCCGGATGCCTGGTCAATGGCCTTGGTCAACGCGGCAACAAGATCCTGCCGGCCAAATCCGTCGATTGCCTTGCGGAGCACCGCTTCCAATCGGGCCAGACCGGGCACCAACTCGGCGGTGATCGATGCCACCTCGACACGGCGCACGGCGTCCCACAATGCGGCCTCTGCGGTGGGGATTGCCGTTTCCGACTCGGTAATGGTGACCTGCAGCGCGTCGATTTCATCGTCGGTGACATTCAACAGCGTCCGCGTTGCATCCAGCTCGGTTTCTGCTGCATCGGCATCGCTCTGTGCGGCTGACAGGTCGTCGGCGATTTCCTCGGCAGTTGAGAGGCCTTTGACCTGTCGGCGAGCAAGGCCGGTTTTTGTCTCACTCGCCGATGCGGCCAGCTTCGCGGCGGTATTGCGACGCTCGACAAGTTCGCCACGACGGACCCGCAGGTCGGTCAGCGAAGCGGTTGCTGTGTCACGGCTGGTTTTGAGGTCGGCAAGGGCGGTCTGTGCTTCGGTGATGTTGTCCTGCAATCTCTTTTTTTTCTCTGCGTTCATTGTGCCGTTTCCTTTCGTTGTAAGTGTTATGCCTCGGGTCCGTAGATCCGTGCTGCGATTGCTGCGAGCCGGTCTTTCTCGACTACGACATGGCTGCTCTGCGCTGCGGGCGGCTGCTGTTCCTGCGGCTGTTCCTCGACGGTCTGGGTATATTCCTGCCGGGTCTTTTCGCGCTTGAAGTAGGCATCTGCGGCGATTTTATCGAAACTCGCGGCTGCGGGCTCTTTCGCCGTCAACAACTCGGCATCCTTCCGGGCCTGTGAACCGAACATGGCCCGCTCGCTCTCGGTGGCTTTATCGATGGCGATGGCCGGTTCTGCTGCCTCCATGCGGAGCGGGGTGCTGCTACCCCCTGATCCGGACAGATACCTGTCCACGGCTGCGACCTGATCGGCCAGACCTGCCGCCACAGCCTTGGAGCCGATGTAAATACAGGCCTCAGTCTTTCTGACGGCCTCGGCACTCATGTTGCGGTTGCGGGAGACGGTCGAGACAAACAACGAATATGTTTCATTAACCATCCCCTGCAAGCGGGTCTTTGCTTCCTCGCTCAAGGCGTGATGCGGCGAAAAATCAGCCTTGTGTGCGCCAGCGAAAATATGCGTAACCGCAAGGCCGTTTTTCTCGTTGAACCCGCTCTGATCCACATGTGCCAAGATGACCCCAATGGACCCGGCCCCACCAGTGCGGGGGAGGATAATCTTGTCGGCAGCACTGGCCAAGGCATACGCGGCGCTGTAGCAGGACTCATTCACCACAGCGGTTATCGGCTTTTTGCCTCGGCTCTGGTAGATATGGTCTGCCAGGTCGAAACAACCGGTAACTTCACCGCCAGGGGAATCAACATCGAAGATGATCCGGCGCACGGCGTCATCCTCAAGGGCCAGGTCGAAAGAACTCCGCAGGGATTCATAACTGCTTAAACCGCTGAGAGCGTCGAGGTATCCCGATTTGTGAACCAACGTACCCTGAATGCCGATGATAGCGGTCCCGTTGCGCACCACGTACCCGGCACGGTTTCGCTCGGATTCGGCAACCTCTCGCGCCTCGATGGCTGGCAGGTTATCCAGGTCCAGGTCGAAGCGTGGGCCAAGCACGTGCAACAGCACGTTTAATTTTTCTTCGGCGATCATCAAGGGCGTGTTGAATATCCGCCCGGCGAATTTTGCGTTTTTCATTTCTTTGCTCCTTTAAAATGGTGGGCGGCCACGGTGCAGCCGCCCGGATAACTTACTTGTCGGCCTTACCAATACCAGTGGCCTGCTCGAATCGATCGCGCCAAATGGTGCCTTTCGCGGGCCCGTTGTCCTTTAACTGCATGGTCACAGGCTTTCTGCTGTCTTCGGCGGGGGGCTGTGCCACAGGGGGAGCCTTGCGATGATCGCGGACATAATCCTCAAGTGCCGATGCCAGACGGGTTTTACGTTGCACCTCCTCGGACCTTGCATTTTTAGCGGCCAGCAGGCGCTCGGTATGCTTTTTAGCTGCCTCGATTTCTGCCTCGGTCTTCAGAAAAGCCTCTTTCCCACGGGAGCCCTGCCAGCGTTCCCGGGCGTCAACGAATGCGGCGTGAGACCCGTCACGGGCTGCGATAATTCTCTCCATTTTCTCGCTGAAAAAGTCGTGGGGAAGCAACTCGTTACGCTCGATTCCCAGCACGCTCTCGGGGCTCATATCCGGGTCACGATTCACAAGGAACCCAGCCTCCTCAGCGGCACAATACGCGGCCTCGAGGGCCTGCTCGGCGGTGAATAACCTGGCTTCGGCCTTGGCAACCTCACCGGGCAAGTCGGCAGCAGAGATTGCCAAGCCCCCAACTTCGACGTGTCGCTGGTGCTGCGCCTCAATGGCCTGGTGCATGGTTTCGGAAAGTTCCGGGTGCAAGCTCGCGAAAACAGCCTCGGCATGGCAGTTGTTTTCGCCAAACAACGAGGTCCAAGGCACGTCACGTTCACCCTGTGCCTTACCCCAATAGTCCAGATGGTCGCGGCCACTTTCGGCAAGACCCTTAAACCTGGTATCCGCGATCTTGAGTTTTTCCTCCAGCGTGCGATGGGAGCCGTTAATCGCGTCGAGTGCTTCGCGGGCTGTGTCGCGGCCCGCCAGTGCCTTTTGGATGTTGCCCAAAAAATCGGTGTTTTTCTTTGCCATGTTTTCCTCCAGTTGGTTGTTAAATTCGATAACTTCGTTTCAGCCGACCAGTAACAGCGGCCAGATCCTTTTCGCCGGTCTGAAACTCCCGCCCAGCGGCCTGTAGTTGCTCGCGGATAAGCTCCCCGGCATAGCTCGGCAGCGATGGTGCCAAACGCCCACGGCTGGCTCTGCAAGACCACAGAACGCTAAGGTCGCGCACGATCCCAGGGACACGGCGGCGAATTTCCAAACATTCGATGTGCCGCAACGCTTCGGCCTCCAGATCCTCGACCATTTCCTCGGTGTGGTCGATTTCGGCTGTGTACCGGTCGATATTCTCCCGTGCTTCGGCAAGCTGGCGCTGAATGTTCTCGGGGTCCTCGCCAGGCTTATCAAGCAGACCGGCTAAGACTGCTTCGGAGCGGTACGCCTGGCGCCGGTTGTTAATCAGTCGCCCCAGCTGGTGGCGATGCTCTGCGACTTCGGCGCGAATACCTGCGAGCTGGGTTTCGATCTCGTGACGGTCCGGTAAATTCAATTTTTGCCTCCGTTATTTTTGCGGTCTGGGTTGAAAATCCAGCGGTCTAAAACCTTGATGATCGGTGCCGGCTTCGTTTTCGCGCTGCGTTCCCAGTCGAACATCAACCGGTTACACTTCGTGCAGCGACCTGTTTCGTTATTCTCGAGATGAATCATGTTCTGGCAGCCGACCACGGAGCACGGGACGCGAGTATTCCGGTTTTTCACGACCTGGCGGGTCATGCCCCTGGGAGCGTCATCAACATCCCGCCAAAATCCACACAGTACGCAGGAGAGGCCCGGCGCGATGCCGTCATCGGTCCCGACGCGCTGATACCACAGCGGGCCTCCGCACCTTGGGCAGCGGTTGGTTTTATTTGTGCTGTCTGCTGTGTCGTTCAATTCAAAACCCCCGGCAGTTAGGTTCAATTCCTTGTTTCCCTCGAAATCTCCAACGCTCCAACACCTGTCCAACGCCCTTCCAACGGTCTTTTGTTGGACGAAAAACCCTTTAAAATCGGTGCCTTATATACATATCTATACATTTCCAACAGGAATTAATAATAGATACGTACGAGAGACGGGCTTGTTTATACATAGGGGTGTGTCTCTCAAAAAGCGTTGGAACGTTGGGAAATCCGTAACCATTTGTTTTCCTTGCGAAATCGGCCCAACACAGAGGTGTTGGAAGTATGTTGGAGTGTTGGAGTCCAACATAAGTTAGTCCTCCAACGCCGGGAAAACGGTGTCCAACGGGATTGAAACGGCCCGGCTTGTCGATCCGCTGAAATAAACAGCCCCAGCCCGTTCTGCCCCCGGCAGTCTCAGCAGCAGCACATCCCAGTTTTTCGACCACGGAGTATCCCGCAGAATTTTTCCGATTTCGCGATGGTTGTTGGAGACCAGCAGATCCTCCGATGCGGTTTTGACTTTAAGGCCGGTTCGGCCCAATGCCTGTGCCAGCTTCGCGGCGTCGAGCCCGTCATAGCCACCAGCACGGCCTGAAACGACCCCAACGACCTCACCGATGGCCATATCGGCAATGCCACGGCCAGCATCGATCCTGATGGTGTTTTCGAGGATGTTCGACAGGCATCGGAATTCATCGGCCTGGGTATCGGCAGCAGTCGGCGCGAGTGCTCCCCAATCCTGTTTTTTGATCCAAGCGGTGGCTTCTTCGGGGGATATTTCAGACGTTGAAAACAGGCTGTAGGCTCCGGCCAGAAGGGTGCCCAGCTGGTCCCCGGCGCGAGCGTTGCCAACATGGCCAGCGGCGGCGCGGGTGAACGTCTTGACGTTACGCTTAATGGTCGGGATCAGAAGAACAGTTCTTGCGCGAAGGGCTGCGCACCATTCATCTGTCAGCAGTTCGTGAACGGTGCGCTGTAAAAACTCAAACTGCGACTTGGCATCAGGGCCACAGTTCCGGCACAGAGTTAAAACAGTGATACGGCCAATGTCGGCAGCTTGGGTGGCAGCTGGCACGATTGACGCGAGGCAGGCCATACTCCTTATAAAATATGTTTGTGCAGCGCCGCTTGATGATCCCTTGATGATTCCGGCGCCGGTTTCACTTGACGCCTGCCGCATGAGCTCTAACACGGCTTGAATTTTCCCTGCCGCTTTTTGGGTTTCCCCTTCGGCTTCATCGAACAGAATTGGCCTTGCGTCGTGTTTCAGAAACTGTCGAAGCCCTGCCTCTGTAGTGGCCCCCTGGACGTGAAGACCGATGGGCCCGACTGCGGGTTTCACAATGTTATCGGCGCACCACGTCTTGCCCGTCCCGGCTTGACCCGTAATCCATAGGTGCGGACGCCATGACATGGCCCCGCAGATCGGAGCGACGACGCACCAGCCAGCGAGTAGACGACCATAGATCCCAGATTCCCATGAAGGTAAGTTGCAGAGTTCGGCGAACCGATTAGCCTCTTTGGTCGATAGCGGTTTTTCATTCATACCGGCATCGATGGCAGCGGCTTGTTCATAAACATATTCAGACTCGATGCAACCAACGTCTGTGGCGATGCCATCAACTATCAGCCGGTCCCCCAGGTGCAACACACTGCGCCCGTCGTCCTCCCATGCGCCACGCCCCCGAACCTTGCCAGCATCATAGACGCCCTTGCGCTCGCAGGCCCGCAGACAGGCGTTAATGGCCGTATCCCAGTGAACCCCCGTCTTCTTGTTGGGGAATTTACGTTCCCACCATTGCAGCGGCGCCAGCCCTGTCAGATTTGGCTTGTTATGCCCTGCCGCCGTGAGTTCGACAACCTGCCTGGTTCCGCGAGGTAAATAAAAATACCTGCCGTGATCGTACCCGAGCACCTGGAACGACGCTCCGTCGAGCGTGAACTGATCCGGATCGGAATGATCGCAGGGGAGTGGTGCACCATCCAGTTCGGGCGGCTCTTCGGGGAGTGGTATCTGTTCGGCGTGATCGATCATCGTTCACCCTCCGCAAGACCGGCAGCATGAACGAACAGATTAATTTCTCGACGAAGGTTTCGGAGGGACGCCAACACGGCACGGTGATTCAGTTCGCCATCCCCCTGGCGCCAGATATAGGCGACCAGGAACGCATTGGCAGCGTCGCGGACCTTGGACAGGTCGGCGCGGGTAAATCCACCAAGGGTTTCTGATTTTGAATTTTCGATGTATTCTGGTGTCACGTTTCCACTTCCTCCACTGCTGCGCGGTCCGTCCAACCGCACACACCACTTCACGAGAGCGCCCCGGCTATCACCAGCGGGGGCGCTTTTACGTTCAGGCGTTTTCAGGCACCCATTCACCGTTAGCAATGGCTCGTATATCCTGCTCCCTGAATGCAACCGTTCTGGGGCCGAGCCTTACAGGTTTAGGCCAGGTTCCATCACTTATGCGTCGATAAACTGTCGCCCGGCACACAGGTATGATTGGTTCAATCGGTGGCGTTGCCTTCGGATCTCCGATGATTTGTTTAATGCGCAATAATTTGTACATAATGTTTTACCTTTCTGTCGATTGAATTGTTGTTTCAATCATTCAACGCGTCGAACAACGTGATTCAAAGATACACACAACTAGACAAGATGCGCAAGCGGTGACCAAAAACATACAGGGCTAGAGGATCAAACATAGCCCTCTTAACGAAGTACTATACGGAAAACACGGAAAATGCGGTAAATACGGAAAAAATGGAAATTATGCTTTTTTCAATCGATAAACCAGATACTTGCAAAGTCGTTGTTTGTGTAACTGTAAAATTAATAAATAACAATACGTAGTGTTTACGGGTAGTTATCGAAATTTGGAATTTGTCAACGGATTTTTTTTGAATTTAAAGGATTTTTTAGTCTTGTAATGTCTCTTGAAAGGTCTAAAAGCACAAAAAAAGCCCCCATCCGTGAGGATGAGGGCCATGCGTGTCGGGGGTATTGGGTGCGGTTATTTGGATGCAGTGCGCTTTGAAATCGGTATCACCTTGGCACCTGCTTTCAGGCCGTCGAGGTAGTCGGCCCATAGCTGCATCATTTCCCGGCGCTCGGGTAGAAAACTTGTGCGGTTGTATGCCCTCCCGAGAGGATCACGTACACTGTGCGCCAGCTGGTGCTCGATCAGATCGGGGCGAACCTGTAGCACTTCATCAAGGATCGTTCGCGCAGTGGCTCGAAAACCGTGACCTGTTGCTTCGTCTTTTGAATATCCAAGACGACGCAAGGCGGCATTTATGGTGTTGTCGCTCATCGGCCTGCCAGCAGATCGCACCGATGGGAACACGTATAGACCATCCCCGGTCAGAGGTTGCAGATCCCGCAGGATCTCCACAGCCTGTTTCGACAACGGGACAAGGTGCGCTTCACCGGCACGTCGTATTTTGGTTTTTTTCGGCAGCTTCATGCGCTCAACAGGTATGTTCCACTCCCCTGCATCAAGGTCGAACTCAGACCATTCAGCCTGTCTCAATTCCCCTGGCCGGACAAATACCAGAGGGGCGAAACGCAAAGCACAGCGGACCACGTGTGACCCTTCATAAGCGTCAATTGTACGAAGCAGGTCGGCCAGATCGCCAGGTTTCGTCATGGCGGCATGATGGGTCGCCTGCACTGGAGGCAAAGCTCCTTTGAGGTCTGCGGCAGGATCGCGCTCTGCCCTACCCGTTGCTATTGCATAACGGAATATCTGACCGCAGATAGTTTTTACCCTGTGGGCTGTTTCCAAAGCTCCGCGTGACTCGATCCGGCGCAATACGGCCAACAACTCAGGTGAGGTTATTTCGACAATTGGACGATCTCCCAACCATGGGAACAGGTCACGCTCCATTCGTCCAAGTTGGGTTTTGGCGTGAGATTCAGACCATGTTGACGAAAATTTCTGGTGCCATTCCCTGGCTACAACCTCAAAACTACCTTCACCGGCAGCCTGCGATTCTTTAACAGCCCTCCGCACCACACAAGGATCAATACCGTTGGCAACCTGCTTCCTTGCTGCGGTGCGCTTTTCCCTGGCCTGCTCCAGACTGACCTCGGGATATGCCCCGAAAGACATCAGCTTCGGCTTACCATTCAAACGATACTTGAAGCGCCACAGCTTACTACCAGTTGGTGTCACCAGCAGAAACAGCCCTTGACCATCAAAAAGGGTGTACTGCTTTTCGGCTGGCTTCGCTTTCTTCACTTTCGTAGCGGATAACGGTTTAATGCTTTTAGCCATTGCTCGCCCCCTTGGGTATACACTCAAACGCGTGGGTATATCTTGCCTACATCATATACCCATAATGATGAGATTCAAGGGTTTTTTATGGAACAACGTGAGACAAACAAAAAAGAAAAAGCCCTGATTTCTCAGGGCCTTTTCTACTTTATGGTACCTTGTGGTACCCTCAAATGGTGGAGGTGGCGGGAATCGAACCCGCGTCCGAAAATCTTTCACATAAGGCTTCTACATGCGTAGTCGATGTTTTGAGTTTAACCGGATACAACTCCCGTCGACAGGATGTGTATCAGGCGAGTTCGCTTAAATTTCGCTTCGGCACCGCGAACGCTCACCGAAACTAGCCCACTCAATTGACGTCTTTAAGCTCCGCGCAGGCGAAGGAACTCAAGACGAGGCAGCAATTAAGCTGCCAGTGCGTACGAAACGTCAGTATCGGCGTTTGTATGTATGCCAGTTTTTTAACGAGGCCAACTGGCGTCCCCGGCATGCCACCTTCGCTTCCAATCCCCGTCGAAACCGTGTCACCCCCATGATTCTTGTTGATTTTGAGTATAAAATGTCGGATCCGAAGACCCGACACGCTGAATTGCTTTTTGGAACATCTGCATTATCGCACGACTGGCAAAAAAAGCCAAGGGATATGAAGGCTTAATGCCGGTCGCGCAGGGCGCGGGCCATTTCGCGATCGGCCTCTTTGCTCTTAAGGGTTTGGCGTTTATCATGCAGTTTTTTACCGCGGGCGATACCAATTTCGATCTTGACCCGCCCTTCCTTGAAATAGAGCTTGGTCGGCACCAGGGAAAGTCCCTTTTCATCGACTTTACGCGCCAGTTTGTCGAGTTCGGCGCGATGCACCAACAGCTTGCGGGCACGGGTCGGATCCGCATTTTCGCGGTTGCCGAATTCGTAGGGGCTGATATGCAGATTGTTGACGTACAACTCTCCGCCCATGATGCGACAGAAGGCATCCTTAAGATTGGCCTTGCCCAGGCGCAGCGATTTAACCTCGGTACCGAGCAGCACCATGCCGGCTTCCAGAACCTCGTCTATGAAATAGTCGTGGTAGGCTTTTTTGTTATTTGCAATGATTTTAATACCCATGTTGTTCTTCGCTGCACTCCTCGCCGGGCAGTATTTCGATGATTTCCGGCATAAAAGTCCCGCGCGGAATGGCGCGGCTCCCTATGCGGATGATGAAAAAAGATCCCACCAAAAAGCTTAGGCCGAATATCGCCGCCAGCAGATTGGGGTCGATGCGTAACGTATAAAAGGCGCCGATAATCTCGCCCAGCACAGCGCCGCCGATCAGGGCCAGCAGCGGCACCACATAGAGCAGAAAGGACGCCAGCAGGAACTGCCCGGCGCGACTGGCCAGCCGCACCTTGTCGCCGACCACGGCACCGAGCACATTATGAGTCTCCACCAGCATGGAACGCCCGTCATCGCCGACATGACAGAGCCCCATGGCAGCACAGCCCGCACAAAAGGTGCTCTTGCGGCAAAGCACCATGGCCACATGGCATCCGCGAAGTTCGACGACGGTTCCAGTTTCCTGCATCATGGCTGAACTACCTCGCTCTGGTTCCCATGCCGGAAAACGAAAGGTTTGTTACCGACCATCCTCTGACGGGAAGCTGCTGGCCGCAGCGCCTGCGACGGGAACGCCCTTATAGCGATCGGGCGGCGACACCATGCCGCCGGAGACGATCAGCTTGAAAGCTTCTTCCACCGTCATCCCGAGTACGCAGGTGTCTTCCTCCGGCACCAGGATGTAATAGCCCGAGGTCGGATTGGGGGTGGTCGGTATAAAAACGTTGATCACCCGCCGCGCCGTGATGCGCTGCAGCTCACCCTCGCTGACACCGGTAACGAAGCCGATGGACCAGAGGCCCTTGCGCGGGTATTCGATGAGAACAACCTTGCGAAATCCCTGGCGATCGCTGCTGAGAACCGTGTCGGCCACCTGCTTGAACAGGGTATAGATCCCCTTGACCAGGGGAATGCGGTAGACCAGTTTTTCGGAAGCACGCACCAGCTTGTGCCCGAAATAGTTGGTAGCCAGCACGCCGGTAAAAATAATCAGCAGGAAAGTCAATACCACGCCG